>NZ_AJZM02000151.1 GCF_000272405.2 Vibrio tasmaniensis 1F-187
CGGTCACCGTCATGAAAGCCAACAGCGACCGCTTAGGCACGTTTAAGGCGGTGGTGTCTCAAGACGTCATGGACGTCAACCAAACGTGGGTGCTCATTCCCAAAGGCTCAGAGCTCATTATTAAGAGTTTTCGTATGAGCGGCGCGAATGAGGCCATTAATAGCGTGGTCGGGATGAGTGTGCCATGGATAGTGCTGCCCGACGGCAACAAGATTGACACCAGTAAATCGAGCGGTCTCGACCGTGAGGGCATGGGGGGCATCAGCGACCAAGTTGACCATCATTGGATGGAGCAATTTTTGGGCGTCGCCGCGTATGCGTTGGTGGCCAATAACACCTCTTATGAGGGAACCGGCAACGACTCTGACAGCAGCTATGAGTTAGAAGTGGCGCAAGGGCTGCGTGATCAACTGGCGCCACACGTTCAAAAATACCTTCAACTGCGGCCAACGAACGTCATTCGTTCAGGCCAAAGCATGAACATCATCATCGAGGATGAGGTCTTCCTCAAGCCTTGGCGAAACATCTACGAGGACTATCTGTGAAATTAACAAGGACATTATTGATTTTGGGGGGCGTGATTGCCCCTCATGCTTTTGCCATGCCACTGCCTGACGTGGACACGCTACAAGTGTCCGCTCGCACGCTTTACCCGCCAGAGGTGAGGACGGTCGGTGAGGCGGCCACGTGGTTACTTGAACCTTTGGGGTATCACATTGTGACGGATTACCCCGCCCCGAAAAGTGCGCAGGGGATATTGATTAAGCCTATCCCGACGGCGGCTAAGATGCACCGTACGATGCCCGTGACACACGCGCTTCAACTGTTAATCGGTGAAGGCAACAGCCTCATTGTGGACAGAGAGCACAAACTCATTACGTTTTCAAAGGGGGTGCTGCTATGAACAAACTCTTATTAATCGGTGGCGCCTGCGTCTTGCTTGCGGGGTGTTCAACTCCGACGTACACCGGACAAGGGGAATATTTTGAATTGGACAACGTCAATCTGGTTGAACGTGATCTATCGCGGCTTGAAAGTGTTCAGCTTGCCGATACCCGTTTAAGCGCCTCATCTTCTGAGCCTTCCAAACGCGCGATTCAACCCATGGCCACGTACGTGGTGTATGAGGGAGAGCCGCTCGGCATTGCGCTGCGTCGTTGGCTAAAAAGCGAAGGCTATCGCAATGTCGCGTGGTCAATCACGCCTGAGCATCAAGCGCTTTTGGATGCGCCGATGGAAAAACAAGCCTTTACCGGCAGTTTTAAAAAAATCTGGGATGACATTCAAAAGCAACAGGGCTTCAAACTGCACTTGGTGCAAACCACCTACCAGGGTCAGCCCGTGGCAGGGGTGTACGACTTTGACGGGAAAGCGCGCCTGACGTACGTCAGTGGCCAATCCTTACGTGAGGTGGTGAAACAAGTGGTGCTCAATTACGAGTTACGTTGGGGCGAGTCGTTGACGCATAAGCGCTCTTGGCTCGCAAGCAATGATTATCAATTTAGCGCCGATTATTACCTGTTGACGCCATGGGATGACATTGACGGTGCGTTGGCGACGGTCTTAGACGGTTACCCCGTCACGGCGTCTATTTTGGATTCGACCGGACAGGTCTTTATTGAGGAAGCCTTATGAGGTGGATACCCCTATTACTCGGCGCACTGGTGTTAGCCGGTTGCGCGTCACAAGAATATCAAGACAACATCGAACGCAATAAGGCGGTGCAACAAGAGATCGCAGATAAGAGTACTTTTATTGAAAAAGCGAAGGTGACTCGCATCAGTAAGCCGCCTCAATCGTTCGCTCTGTTGACGCCGCCTAAAGGCGATGAATGGATGAAAGAGACCATTACCGTGAACGTCAGTGATATGCCGTTATCGGTGGTGCTTGAAGAAATCATGGTAGGCGTCGACACGCCCGTCTTTTTTGGTGAAGGCATTAACCCCAATCTTCCGGTGACCTTGAACTATTCGAACGCGCGAGAAGATGTGCTCAACCTATTATCGCGTGAGGTGGGGTACAGCATTGAACACCGTTCAGGACGACTTGAGGTCTCGGCGAGTGTGACGCGCACCTTTTCGCTGAACATTCCTACGGGGAAAATGTATGGACAACTCGGCTCACAGGGCAGTCAAACCGAAGGAGAAGCGACCATTGAAGGTCAATACCTGAACGTGAAGTATTCGGATGTGGACATCACCACCGAAGTGGCTAATGACATTAAATCTCTGCTGGGCGGCGGTGAAAAAGCACAAGGTGCCGTCTCGGCCTCCGTCAGTTTAAGTTCGATCACGGTCACCGCGACACCAGACCAAATGCAGGCCGTGCAAACCTTGATTGATCATTATCAGGCTGAACTGTCCAAACAGGTGGTGCTCGATGTGCAAGTCCTTGAGTTTCGCTCGAACTTAGGGACTGAGCGCGGCGTGGATTGGAACATTGTACGAGATACCGGTGACGGACTGGTGCAATTTTTTATACCAGGCACCAATACCGTGTCCAAGCAAGCGGGGTATGGCGTGGCTTTTCAGGGCTCTGGCAAATGGTCAGGCACGGAAGCGCTCATCAAAGTATTAGAGAAGCAAGGCAGCGTCTCAACACAAACGCCTATCACGGCCATGGTGCTCAACAATCAACCGGCACGCATCACGCAGCAAACGCTTGAGCCTTATATCTATGAGGCGTCGTCTGAAAGCAGTGAGGGCGTGGTCTCAGCCAGTGTGACACGCCGCGAAGAGGTGGAAGGGGTGGACTTTATGGCGACCGCGAATGTGCAGCCTGAGTATGTGTGGCTGCGCCTCTCCGGCCAGCTTCAAAAAATCACAGCGCGAGAGACTCAGACCGTGGAAAACATCGATTTGGGCTTTTTAACCAAGCAAAAATCGGAGATCACCTTTGCCAATAAATTGCGTTATGGGCAGACCTATGTGATCGCGTCGGTGAAGCAGACCTCAAAAGTGGCGGAGAAGACCAAAAACTTCTGGTCTGACTTGTTGGGCGGGACAGGCAGTCAAGATACGTCGGTGGAAACCTTAGTGTTGCTCACGCCTAGAAAAGTGAAATAAGGAGGCATTATGCAGTTACCGCATCGCGTGATTTTACGCGACAAAAAACAGCTTAAACGCCATCGAAAGCAGATCCCCGCCGCGTATGAATGGGTGAGTGAAGAGGAGGGAGGGACGTTTATCCGCTCCTATCATGATGCCCCCGCCGTGAGGCTTGGGGATGCGCTTAAGCAGCAATTAGAAAAATCAGGGGACGCCATAGGCACCCTGATTTTTTTTCAGCCGTTCGACGAACTCTGGTATGGCTGCGCCTTTGACCATGGCGTGTTGGTGCGAGAGCACATCGGCTCTGTGGCCTCATTAGAAGCGCTGTTTGCCTACGAACTTCATCATGCCGAGCACCTTCTGGTGACAAAAAAGAAAGAAGAAGGCCAGGACAGTGAGCCTGCGCTTCCCTTCTTTCCTGATAAGCAAATCCAAGTGCCCCCCATTGAATCCGGTGACTGGCAAGCGTTTACGCTTGCTCCCGCCGCGTCAAAAGGCATGAAAAAGCGCACACAAACCTTGGGGGTTATCGGGCTCATTGGCGGCGTGCTCGCGGGCGGATGGTGGGTTTTATCACCGCCCTCTGACGCCACGTCCACTCAAGCACAGAGCGTGCCCACGCTGACGGAAAAAGAGACCTTCAAGGCCACCTTTATGCGTCAACCGTTGGCGTATCCGCTCATTCTGAATGCCGTCGCGATGGCCATTGAGGCGCAAACCTTACCCAGCGCGATGGTGCTGAGTACGATCACACTCGATCCCAAGGCCAATCTTTTGATTGGAACCGTGGAAAAAGGCGATTCAAGGCTCAAAACCCGCCGCGATTGGGCATCAAAAGGAGAGACAAGGCAAAGCCAATGGGATGAGCATCGGGCTCAACTGCGTTCGCCTATTTTACCGACGGCGCCATGGCATGACGTCGATGTGGCCGCATTTTTACCTGATGTCATCGATGCGCTTGAGCCATTTGGTGTCGACGTCAAGGCCGAGCCGGAGGTCTCTCATGGTGAAGTGAGGGCGCATCCTTTTACTCTGACGATGACGGGAGAGTTAGGCGCCTTGGCGTTAATGGCGCCCATTCTGAACGCGTCTTTTATTACGGTAACGGCGTTTGACATGACGCTCAGTGGCGACGCTGTCTCTCAATTAACGTTAAAAATAACAGTACAAGGGGTCAATCATGACCGATAAAAAAACGGACTCGACGTTAAAGCGAGTCAATAAGAAAACCATGGCGATGGGGGTGTTGGCGGCGCTCATGCTTGGGTGGCTGATTTATGATACGGCGCCGATGTTCTTTGAAAGTCCTCCGCCTCTTAAGCCGGCGTCATTAGAAGACCCACTCTTTGAGGAGATAGGTGAGACGCCGCCGCGTGACCTTGTGACGACGTCACCTCCTCCTCAAGTCGTATCGGCAGGAGCCAGCGTGAACCTAGCCCCTACGCCCGTGCTTATTGACACTCAAGCGTTAAACTTGCCTTCAAAAACGGTAACAGTGTCACTGACCTTGCCTCAAGCGACTCAGCGCGCGTTAACGGCGTTAGAGTCTCAATATCAAAGTACGCTTAGTGACGCGGCCAACAAAGCGAAACTCAGCGAAACTCAGAGTGCGAAAGCGCTTCAAGACGCCTTAGATAGGAAGCCTATCGTCATTGAGCGCCCTGTGTTATCGGAGCCGCCCACGGCGCGTGAGCAAGTGGCGAAATTGCAGCTCAAAAGCATTGTTAAGGGCAAGCAACACAGCAGCGCCTGGTTTGAGCTCGAAGGGGAGCTTTTCCCTGTGAAAGAGGGGGCGTGGATACAAGATGTGAAAGTCCATCGCCTGACGAAAAATACCGTCGTTCTCCTTGATAAAAGCGGGCAAGAGCACGTGAAGTATGTGATCCAATCGCGCCCCGTGAGTGAGGAGGTCATCGATGAACGCTGAGCAAATTCTGCAAACTGACACGCTTAAAACGCTCTATTTCACCTCTCAAGACACGGTATTGATGGCCGATGGCACGTTGCAAACGTGTGATTTTGATAGCCCCGCCATTGAAAGCATCAAACAACTGGTGAAAGCCAACCCTGAGCAGTTTGGGTTTGATTTTGAGCCCGATTTACTCGTGCGTTTCACCTCGCGTTCGCACATTACTCAATGGCTCACAGACATCAGCAAGGAGGTGCCGGCGGCGCCTTCCACTTCTCTTTTGCAGCAATCAGAAACCGCCACTCGGGCAAAGCGCGTGCTTGAACAAGCGGTCTTGAAAGGCAGCTCTGATATTCATATTGAATTGTTCAAACATCAAACTCGCATCGAGGTGCGCGTCGATGGCCGCATGACGGAACTCATGAAGCCGATTGGCGAATATGAGTACGGCGAATTGCTGATTGGTTACCTCTTTAATGAGCTGTGTGAGGACAAAGATGACGATTTTCATGTGGGCACCATCAACAATGGACGATTGTCATTACCGCTTGATACACCCAATGGGAAAAGGGAGACCCAGTGGCGACTCGCGTACATTCCTGCCAAAGACAAAGGCGGTCAATGTACGCTTCGTTGGCTCAATAAGGAAACCTCAATCCCGACGTTAGACAACATTGGCTGGGAGGCCGGACACGTCAATGTGATGCGCGACTTCATGAACAGTGCCAGCGGCATTTGTTTGATTGCGGGTCAAACGAGCTCTGGGAAAAGTACCACGATTGCGGCGGCGCTCAGTGAAATGAAAAGGCAAGGCCGCTCCATTAACACGGTGGAAGATCCGGTTGAGTTTGATTTGGGGGTGATTCAAACGTCCGTGACCGCAAAACAAGGTCAAGACAACCACTTTAATACGTACACCAAAGCGCTGCTTCGGCACGACGTCGATATTGAATCGCACGGTGAGGTGCGAGACGGAGTCGGGGCTATGGACGTATGCCGAAAAGGGGAGACGGGACAAATCATGTTTTCCACGCTGCACACCTCCAGTGCGGTCGGTATTGCTCACACCCTTAACGAGCAAATGCTCGTTCCCAGTGCCCTACTGGCGGCGCCGGATTTAATGAAATTGTGGATATATCAAACGCTGGTTCGAACCGTATGTCCTCATTGCGCCTTATTGCTAGAGCAGGCAAAGGAAACGTGGTCAGAGCAACAAAAAACGCACTTTGCTGTATGGCAAGCATCGATGGCTTCATTTAACCCAAAATCGCTGCGCTTTCGCAACCCCGAAGGGTGCTCGCAGTGCGTTGAAGGGGAAAAAGGTCGCACGACGTTGATTGAAATGGTGGTGCTCGATGATGACGACCGCGCCCTCATATTATCACGAGATTATCTGGCGTGGTTAAAGGCGCTGAAAGTCAAAGGATTCAAGAGCGTGGTTGACCATGCCAACTTGAAGATATTAAGAGGGGAAGTGGATATTTTCAGTGCGGCTGGGCGCGTTGATGGTCTGTTTCCTAAAGACACGAACGCCGTGTACCAAGGCTTATGGGAGGAGGTGAAGGATGAGCGTTCGACTTAACCCTCAAGAGCAAGTGCGCTTAATGGGCACCATTGAACGACTGGCGAAGGCGGGGATGCCGCAAAAAGCCATCGCGCATCAATTGGTGAAATTTGGCAGTAAAAAGGAGAAGGCGGTTGGGCAAGTCTGCGCTCAGACTCTCAAACAAGGTCGATCATTTTGTCAGGGATTGGAGCCTTACTTGGCCAACACGGCCTATTTGGCGCTGCTCTCTGGCGATCGTGCGGGTCGTTTTACTCAAGGCGTCAGTGACGCGCTTGCCGCGTTGCAAATGGCCAAATCGAGCACCGGATCTCTTGCCGTGGTATTGGTTAAACCGACGCTTGGCATGATGGCGGTCTTGACGTTGAGTGCGATGGCCAGTGCCCTGCTATTTCCAGCCTTAGAGGCGCAACTTCCCCGTACAAGGTGGGATGCATTGAGCCTAGCGGCTGATGCTTTTGGTTTGTTCTGGTTGGATTATGGCCTGTTTATCTTCACGTTCTTGGCGCTACTGACCGCCGCGCTTGGACTGTCTCTTGGGCGCTGGACAGGGCATTTTCGCTCTCGTGTCGATAATTGGCCGATTTATCGTCAATACCGTCATATTCACTGCACCAACTTATTAACGGCGACCGCGCACCAAATCGCGATAGGGGTGTCGCTCAAACAAGCGCTCACCCTCTATCAATCCCATGCCCCTGTGTATGTGGCGGCTCATATTGGGCGAATGCTGCAAAACATTGGACGAGGCGAAACCAATGTTGGGCATATTTTTGATACCGGCTTATTGCTTGAAGAAGAGATGGACAGTCTGAAAGTGTTGGGCGGTATTGGTGAGACGACGGCCACGTTAAAACAATCGGCATCGATGCACGCCGCAAAATTGCATCAAGAAATCAACACGCTGAAATCCATGGGGCTGATTGGCTTCAAGCTGATGGCGGCGCTCACGGGCATGTTGCTCATTTTTGGCGCGGTGTTGCTGTTTTTCAACATCGCCACTCGTTTAATTTAAAAAGGAAACATCATGAAAAAGACAATGAAACTACGCTCTACCCGTTTGGGTCGTAAACAACAAGGCGCGGCCATCATGGACAATCTCATTGCGGTGGGGTTTGTGGCGCTAGCTTTGGTGTTCATCATCGCGCAAGTCCCTAAGCTGCAATATCAATGGAACAAAGTGCAATTTCAATCTCAAGTTTCGGAGATTGTCCAGGCGACGGTCGCGTGGAAAAAGAGTCGTCCTAACTTTGATACGGTCAGCCTCAATAAAGTCTGCCTTGATGGCGAGTTATCGAACAGTGTGTGTGGTACGGCAAACGATGGTAAATCGACGAACCCATTCGGCGGGGATTGGGCGGTGACTGTGAACACGGGTTCAAAAGGGCTTTTTGATGTGAAGGCCACCTTACCCTCAGACCCCGACCGCGTAGTGAGCTTAAGTAACACCATGTCAGCGGCCACGCGTGGTAACTGTATCGAGGCGGCGGGTTGCTCGACCATTGCCACCACGGGCACCGATATCACGATGACCTTTTAATCATCGCTTTGGAGTCTGCGCTCGCGCAGGCTCTAAGGCAAGGAGGCTCTATGCCAATAAGGCGTCAACGTGGGTTCTTATTGATGGACGTGGTGATGACTTATGGGGTGTGGGTCGTCGCGATTGCGGCCACCCTTGCGGTGTTATTACCTAAAGCCCTGACACTCACCGAAGCCGTTCAAATTGACCGCACTGTCGTACAGTTTCAAGAGCAAAGTGAAGCGCATTACTACCAACAAGTATTAACCACGCGCTGTTTACCTCAAACGGCGCTGTCCCTCTCTGATTTACCCCCTTTAACACCCGATGGATTGGCGCATTACCAAGTGGGGTATCGACAAAGTGCCGCTGCCAATACGCCGCCTATCGGTATCGAGGTGAGCGTCACCCTAACGCGCCCCCATTCATTGAATACAGTCGCCGCGTATTCCGCCCCTGAGCAGATATCGCCGTCTAAGGTCTTGATTTATTTTACGCCCTTAGTCGTTGACCTACCCGATTGGGCGCATTGGGACACAACAACAGGATGCTTAAAATGATGCACCGAAGAAACAAACAACAAGGCTTTATCATCATATCAATGATGGTGGTGTTTGGTTTTCTCTCACTGGTCGGCATTCAGTGGGCGAACATGCAGGAAAAGCGCAACGTGCAAGCCAATGCTAACTCGTTTTATCACCATGTACTGCACTTACGCCAGCAAATACACGCGTACACGGCAAGACAATTTCAAAAAGGCATCGCCATTGATCAAAGTGCGCTTTTTCCTAGTCGATTGGACAGTCTCGTGCCGGAGTTTTATGCGCCTTGTTCGACTACTGACAATGAAGCGGGGCGCTGCAAACCTTACAATCAAACTCCTTGGGGGCAAATTAATGATAGTGACTACCGCTTGGTTGGGGTCGGTGGAACGCCGTCTAACCCGGATTTTTATCGCGCGGAGCTTGATATCAAACTGCCTCCCGCGACCGATGACGCTTATCAGTACGAGCGCGCCGCCACCTTAAGTCTGTTTTCCAAAATACCAAGCATTGTGTTTGATGAGCCAAATAACCTCATTACCCTTCGCATTGACCGCCCTGATAAAGCGTTTGCTTACGATGGGTTGGTTAAGCGTAGCGGGGACGATTCGACGCTGCTTGGAGACTGGGATGTGGGCGGTCTCTTTGCAATCACCAATAGCAAAGATGTGACGTTGGCCGCCAGTGACGGATCACAAATCTTATTAAGTCAGCAAACGCGTCCAGGTGTGGTCGCTCGGCACGGTGATTGGGTCAATAAACCCGCGTGCATTACCGGTCAAGTGCCCATGTATCAATTGGCGATATCTAAAATTGAGATTGATGATAAAAACCATGAGTTCACCGGCGGCATGAACGCCTACCTGCTAAATGAAACCGCGACGCAGTGGCAAGTAGGCATTTCCATTCAAACAAAAAATGTAAGCTCCGGTGTTCACACCGTTCTGACAACCGGCGAAGCCTTATTGTTGCCGAGTTGTCGTTAACCCCAACCTAAAAAGGTCTCTGTATGAAAAAAACACTGCAAACCGCTGGCGCCTTGGTCGTGGCGTGTCTCGTCACGCTGCCCGTTGCCGCGAAAGTCACCTATGCCGACATTGTGGCGGCCGACAAACCCAAGCGTGACGCGGACTTAGCCGCTTATTACGCGCACAAGGCGCAAGATAAAGCGCTTAAAGCCACCATCAATCCCGAGGGGGGCAATCAAATCGGGCATTGGACAAAAATATCGTCCAGCGTAACACAATGGGCGAGTGCGGGGGCGTATGCTCAAGTTCTCGCACCAAATGCGACAGGGCAAGAGTGCGTTAAAGGTGCGAAAGCGTTAATTTCAAACCAACATACTGGTCGTGAATGTATGTCATACAACTCGCATGGAACGATGTGTACTGCTTATAAAACAACGGTAATAACGCCTACAGATTCAGGTTACAAGGCTGAATGTCGATAAGTGAGGGTTCTGGTTTTAGAGTGGTGTGGCTTATCATGCCACTCTTACATCATATAACCAGCGATCATATGAAAGGCTAAAAAAGAAGAAAAGATCATAAGTAAAGTGGTTGTTTTTAAAGATAAAAAACAAGAAATCGAGTATAATTAATACACATTAAAAAGGAGCGTTAACCATGAAAAAAACCGTTTTAAGTCTGACCCTTTCTTTGTTGTCCTGCTCAGTTATAGCTATTGAAAATGGCACCCCTGTGGATTGGCAAAATGATTTTGATGATGTCGTCAATAATAACTGTACGGGACTAATCATTGGAGGCAACGCCATTTTAACCGCAGCGCATTGCCCTAATATTGATGGCATCCAGTTTGCTAATGGAGAGGTGTTTTCGGCCAGTGACCGCACCATTCACCCCGACTACCAATACTCAAGCAGTGGCCCTTTTTACGATGTGGCGGTGTGGACTTTACCTCAAGCGGCTAAGACCCAAAACATCCATTTTCTTGCTGACTTGAACCGCTCTTCGATTGCTGTCGGAGAGACGCTGACCGCTTATGGCTTTGGGGGTAATAACCTTATCGCGTCGATACCTGTTGTGATTGATAAATTGCCGGAGTACTCATTTACAGCTTTTGAGGGCACCTCTCAAGGCGGAAAATTAATTGGTGGGGACAGCGGGGGTATGTGGTTAAAAGATGACGCCGTCGTCGCGATTTCTCGTAGCATCGGTTCAGATTACAATGTGGATGGCACCGACCTGACGTTTGGCAAATATTTCATTTTAGAGCAGATCGACGGCTGGCATTACCCAACAGTACTCAAAGGCACGGGCACTCAGACGATTAAGGTTCAATCTTTGCATCAAAATGCAGTGGTAGATACTGCTTATGTCGCTGGCGACGTAACAATCACTGGTGGTACATGTAAAACATTGCCAACGATTAATGCGTTCGATATCTGTACGTATGAGCTGGAGGTGACAGGCTCTGGCCAACTTCACCTAACCTCAAATGAAGTGATTGATATCAATCCAGTGACTCAATCAACCTCTAGTTCGGGTGGTAGTAGCGGCGGCTCTCTTGGCTTTTTATCTCTACTTGGACTCGCGCTGTTCGGACGTTTAAGACAGAAATAAGGTGAGATATGGATTACAAAATCAACGACCCTGTTGTGTTGGAAATGCTTGTTGATACTGACTGGCGAGTTTTGCACTTGACGTATCGACAAGCGATACGCTTATTACGACGCACCCACCATCGCGGTTATTTGTTGTACCGCGAAGGACAGCAGTGGGATGCAAAAACCTGACGCTTTCACGTTGTTCAATTGTCGGCTTCACCTTGCCCCAACAAGCGTGGCTTATTGCCGTCAAACTGAACTTGATAGGATATAACTGTAGTGACTTATATTTCGACGTTATTGTTATTTATTTTTCTTTATTTTGGGCTAAAAGTGATACATCCCCCGTCGCCTTGGCTTAATGGGATTCGATATTTCAAGGCAGGAGTGATTGGCATAGCATTGACGGCCTGGTTAATGCTCATCGATGCCCCTCAGCCTGTATTCATAGGGACGCTTTTGTTCGGTTTATGGGTCGGGGTTGGTTACAGTGTGACGGTTAGGCTTCATGAATTAACCTTACTGAGTCTTGCCCCGTCATTCAGAAGCAACCAATACCATGTCCATCTATCGAGATTAATTCAGCCTTTAACAAGAGACACGTATCGAGAGCTTGAATTGCTCATTGAGCTGCTTCCGAAATACAACGGTCAATCACTCATACTGACGTCGCCTTTATTGGCCAAGCAGGGTTCACTTCGGAATATGGAGCAGTTGAAAAAGCTTCCTGTTCATATCGAGGCTTCTTATCACTCTTATTGGCGTTCGCCGCTTGAGTTTCTCGTGCTGTGTTATTACAAATACATCAAACGAGAAAACATACTTCAGCACTCGGATTTATCAAGGCAGTATCGATTACTTCTTACTCTTCGCTCTTAGTGAGAGTGGATAGCATAAGGAAATAAGCGAAGCCTTTTCTTATGCTATCTGCTGTGCAGGTAGGGCGTAGCCCGTAGGACGGTATAGAGTCCTAATCAGAATGAACTTTTCGAGGAAATGTATGTATTCCCACAAACCTTGCTCCAACGGCTCCAAGAACAGAGTGAGGTTAATCAAGTTCGCTCACTAGGGTCTAAGTGCTTCCAAAAACCCCCTGAGATTCATTATTTTTGAATTCATGGCTTTGAAAATTTTAGCGAATAAGGGAGATACTTTAGTGAGCGAACTTAATTAGGGTGAATTTTACTGTATCGTTGCCTAGATTGGTCTACGATGGGGGCTACTCACGCTTCAGGCTGATATGTAGATGCCAACATCCAAACCTAGCCTAATCAATGCCAATTTAAAAACATTCATGCGTACACCCGCATTACGGATTGAAAAATCTCAATCTCTTCATGACTTACTTGACCACACCAGCTTTGGGATACGCTGTCACACAGGTAAGCTTTCAATGAAAGTTGAAGAGGGGCACTTAGTAAAGCGCTGTTATACCAAAGGCAAAAAGGAATCATAGAAAGTCATTTTTCAATCGTGTAACGTTTACCCTTTTCTATGCAATAAAAGGTGGATCACTTCGTGCTCATCCACATGGTCTACTTCAACACGGTATATCCCCTTTGCTTGTACCGCTTCAATGAGCGCTTTTAATCGTTCGGTTCTTACCGTCATGGGTAATGGTTTGATTTGGTTGTTGTTTTCATCAAACCCTTTCTCAATACCTTTCTCTTTCATGTAGAGCGTATCCCTTTCAAGGTCTTTTTCTGAGTTTTCCAGCATCGATGGAAATTGATGCTGCTCAAATAGACCGCTCAACATGATGTAGAGTTCATCCGCCTGTGAAAATTTAGCCTGGTACTCAAGGTTAAGTCGATTGATATCCCATAACTTTTGCTCAAGCCTGCCAGTTGCGCTTCGCCCAATACTGAGCATGGTTTTGATTTCATTTTTACACGTCAAAAACTGAGGCTTTTTCAGTTTCGGTTTAATGAATTTCACTAACAGTTCATTTCTTTTTTTCGTTGTCCAGAACCCGCCTTGCTGACTCATGGTGCAATAAAGCGCGAGCAGCGCATTAGTCACAAGCTCATCAAGGGCTTGATAGTGTTTAAGGTTTCGACTCATGAACTCATTCTATCTATTCAATTGAAACAATAGTTTACCAGAAAATACCCCACATCACCTGAGAGGAAGCATGAAGCGACGTTGCCTTATTTTAATCCCCCTTTTTATGTCTGTTTTTTTACTCTCGTCATTCGCTCACAGTGCTGGTCGAGATTATAGCGGTTGGTCTTCATCGCAAGGATGGCCACTCTCAAGTGGCACATCCAAAGTCAAAGGCTGCCTTCGTTATTGCGAGACCATCAATAAATACGCAAAGCACTATCAAGTGCCTCCAGAGTTGGTGATAGCGGTCATTACTCAAGAGAGCCGTTTTGAAGCGCACGCTCAGAGCCCCAAAGGGGCAAAAGGTTTAATGCAATTGATGGATATAAACAGCGTGGGTATCGACCCTTTTGATGTGGATTCTAATGTAGGGAGAGGCACCGCCTTACTCGCCCGATTACTCAATCAATACGATGATGTTCGGCTTGCTTTAGCGGCTTATAACGCGGGGGAGGGTAACGTTCGAAAGTACGGGGGCATTCCGCCCTTTAAAGAAACGCAGCACTACGTCAGTCGAGTAGTGGCTCATTATGAACAATTGAAATAAAGGACATAGGATGAAGCTCAACTTTAAAAGTTCAGGACAAAAAATCGATGCTAATTTTATGGAACTATCCGGTTTACATGATGCATTTACGGGTCAACGACTCAATATAATCTTAGGTTTACACCAGTGTAAAAACTGTCAGGTTTTTTACCACTCAGAGAGTCTAACCACCCTTATTGATACAAGTTTTGGCCAATGTATTGCGTGTCAGTCTACACAAATTCAGGCCATTAACAGTTATGAATTGGATGTTACTCGAACGCTTGATGAACGCAGAGAGCGGATTGGGGCGCTACCTTCTGTTTTCTTGCAGTCAGACCTCCTCGCGACCGTAGACCCTCTCGGTGAAGATTGGGAGAAAACCAAAGATGAATAACACCTCGATAAAACTCATCCTCTCAATGGCCTTTTCGCCCCTCCTTTTGGCTTTCACTTCCACCGGTTACAGCTCACAAGTCAACGCAGCGAGTGATGCTGAGTGCGGTATTTGGATGTGCTTGCCGACAGGATTTGGGCAAGGGTGTAGTGACTCAAAAAAGGCATTTAAAAAACGCATCAAACGTTTTAAGCCGGCCTTACCTAGCTTCTCTTCATGCCTCTCCAAGACGGATAGCGGAAGTACCACCGATAATTTCGATTCAAAGACCGGTTACGCAGCTCAAATAGGCGCTTATAAAGAATGCATTAAGAAAAGAGAGACAGGGAGTAACAGCAACAACTCAAGGACGATATGCGTTCAATGGAAAACGCATCCTGAGACCATCATTAAAGATACGACGTGTCGAATATCGAACCGTGATGGTGAACGTTCACGCACCCCAAAGCACTGCACAAAGACGTTGCGATATACGGAGGTCTATCGCAATGGTCAACGCTTTGGAAACACACACTATTACTGAGTTACCCACCGAAACGGTGGACAAACGTCTAACAACAGGTGAATAAATGTCGAACACTATCATGACGGTGTTTGGTGAAGTTCCGATAGAGAAAGAGTACCAATGGTCCTGGGTCGAGGAATATTTCACGCCACTCAGAGAGTTGTATGAAAACCCTGATACGACGGAAATATTCGTCGACCGTTTTGACTCTATATCAATAGAGAGAAACGGGCGGTTAGAAAAAACGCCCATCACTTTTGACAGTAACCAATCCTTTCAAGACTTCATCATTCAACTGAGTACCGCACTCAACCAGCCGCTCAATTCTTCTTCTCCTATTCTCGATGCGCGCCTTCCTGATTGCTCAAGGGTGTGCGCCACTCTGCCTGATGTGACACCACAAGGCGCAACGATGACGTTACGAATTGCCCCTAAACAGCACATAAGAGCGGAGCAGTTAGTCGGGTTCGGCGCGTTGAATCAAGCCATGCTTGATTACTTAATTGAAGCAATCAAAGCGGGTAAGAACATCATTGTTTCGGGTAACACTGGGAGCGGTAAGACAACACTTTTACGCGCCTTAGCGCGTTACATCCCCCTGACCGAGCGAGTCATTATTTGCGAAGACACGCAAGAGTTATATATCGACTGGCTTCCCTATGCCGTTTCACTTGAATCCCCCAAACGAAGCGATAGTGACGTAGAAATGAAAACCCTAATCGAAACCTCCCTACGGATGAGGCCAGATAGAATTTGGGTGGGTGAGATAAGAAAAAGCAGCGCAGCTGACGCTTTTTTGCAAGGCATCAACACAGGTCACAGTGGTTGTATGACAACGATTCATGCAAACGGTTGTGATGATGCCCTGTCCCGCCTTCAATATTTAATCGCGTCGCAAGGGATGATTGATTTTGATTTGGCACACAAGCAAATCACCGGAAACGTCGATGTGTTCGTTCATGCCAGTAGGCATGAACGCTATGGACGAAAAATCACGGAGATAGCGGAAGTTTTGAACGGCACACTTATTCCGTTATTTAAGTTCAATGGAACGACTCACATCCCCCTTAAAAACGACAAATAAAGAGGCCAACGTGGACGAAATACAGCTATCAAAATCCGAAGAAAAAGCACTTTTAAAACAAGAGCAAGAGTGGAAAGAAGAAAAAACCAAGCGCGATAAATCACGACAAACGGTCTATCAAAGAATGGCAGGGTATGACTTTTTAAGTTACTGCCGTATGCCTTTGTATTTTCGCGCCAGAATCCGAGAGATGAAAGTGGGCGACACTTTCATCATGGGACAGATGCGCCACACCTATGAAGATTTTAATGACTTTGAAGGTGTACTGGAGATTCATATCGAGAAAGAAAAGAACCAGATATACCGCGCTCGCTCTAACTTCAACCTACTCACAAAGCCTGAGCGAGCTCATGTCTTTACGGACTTTACCTTCAAACTTGAAAAGAGCGGGAACTTTGCGTTCACAGGTGATGAAGAAAAAGGGTTAGCCAATCAAAAGAGATTTGCTCTTACCTGTCGCTACTTTAATCGACTTTTAACTAGCACCTCTGAAGAGGAAAGAAACATCTATCACGACCAAGGCGTACCTCCCTACTTCCACGGCGTGACAATTGATAAGAGCAATTTAACTCGTCGCCTTTACTACAAACGTGAAGATTGGGAACGTCCGCACCGATACAAGATTTCACAAGAGCAAATGCCAAAGCCCATGATGGAGTGCCTTATCGACTATGGAATGTGCTTTGGTCTTATCAATTTCAATGAAGAAGGAAACCAACATGAACACTGATGTATCGCTAACAGAGCAGTTACTCACAATTTTTGCCAACAAGAAGCGTATCCAACAAACGTTTAAAGAAACCGGGGTGAGTCATTTAAAAGTCATTTCCAAAAAGTTAGGTGAGTACATCGAGCAACGAGAAAAGACGGAATCAGAAAAAATAGCGGCGCAAGAAGAAGCGAAATCGATGCTAAAAAGCATCATGGAAAAGACAGGATTGAGTCACGAAGAAGTTTCTCAATTGATGAATGACGGCAAGCCCAAAGGCAAAAACAAGTGTCTCAAACGTGCAAAGAACTCCCCTAGCGAGACACAAGCAATGCACCATGAAGTAAAAACGGAGCGTTACATGTTTGGTGATAATGGTACTTGGGACGGTGTTGGAGAAGTCCCACAAGAGCTTCAAAGTTTACTTGATGAAGGTTTTGAACTGTCCGATTTCTCAGCTTCCTAAGTTAGTAGTTATAAGCGTCAATCTTCGTTACATTTAAAGTTTAAGGATAACTTAGGAAATAGAAAGTGAAGAAAGACGATCTGATTAACGCACTAAAGGATCTTGCATCAGGGATTAATCCGTTAACCAATTGTGAATTAGTTGAAAGTTCAATAATGAAAAATTATGAGAGCATTCAGCTTATGGTGATGCTAATTCAAGAACTTGATGAGTCTCCTAAACAAGTGAAAAGCTTAGAAGAAAAAAGCATTAAAAATCACATAGAAGGAAAACCAGACAGACATCGATTCACTTGGACAGAAAATGAGAAAATAGAGTTAAGAGATGCTTTTTTACAAGATTTATCCCCAAAGACAATAGCTAAAGCCCATCAAAGAACGGTGGTAGCTGTAGTTAAGCAGCTATTATCTCAAGGTTTAATTGATCAAGATGAAGCTGATTCTTACCTCTAGCAATTCACACATCCTCTCATCTTCGCGTAACCGTTTAATGCCGACTTTCTGACTCTTTCAATCCCATAGGATTGTTAAAGAAAGCAGAAAGTCAGACGCATTAAGAGGGCGCAAAAAACCAAACCGACAACAACGAACGAGAACGACGAAGTGGGTATTCGGGCATTCCATGCCCCCACGTAGGCGTTTGACTGAGGCGTTGAAGGTGAAGGTTTTTGCTACGTGAAGAGTCTCAAGCTCCGCTTGAAGCGAATCCGTAGCCCTAGTTCAAAAATCATTCCCGCGCCCCCTTTAGGGGAAACGAGCGCCCCCTCTGCGGGGAGGCCATCAGGACTCGGGAATGGCTTTTTTTGAATGCAAAGGCGTTCAGCCGGAGCACTTCAATCAAGGGAGTCCCGACCGCAGTTTGAAGCGGGGGAGCCGAGACAAAACGCCCAGCGTCCAGCGATTAAGGCGAGACCTTCCCAAGGTCGATTTTTGGCTTGGGGGCTTGCCCCCGAAAACCGTTGAGCAGGCGAGACCAAGCATCTTAGGTTAGTTGAAAAGGAGGAATTTGAGCAAGGGAGGAACGACCGGCCAAATGAGGACTATTTCACCTTCCTAAAGTGCTTGGTCGCGCGTAGCGC
>NZ_AJZM02000152.1 GCF_000272405.2 Vibrio tasmaniensis 1F-187
TAACCGAAGCGATACGGGGCCAACTCAAAAATACCGGCGCCCTCGCCAGACACGAAACCACCCTATTCACTCAAACCCCTCACCACCTCTCTAAAGCGCAACAACCCCTCGTTCAACACTACAAACCAGGCATGACACTCACCCATTGGGAGAAAAACAAACCTCAGAGTTTTGTCATCGCCAGTATCGACAAAGAGAGCAACACCATGACCGCACTCAGCAAACGCGATGGACAATCACACACCTTTGACCCGTCCAGTCGCGCCTTTAAGCACATGAAGATGCAAATCAATAAACCGCAAAGTCTCAACATCGCCCAAGGCGAACGTCTTCGAACGCTAGGCAAACACTTCCCTGCTGGCTTGGACGCGAACCAAAGCTACCTTGTCACTCACATTGACAAAGAAAGCCTCACGCTTGAGAGCAAAGGGGAAACGCAGCGCGTCAACTTAGAGAGCTTAAAAGACGCGCCGCTGCAATACGACTACGTTCATAGCGCCCACCATATTGAGCCAAAAGCCCATACTTTACTGTCAGGCAAAGCATTTACCCTATCTAAGCCCCTGATAAACGACCTGACTGAAAAAACAGAGCGCCTTGATATCTTCACCGACAAACCAGACAAAGCCCAAAGCGCACTTGAAAAAGAGCAGGTCTCCCCGTCAGCCATTGAGCGTGTACTGCAGACGCAAAACGTCAACGACCGCTACCTAAACGACGCCACCCAAGATTTGCTAAAGCAGGATGTCAGTCAGGCACTGTCAGCACTCGCCAAAGCGCAAAACGCCCCACTCATCGAAAAAGCGGTCAGCTTTGCCCTGAACCACCTCTCAGAGCGAGAAGCGGCGTTTAGCCAAAAAGCCTTAGTGGTGGAAGCGGTGCGTTACGCCTTTGAAGAAGCCGGAGGCTCTATTACCAAAGAGCAGGTTGAAACAGAGCTGACTAAACGCAGCGACACCCTCTCTGCAGAGTACAGTGACGGCACACGCTGGACGACGCACGCCGCGCTGGAGACTGAAAAGCGCATCTTGCAAAACATCGATGATGGTAAAGACCAACATCAGCCTTTTGCTACCCACAAACAGGTGCAGGACTTCCTCGATACCAAGCCTCGCCTAACCCAAGGGCAAAAGGACGCCATCACCCTTATCTCAACCACCAAGGACAGCTTTGTGGCCATCCAAGGGCTAGCCGGTACCGGTAAGTCCACCATGCTTGAATCCAA
>NZ_AJZM02000153.1:0-39630 GCF_000272405.2 Vibrio tasmaniensis 1F-187
CACTGAATTACGCAACAAAGCCTCGATAGAGCTGAATTTTCACCTGTAACAAGAATAAATATTCCGTCATCTCTTAATCTGTTGGCTTGCTTTAATTCTTCAAATAGCTGTTTGCCGTTGATCGTGTTACCAAAGTTATAATCACAAATGATGACATCAAAAGTTGTGTCATTCGTGATGGTCATTGCAACACGAGGCGATTTCGCAATGGCAATCAAACGTTCTGAAAAACCAATATGAACCAGCATGTTACGAATGGTTGATAACACTATCGTTGAGTCATCAATGATAAGTGCATTTAGTTGGGTTAATTTCATGCTTACTTTAAATTATTTACTGACGTGAATTACGTAGCTATTGCGGATTGTCTTGATGTCTTGCACGACCGACAAAACAAGAAGCGTTAGGTTTCTACGAAGTTGATATAAGCCTTCGCTAGAATTGGATTCTTTTTTTGCGAATATTTTTATCTAATAGGAGTTAAAAATATTGGCTAATTTGATTCTGAGATGAACTCGAATAAGGAAGGTCATTCATTATATTCAGTCCCAAAATGGCGCGTATTTTATGACGGCTTTTTACCCGATAGGTAACACTCTTTTGCTAATTGTTTTTATGGAGACGATTAAATTTATTTGTGGGGTTTTTCGAGTTCAAATCAAAGATAAAACAATGGCTTGGGGTGTGTTTGTTGGCTGGTTTTTCACGTGAAGGATAAGCCGCCGTTAGTATTTTATGGGCGGCTTATAGGTTTTCTAAATGATGTTTGTTAAATCAACTTGGTTTGAAGCAAGCAGATTGTTGGAGGGCTTTATCAATAGATGAAACAAGTTGTTCGATGTGCTCAGCCTTGCTAATGAAAGGAGGCATCATATAAATCAACTTCCCGAACGGACGTATCCAAACGCCTTGTTCAACAAAGTGAGCTTGGATGGTTTCCATATCGACAGGTGTGTGGGTTTCAACGACGCCAATGGCGCCCAACCAGCGAACACCTTTGACAAGAGCATGCTTGAGTAGAGGCGGTAGTAACTCAGAAAAGAGTTGTTCAATCTGATGAGTCTGATTTTGCCAATGACCTTGCTCTATGATGGACAAACTTGCCGCACCTACTGCACAAGCTAAAGGGTTGCCCATGAAGGTTGGCCCGTGCATAAAGCACCCGGCTTCACCGCCACATACCGTGTCGGCGACATCTTTACTCGCAAGCGTCGCTGACAGCGTCATGTAGCCACCAGTTAAAGCCTTCCCTACGCATAAGATATCAGGTTGAACATCGGCATGTTCGCAAGCAAACAATTTCCCTGTACGGCCAAAGCCGGTCGCAATCTCATCCAAGATCAGTAAGACGTTGAATTCATCACACAGCAAGCGTACTTGTCTCAGGAATTCAGGGTGGTAGATGCGCATACCGCCAGCGCCTTGAACGATTGGTTCTAAGATCACAGCTGCCACTTCTTTGTGGTGGACCGTTAGCTTTTCTCGAAAGCTATCGATGTCACTGGAGTTCCACTCATCCCAGAAGCCGGTTTTTGGTGAATCGGCAAAGACGTGTTCAGGCAAAAATCCCTTGTAGAGACTATGCATTGAGTTATCAGGATCGGTCACTGACATTGCCGCAAAGGTATCACCGTGGTAACCATCTCTTAGTGTGAGGAACTTTGAACGAGGTTGTCCTTTAGCGTGCCAATATTGCAGTGCCATCTTGAGGCTAACCTCTACGGCTACTGAACCTGAATCAGCCAAGAATACGTGCTCGAGATTATTTGGTGCTAGGTTCAAAAGTTTCTTACATAAATCGATAGCAGGCTGGTGGGTGATACCTCCAAACATAACATGCGAAACCTTATCGATTTGGCTGTGAGCTGCAGCATTGAGCTCTGGATGATTGTAGCCGTGGATGGTTGACCACCAAGAGGACATACCATCAATAATTCGTTTTCCGCCCTCTAATTCTAGGTAAACGCCGTCTGCGTTAGTGACTGGGTAGCAGGTCAGAGGTGTCAACGTTGATGTATAAGGATGCCAGATATGCTGGCGGTCAAAGGCGAGATCCATAGTAACTTCCATTCTTGGTGTGGTTAAAAAGTAACCAGATGTAAACTTTTGATATTATCAATGTGTTGACAGTCTAAAGCTTGTCGGTAGACTATCCAAGCATAAATACAATCTCTATTGATAGAGATGTAACATCAAATAATAAAAAAGGATCGACACGTGGAAGTTCGTCATGACTGGACAGTTGCTGAAGTAAGAGCACTGCTTGAAAAACCGTTTATGGATTTAATGTTTGAAGCTCAAGTGGTTCATAGACAGTACCAAGAGCACAACCACGTGCAGGTGAGTACACTGTTATCGATTAAGACAGGTGCTTGTCCTGAAGATTGTAAGTACTGCCCTCAGAGTGCTCACTACCGAACGGATGTCGACAAAGAACGCTTAATGGAAGTCGAGCGTGTTTTGGATGCGGCGCAAAAAGCTAAGAACGCGGGCTCGACTCGCTTCTGTATGGGCGCCGCATGGAAAAACCCGAAAGAACGCGATATGCCTCACCTAACTGACATGATCAAAGGTGTGAAAGGCATGGGCCTAGAAACATGTATGACACTAGGCATGTTAACGCCTGATCAAGCAGGTGAGTTAGCGGACGCAGGTTTGGATTACTACAACCATAACCTTGATACGTCTCCGGAGTTCTACGGAAGCATTATCACCACTCGTACTTACCAAGACCGTTTAGATACGCTATCTCATGTGCGTGATGCCGGTATGAAGATCTGTTCTGGTGGTATTATTGGTATGGGCGAAAGTACTAATGACCGTGCAGGCCTGCTGGTAGAGCTTGCGAACCTTCCTGTTCACCCAGAAAGTGTACCAATCAACATGCTCGTAAAAGTCAAAGGCACACCGATGGAAAACGTCGATGATGTTGAGTCTTTCGACTTCGTCAAACTGATAGCGATTGCTCGTATCATGATGCCAATGTCTGCGGTTCGTTTATCAGCAGGCCGTGAGAACATGAACGAACAGATGCAGGCGATGTGTTTCATGGCGGGTGCGAATTCTATCTTCTACGGCTGTAAGCTACTGACTACGCCAAACCCAGATGAAGACACGGACATGCAGCTGTTTAAGAAGTTAGGTATCAACAGCCAACAGGTGGCTCAGAAGCCAGACGAAATTCAAGAAAATGAACTGTTAGATCAAGTGGTGGAGCGCGTTGCTGCTCGTCCAACGAAAGATGACATGTTCTACGATGCCACTGTTTAAATCTCGCATCAAAAGTGCCCTTGCTCATCGCCGTGAGCAAGGGTTAACTCGTCAACTTAAGGTGCTCGAAAACAGCAATAGCCCTTTGCTCAATAGTGAAGGTTCTCGCTTTATTAACTTTTCGAGTAATGATTACCTAGGCTTGGCAAACGATCCTGAACTGGTCGATGCATGGCAAACCGGACTTTCCAAATATGGTGCTGGAAGTGCAGCATCGCCATTGGTCACGGGTTTTAGTCCTGCTCATCGAAATTTAGAGGCTCAGCTGTGTGAATGGCTTGGCTTTGAACGTGCCATTCTATTTAGTTCTGGTTTCAGTGCTAATCAAGCTTTGTTGTTTTCTCTGCTCGATAAAGACGACTCTCTGTTGCAAGACAAACTTAACCACGCCTCATTGATGGAAGCGGGGATGCTTTCACCTGCAACCATGAAACGCTTTAAGCACAACGACACGCAACATTTAGAGTCGCTATTGAGTCGCACTCCACAATCCTTGGTCGTGACTGAAGGTGTGTTCAGCATGGATGGCGATCAAGCGCCTCTCAGCCGGATATCTAACCTAACTCATCAATACGACAGTTGGTTGGTGGTTGATGATGCCCACGGTATCGGCGTATTAGGTGATAAAGGGGCAGGGAGCTGCAGTGCGGCACAAATCTCCCCCGATATTTTGGTGGTGACCTTTGGTAAAGCATTTGGCCTTTCTGGTGCTGCGATTCTTTGTTCGTCAGAAGTGGGTGATTACTTAACTCAGTTTGCTCGGCATCATGTGTATTCGACGGCGATGCCACCTTCACAAGCGGTGGCTTTATCTCATGCGTGTCAGATGATTCAGACGCAAGAGTGGCGTCGTGAGAAGTTGACAGAACTTGGCGCCCTTTATGCTGAGCAGATGAGTGGCGTGAAAGGCTTTATTGATACTCAGACGCCGATCAAGCCATTTTTAATCGGCGAAGCCCAAGCTGCACTATCTATTGCTGAAGAGTTAAAGCGCAATCAAGTTTGGGTAACGGCAATAAGGCCACCAACGGTGCCTATTGGGACTGCTCGTTTGCGTATTACCTTAACGGCGAACCATAGTCAGGAACAGATTCTTCAGTTAACTGACTCGTTGCTTCAAGCAATAGAGCGAAGCAACGACTCTGGAAGCAAACCAAGCATAGAATCAAGCTTTGAATTAAAGAAAGAGGCTCAGTAAATGTCACAAGAAGCAGTAGTGCATAATTACGTAAGCCAAGATAAGAGTGCGATTGCTGAAGCCTTCGGCAAAGCAGCTGCAACCTATGACAAACACGCTGAGTTTCAGCGCGATGTAGGCCACCGACTATTGGATAAGCTACCGAGTGACCTCTCTGGGTTAAAGGTGCTCGATCTAGGTTGTGGTACAGGGTATTTCTCTGAACAGTTAGTTAAGCGAGGTGCTGCAGTGGTATGTGCTGACCTTTCCAATGGAATGTTGGACGAAGCAAAACAGCGCTGTGGTGTATCAGTCTCTTCATATCAACAAGCCGATGCCGAGCAATTACCGTTTGAAGACGGGCACTTTGACATCGTTTTCTCTAGCCTTGCGTTGCAATGGTGTGACGACTTGTCGTCGCCTTTGAGAGAGATGAAGCGTGTTACAGCGGTTGGTGGACGTGTTATTTTCTCAACTTTGCTTGATGGATCACTGTTTGAACTGAAAAAGTCGTGGTCCAAAATTGACGCACATCAACACGTTAACCATTTTATTACAATCAATCAGGTAAAAATTGCGTTAGCGCAATCTAGCTGTACTGCTCATCAACTAGACTTGCCCACCATCACCGTTTGGTACGACACTGCGTTTGAACTGATGCGCGACCTTAAAGGTATCGGCGCTAATCACGTAAGTGGTCGCTCACAAGGTTTAACAAGTCGCCGAATGTTGCGGCTTGTTGAGCGGGAATATAGAGAGTTTAAAAACCATCAAGGTTTCTTACCAGCAACATATCAAGTTTGTTTAGGGGTTATTCAATTATGATTGATGCATTATTCATTGCAGGTACGGATACCGAAGTGGGAAAAACTGTGGTTTCAAAAGCGATTCTTCAAGCTTTAGCCGCACAAGAGTTATCAACAATAGGCTACAAGCCAGTTGCCGCAGGGTGTGAACAATCCCCTGAGGGATTACGTAATAGTGATGCACTGCATCTTCAAGAAGCTGCGACGCAAGATATCGCCTACGAAGACGTTAACCCGTATGCGTTGTTGCTACCATCATCACCACACATTGCAGCAAAGCATGATGGTGTCGTGATTGATGAAACCGTATTATCAGCTAAGTTGGCAGAGCATAAGCGAAACTCTGACATCGTGTTAGTTGAAGGTGCTGGTGGTTGGCGTGTACCGGTTTCTGATGAAGAATATTTGTCTAGCTGGGTCAAAAAAGAGCAGCTGCCAGTGGTATTGACGGTCGGTATTAAGCTTGGCTGTTTGAGTCATGCACTGCTAACCGCAGAAGTAATTCGTGCTGATGGACTGAACCTAGTGGGTTGGGTTGCAAACCGCATTAACCCAGGTACTGAACATTACGCTGAAATTATAGCGATGCTTGAAGATAAGCTAGGTGCACCGAAGTTAGGTGAAATTCCGTATGTGCCAAGAGCAAAGTCTAAGAACATTGGTAAGTATATTGATATACAGCCATTGCTCGACCTTTAAACTTCGAGTTATACGTTAAACAAGAAAAGGGCTGCGATTGCAGCCCTTTTGCTATGTTAAGCCTTTTGGCCATGAGTTTATAAACAACTGGCCTTTGAACAAGTCGCTATGGGTTAGTGTTCTTTTGTAAGTCCCATTAGTGCTTGCTGTGTTTCTGTGATTTTTGTCTGTGCCGTTTGCGGTGTTAGGATCCCAATCTGCTTTTTTGCTTCTTCTTCAGTAATCCCTAGGTGACAGCACAGTAAATCGATAGCCATTTGAGTGTTAGTACCTTCAACCATGATTCTTCCCTTTTTGTACATGGACTAGCCAATAAATCATCTGAAGCCACTGTAAACGGATTGTTATACCGACACCATACGACTTAGGTCTAATAGACTGGAGGTGATTCGAATATGGTCTCGTAATCAAATGTTGCAATTTAATGCTTAACCTTGTTTTCTTAATCTAAGACTATATGTATAAGTAAGTATAAGTCTTCAAGGTTGGAATAAATTGCTGTCTGCCTTGTCTATAATAATAAGTTTTATAAAAACAGCTTTCATGCGGAGATAAGTAATGAAGCGAGTAATGTTGTTCCTTGCAACCAACCTAGCGGTTGTATTGGTACTAAGTGTTGTTCTTAATATTGTATACGCAGTTACAGGTATGCAACCTGGTAGCCTATCAGGCTTATTGGTGATGGCTGCAGTATTTGGCTTTGGTGGCTCATTCATTTCATTGATGATGTCAAAGAAAATGGCGCTACGATCGGTAGGCGGTATGGTCATTGAAAGTCCACGTAACGAAACCGAACATTGGTTGATGGAGACAGTAAGCCGTCAGTCTCAACAAGTTGGTATTGGTATGCCAACGGTGGCGATTTACGATTCGCCAGACATCAACGCGTTTGCGACGGGCGCTAAGCGTAATGATTCATTAGTAGCAGTCTCTACGGGTCTGCTACACAACATGACGCGTGATGAAGCTGAAGCAGTGTTAGCGCATGAAGTGAGTCACATCGCGAACGGTGATATGGTGACCATGACGCTAATGCAGGGCGTGGTGAACACGTTCGTTATCTTCCTATCTCGTTTCATCGCCAACATTGTTGCGTCGAATGACAACGAAGAAGAGGGTGGCAGCAACATGATGGTGTACTTTGGTGTGTCTATGGTGCTGGAATTAGTATTTGGTTTCTTAGCAAGCTTCATTACGATGTGGTACAGCCGTCATCGTGAATTCCATGCCGATGCAGGTGCTGCGCACTTAGTAGGTAAAGAGAAGATGATAGCAGCACTAGAACGTCTTAAGGTGAGCCATGAGCCACAACTAGAAGGTTCTATGATGGCATTTGGTATCAACGGCAAGAAATCGCTTACTGAGCTTCTGATGAGCCACCCACCACTAGACAAGCGTATTGCATCTCTACGTAACATGTAATCGCTACGTAATTCTCAGTCGCTAGTCGACAAGAGACCTTTTAAAGGCTTCCTTCGGGAGGCCTTTTTTGATTTTGGTGTTCAAGACAGTAAGTATCCGAGGGATATGTGTCTGGTGATAGAGGGTTACTAGTGATGAAGCGTTGCGATATTTATTGGTTGATATCGCACGGACTGACATGTATAGGGTAATTAGGAGGGGGGCTATGTTCTTTTGATTACAGCTCTTGCTCAGTGCACTTTCTTCCGCTCAACAAAAAGGCTTCCACATGGGAAGCCTTAGTCTATTCTGTGATTCGAAATTCGAATCTTACAGCTTGTCAGTTAGCTCGATAGCTTGACCGATGTAGTTCGCTGGAGTCATCTCTTTCAGACGAACTTTCTCGTCTGCAGGGATTTCAAGGCCGTCGATGAATGCACGCATGCCTTCGCCATCTACACGTTTACCACGAGTTAGCTCTTTTAGCTTCTCGTATGGCTTCTCGATGCCGTAACGGCGCATTACTGTTTGTACTGGTTCTGCTAGTACTTCCCAGTTCTTGTCTAGTTCAGCAAGTAGCGCTTCACGGTTAACTTCTAGCTTACTAATACCTTTCAGAGTCGAAGTGTATGCAATGATAGCGTAGCCAACACCAACACCTAGGTTACGAAGAACCGTAGAGTCAGTAAGGTCACGCTGCCAGCGAGAAACTGGAAGTTTTTGTGCAAGGTGGCTGAATACTGCGTTTGCTAGACCAAGGTTGCCTTCAGAGTTTTCGAAGTCAATTGGGTTAACTTTATGCGGCATTGTAGAAGAACCGATTTCGCCAGCAATAGTCTTCTGCTTGAAGTGACCAAGAGCGATGTAGCCCCAAACGTCACGGTCGAAGTCTAGAAGGATAGTGTTGAAACGTGCAACTGCATCAAAAAGCTCAGCGATGTAATCGTGAGGTTCGATTTGAGTTGTGTACGGGTTCCAAGTTACGCCAAGAGATTCAGTGATGAACTCTTCGCTGAACTGGTGCCATTCAACTTCTGGGTATGCAGAAAGGTGTGCGTTGTAGTTACCTACAGCACCGTTGATTTTCGCTAGGATCTCAACGTTTTCGATTTGCTTGTATTGACGTTCCATACGGTACGCAACGTTAGCCATCTCTTTACCCATAGTAGAAGGAGAAGCAGGCTGACCGTGCGTACGAGACAGTAATGGAATGTCACGGTACTCGTTCGCAAGCGCTTTGATAGCATCAATTACGTTACGGATTTCTGGAAGAATCACTGTGTCACGAGCTTCTTTAAGCATAAGCGCGTGAGATGTGTTGTTGATGTCTTCAGAAGTACATGCAAAGTGAATAAATTCGTTTACAGCGTGAAGTTCAGGAGCGCCAGCAACTTTCTCTTTCAAGAAGTACTCAACCGCTTTAACGTCGTGGTTAGTCGTGCGCTCGATCTCTTTGATACGTAGAGCATCTTCTTCACTGAAGTTAGCAGCTAGTTCATCAAGAAACTGGTTAGCTTCTGCACTGAACGCTGGTACTTCTTTGATTGCATCTGTAGCTGCAAGCTTTTGTAACCAACGAACTTCAACGATAGAGCGGTACTTTAGTAGGCCAAACTCACTAAAGATGCTGCGTAATGCAACAGTCTTGCTTCCGTAACGGCCGTCTACTGGTGAAACAGCAGTCAATGCTGACAGTTCCATGGTGTTCTCCTGAATTGAATTTTCTAAATTTTGAGAGGTTTATACCAGTAACAATCTCAATTGTCACGCATATTGCGCAATCGTTTGCGTGAGAGTTGTGTTGGTACAAAAAACAAGCTCGCGACGAGGCGCGAGCTAATAAATCACATGCGAGCTAGCAGGATTTGAGCCTGCTCGATCATCTTCTTGCGACCGAAGATAAGGTGGCGACGTTTACCGCCAACTTGACGCCATAACACAGCGCTTCGAATTCCTGATAACAGCAGGGCACGAACCTTATGCTGGCTCGACGTCTGTTGAAGTACAGCTGGCGTACCAGAAACCTGAATACGCGGGCCGATAGGGCTCACAACATCAAGGTAGATACTGGCTAGGTTGCTGATCATTTGCTCGTCAAACAGATCAAAGTGTTCAGTTTGACGTTCTGCAGTTTGAATACGGTCGCCAAGCTGAGACATAGAGTCGTTACGAGAAGATAGCTTACGCTCAAGTGCCATCAAGCTGATGATGTAGCGAGTAATATCGCTACCAGCGGGAGTACTATCGATACCTTTTACTAAGCACTTAAGGCCAAGCTTTAGGTTCGCTTCACGTCCAAAGACACCCACGGTGTTCGCTGGATTGGTATTTAAAATGGCACTGAGTGAAGCTTCGAAGGCATCTTTATCACAATGGCCGTCTTTCGCTACTTGTTGAACCAAAGCCACAGCTTGGCAAATTCCAGCGAAAGCAATAGTACGGTCATAAAGTGTATTAGCCACGTAGTAACTCCTAGTTGTCTTCTATTGTTTGTCGTTCGATTATTGGTTAGATGCGCTTTTCAATGATACCACCACCAAGACATACGTTGTCTAGGTAGAACACTGCTGATTGACCTGGGGTCACCGCAATTTGTGGTTCGTCAAAAATAACCTTAATGTTATCATCATCAATTGGGATGATTGTACAAGGAATATCGGTCTGACGGTAACGTGTTTTTACCGTGCACGTCATAACTTCAGTAATTGGTGTGCGATTAACCCAATGAAGCTGAGAAGCGATCAAACCTTCTGATTTTAAAAGAGGGTGGTCTTTACCTTGTACCGCGATCAGAACATTACGTTTAAGATCTTTTTCACCAACAAACCATGGTTCTTCATTACCGCCGCCACCTTTGGTGCCACCGATATGCAGGCCTTTACGTTGGCCTAGTGTGTGGTACATCAAGCCTTGGTGTTGCCCAATAACTTGGCCTTCTGGTGTCTCGATGTTTCCCGGTTGAGCGGGTAGGTATTTGCCTAAGAACTCAGTGAACTTGCGCTCACCAATAAAGCAGATGCCTGTTGAATCTTTCTTTTTCGCAGTGATCAAGTCTTGCTCTTCAGCAATACGTCGTACTTCTGGCTTCTCTAATTCACCCACAGGGAATAGGCTGCGTGCCACTTGATCTGAGCTTAGCGTATAAAGGAAATAACTTTGGTCTTTATTGCCGTCTAGGCCGCGTAGCATTTCTGGCTTCGCACCAGCGTCTAGCTCTTCTTGTGTTGGGAAAGTACGACGAACATAGTGACCCATCGCGATGTAGTCTGCGTCTAATACTTCATCCGCAAACTCTAAGAATGCTTTGAATTTGATTTCTTTGTTACAAAGGATATCTGGGTTCGGTGTACGACCCGCTTTGTATTCTTCCAGAAAGTACTCGAATACATTATCCCAGTACTCTGCTGCAAAGTTGATAGTGTGAAGGTGGATACCTAACTTGTCACATACCGCTTGAGCATCAGCAAGGTCTTCAGCTGCCGTGCAGTATTCTTCGTTATCGTCTTCTTCCCAGTTTTTCATGAAAAGGCCTTCTACCTGATAGCCTTGTTGCTGAAGAAGATACGCCGATACTGACGAATCTACACCGCCGGACATACCGACAATTACTTTCTTTTCGCTGTTTCCAGAGCTGATATCTGACATGTCTAAACACCGTTACTATTACTTGGTCGCAGATTCTAACAGAAAGAGAAACACCGTGACAGATCCGAGACCGGAATCACAGTTTCATTTGCACAAATAATGCGCTGACTTCGTTAGAGAATCGCATGAACGCGAGGAGACTCGCTAGGATGTCAGATCTATATGTGGCATAGTCGCTCAAAATCCAAGAGCTGAGATAAAAAATGTCTGAACAAAATGAGTTTATGCAAGAAGAACAGTTGATCGAGATTATCGAGAACCAACTTGAAGATGGACAACCAGTAAAAGTTAAAGAGACGCTAATGCGTTTAATGATGACAGGTACACCTCGTGAAGAGGCAATTGCAGCGATGGCATGTGCACTGGCAATTGAAGTATTTGATGTAATGAAAAACGGCGCAGAGTTTAATCAGAAACGTTACGCCGAGCATTTGGGCATGCTGCCTGATCTTAGCTTTATGGAAGGCGAATAAAAAAATAGCCTAGCAAACGTTTGCTATAGTTTGAAAGATTGCCGCGTTAAATATAGCGCGGTAGAATCCGCCACCTATTTCCCCTTGACTTAGACTAGCCCTATGAAATTCCCTGGACAACGTAAATCAAAGCACTATTTTCCGGTTCACGCTCGTGACCCTTTAGTAAGCCAAGCTCAAACGAGCAAAAGAATGTCACGTACCCATATTATCGGTATTGACCAAACTTTGGTGGATATTGAAGCAAAGGTGAGTTCTGAGCTAATCGAGAAATATGGCTTAAGTAAGGGACACTCTTTGGTTATTGGTGATGAAGCTGCTGAATCTTTGTATCAAGAATTAAAAGAACAGTGCCTGATCACTAATGAATACGCAGGTGGCACGATCGGTAACACATTACACAATTACTCAGTATTGGCGGATGACCGTTCAACACTGTTAGGTGTAATGAGCCAAGATATTAAAATTGGTAGCTACGGTTACCGCTATTTATGTAATACATCAAGCAGAATGGATCTGAACCATTTACAAGGGGTAGATGGCGCAATTGGTCGCTGCTTTGCATTAATTACAGAAGATGGTGAACGTACTTTCGCAATTAGCGAAGGACAAATGAACCAATTAAAACCAGAAAGCATCCCTGAGAAAATTTTCAAAAGTGCTTCTGCTTTAGTATTAACGGCGTATTTAGTTCGTTGTAAACCAGGTGACCCTATGCCTGAAGCAACAATGAAAGCTATTGAGTACGCGAAGAAATACGATGTACCTGTTGTTTTAACGCTTGGTACTAAATTCGTTATTCAAGATGATCCAGAGTTTTGGAAAGATTTCCTTGAACAACATGTAACCGTTGTTGCAATGAACGAAGACGAGGCTGAAGCATTAACTGGTGAAAGCGATCCTCTAGCTGCTTCAGACAAAGCACTAGATTGGGTAGACTTAGTTCTATGTACAGCAGGCCCTGTGGGCTTGTTTATGGCGGGTTACACAGAAGATGCAGTGAAGCGTGAAACATCATTACCGTTGTTACCAGGCTCGATTGCTGAATTTAACCGTTATGAGTTTAGTCGTCCCGCACATAAAGATTTATGCGAAAATCCAACGAAAATCTATTCGCATATCGCACCTTACATGGGCGGCCCAGAAAAGATTAAGAATACTAATGGTGCCGGTGATGCTGCGTTGTCTGCTCTATTACATGATATGGCCGCTAATAAGTACCATAAAGAAAATGTGCCTAACTCAAGTAAGCATCAGCATTCATTCTTGACGTATTCTTCTTTCTCACAAGTTTGTAAATATTCAAACCGCGCAAGTTATGAAGTATTAGTTCAGCACTCGCCACGATTATCTCGAGGCCTTCCTGAAAGAGAAGATAGTCTAGAAGAAGCGTACTGGGAAAGATAAGGCATTTTTTTGATTTATATTTCTAATAGTGAAATATAAAAAAGGCTCCGAAAGGAGCCTTTTTTGTTTCTGAATATATTGAAGCCGTAAATAATACTTTAGTCGACTTAAATATTAATTCTATTGCTTAGTGGGTTATTGATTATTCACTTAGCAAACTCGATGCCTTAAAGAGCAAACTCTTCTAGAGATTTACCAGCATCTAGTTGTTCTTGGATAGCTGAAGGCGTACGGCCTTGACCTGTCCAAGTTTTCTCGTCGCCATTCGCGTCTACGTATTTGTATTTCGCAGGGCGAGGAGCACGTTTAGATTTTGTTGTTTTAGATTTTGCTTCACCAGAAAGTGCAGCAATAAGATCGGCAACATCGATTCCGTCTTTTGCAATTTGTTCTGCGATAGCAGAAAGTTTAGCTTCTTGCTCTGCTTTTGCTGCGCGTTCTTCAGCTTCAGACTCTTGACGTTCTTGTACAACAATGGTCAGCTTGTCTAGCGCTTCTTCAAGTTGCTCAAGAGTTAATTCACGTGAGAACGCACGAAGGCTACGGATATTTAATAGAGTTTTTGTTAATTCAGACATGATATTTCCCATCAAGGTAAACTAAATAATCCTCCTAATAATAAACAGAGGCTAAGAATAAAACAAATAGTATTTCTTCTATTAGTTATTTAAATAAAAAAATGAGACGAGTGCTTTAAGATGAAAAGATAGACCTCTAATGAACTTATAATAACTATTAAGAATATCTTTAAAAAAAACAGGTGAGATCTGATATGTGTTAAGTGGAGTAATCCGTAAAAGTTGACTATTCTTCTATTGATTACTTCATTAACAAAAAACTATTTTTCTCGGAATGATATGTTGCATTGTTGCTATTGATGGGTACAATTGCGGCTACCTGATGCGGTGCTTTGGTTAATCTGTTGTTAAACTCTGGTTTACACGGTTAATAATGTTACCGCACGTAGAGGTGCAATTATAAAGAGTAGTTTTCGTTGGGGTGATGCCAATGAACGGGAATGAAAGGTGTAATTGCCGAAGTAAATTGTATATCTAAGCAATTTGCTGGGGTTGTGCTCAATAGGTACAACACTGCCATAGTCTTAATTTTAAACTATGGAGCGCTACTGTAGGGTTGGGTGAAGTGTTCACTTCCCTTTCGCTTAGTTCAACATGAGCTTGATAAGCCGTATCAAGTTTATCTGCAGTAGATCTCTAGCCAAATAAAAAACTGGTTTTTGAAGATCATGAATTTAATAGATTTTGCAACATCGCCTTTATCGCTGCTTCCTCCCTTGGTTGCCTTGACTCTTGCTATTGTTACCCGTCGTGTATTAGTTTCCTTGGGTGTCGGTATCGTCATGGGTGCGATTCTACTTGCTGACTACTCAGTAGGTAACGCAGCTAGCTACGTCTTTACTAAAGTATCTGGTGTTTTCATCGAAGATGGTGGTATTAACACTTGGAACATGAGCATCGTTGCTTTCCTAATTATCCTTGGAATGACAACGGCATTATTAACACTGTCTGGCGGTACTCGCGCATTCGCTGAGTGGGCACAGTCTCGTGTTAAGAGCAAACGTGGTTCAAAACTACTTGCTGCCTTCTTAGGCGTATTCATCTTTGTTGATGATTACTTCAACAGCTTAGCGGTAGGTGCCATCTCTCGCCCTGTAACTGACCGCTTCTACGTATCTCGCGCTAAGCTAGCTTATATCCTAGATTCAACTGCTGCTCCTATGTGTGTGATCATGCCGGCTTCTAGCTGGGGTGCTTACATAATCACTATCATTGGTGGCATCTTAGTGACACACGGTGTGACAGAGTATTCTGCACTGGGTGCTTACGTTCGCCTTATCCCAATGAACTTCTACGCTGTGTTCGCACTATTAATGGTGTTTGCCGTTGCGTGGTTTGGTTTAGATGTTGGCAAAATGCGCGAGCATGAGATTGAAGCCTCTCAAGGCCGTGGTTTTGAAGGTGATAATGATCAAAAGCAAGCGCACGATCTAAACGAAGAGCTAGATATTCAAGAGAGCGAAAACGGTTCTGTTTCTGATCTCGTTATGCCAATCGTAGCGTTAATCGTCGCGACGGTTGCAGCAATGCTTTACACCGGTGGCCAAGCGCTTACTGCTGATGGTCAAGCATTCAACTTGCTTGGTGCATTTGAAAATACAGATGTAGGTAAGTCTCTGGTTTACGGTGGTGTTATTGGTTTACTCGTTGCGCTAGCAACGGTATTCAAACAGAAACTGCCTATGGCTGATATCACAAGAACAATGTGGATTGGTGCAAGCTCAATGTTTGGCGCTATCCTTATCCTTGTATTTGCATGGACGATTGGTTCTGTTATTGGCGACATGAAAACAGGTTCGTACCTATCCTCTCTAGCAACAGGTAACATCGATTACCACTGGCTACCGGTTATCTTGTTCCTTCTTGCTGGCCTAATGGCGTTCTCGACAGGTACATCTTGGGGTACGTTCGGTATCATGTTACCGATTGCGGGTGACATGGCTGCTGCCTCTGACATCGCGCTAATTCTTCCTATGCTAAGTGCGGTTCTTGCGGGTTCTGTATTTGGTGATCACTGTTCTCCAATCTCGGATACAACGATTCTGTCTTCTACAGGTGCGCGTTGTAACCACATTGACCACGTATCGACTCAGCTCCCTTACGCGCTGTCTGTGGCGTTCGTATCGTGTATTGGTTTTATCACCCTAGGAATGACATCATCAACTGGCATTGCATTTGGCGCAGCGTCTCTAACGTTTGTTGCGGTATGTTTTGCATTGGCTTATTTCTCTCGTTGCAAGATAGCAACGTGTAAAAGCTAATCATCATTTGATTGAATAATGAGAAGGGAGGCGTTTGCCTCCCTTTTTTTGTGTTCGTTAATTTAATTTTAAATTTCGTGAAAAAAGTTCGAATAAATGGTTGAAAAAGGGTGTCAGCTTAGTTAGTGTGGAGACAAGACAGCAAACAACCTAAGAGCTGATAAGTATGCGTAAATTAGTAATGAACATTCATCACCATCATCACCCTATCTAGTCTTTCGGGGAGATTTACGTATACCCGGGAGCAAGAATTCTCCCGGAGGTTAAGTCAAAGAATTTAGATTTAAACCCTCGGGACGACAAAGTCTTCCGAGGGTTTTTTAGTTTTAGCACTTTTAAATAATCAATAAATTCAAATATTTGCACAGGGATACAGCAATGCAGACACAACGCCTAAGAATCGCAATTCAAAAGAAAGGTCGCTTAAGTAAAGAGTGCCAAGATCTACTTAAAAAGTGTGGTGTGAAATTTAACATCATGGGTGAGCGCTTAGTTGTTCATTCACTAAATATGCCAATCGACTTGTTACTCGTTCGTGATGACGACATCCCAGGCCTTATCATGGATGGTGTGGTTGACCTTGGTTTTATCGGTGAGAATGAACTAGAAGAAGTTCGCCTAGACCGTGTCGCTCTAAAGGAGCCTTCAGAGTTTCGTACACTACGTCGTTTAGACTTCGGTGGTTGCCGCCTTTCTATCGCAATCAACAAAGATGAAGAATACAACGGCCCACAAGACCTAGCGGGTAAACGTATTGCGACAACTTACCCACAATTACTAAAAGCCTACATGGACGAGCAGGGTGTTGAATTCAGCGCTTGTATGCTAACTGGCTCAGTTGAAGTTGCCCCTCGCGCAGGTCTAGCAGACGCTATCGCAGATTTAGTTTCTACAGGTGCAACGCTAGAAGCAAACGGTCTAAAGGAAGCAGAGGCTATCTTCCAATCTAAAGCAACACTGATTCAACGTGTTGGTGATTTCGATGCAGACAAAACGGCATTGATTGAAAAACTACTGACTCGTATGCAGGGTGTTCAACAAGCGAAAGAGTCGAAGTACATCATGCTTCACGCACCAACGTCTCAGCTAGAGCAAATCAAAGCTCTACTACCTGGGGCTGAAGATCCTACGGTTCTTCCTCTATCTACAGACAAAGACAAAGTTGCCGTTCACCTCGTAAGTACAGAGAACTTGTTCTGGGAAACTATGGAACAGCTGAAAGAGTTGGGTGCAAGCTCGATTCTAGTATTACCAATCGAAAAAATGATGGGGTAGTGACGATGAGAACCGTTGTTTGGCAATCTTTAAGTGAATCACAGCAAGACTCGGTATTAGAGCGTCCAGCTATTACTGAAGGTGCAAACATCACAGCGACTGTTTCTGATGTTATTGCAAAAGTACGAAATGAAGGCGATGCCGCACTTAAGGAACTGACTGAAAAGTTCGATGGTGTGACTCCAGAATCTATCCGAGTTAGTTCGGGTGAGATCGAAGAGGCATGTGCTCGTCTAACACCAGAGATGAAGCAAGCGTTGGAGCAAGCTTACAGCAACATTGCTAAGTTTCACGAAGCTCAAAAGCCACAGCCAATTAAGGTTGAAACACAGCCTGGTGTTGTGTGTGAGCAGGTGACGCGCGCGATTAATACTGTTGGACTTTATATTCCGGGTGGCAGCGCGCCACTTCCGTCAACGGTTCTTATGTTAGGTGTACCTGCTCAAATTGCGGGTTGTCGTAAGGTTGTGCTTTGCTCACCTCCGCCAATTGCTGATGAAATCTTGTATGTCGCTAATCTTTGTAAAATCGATGAGGTTTACAATGTTGGTGGTGGTCAAGCGGTTGCTGCAATGGCGTACGGGACCGAGAGCGTGGCTAAGGTTGATAAGATCTTCGGCCCAGGTAACGCTTACGTAACGGAAGCTAAACGCCAAGTAAGTAACGACTTCCGTGGCGCTGCGATTGATATGCCTGCTGGCCCGTCTGAAGTGTTAGTGATTGCAGACGAAACTGCGGATGCTGACTTCATTGCTGCTGATCTACTGAGCCAAGCTGAACACGGGCCAGATTCACAGGTTGTATTAGTAACACCATCACCAGTTATTGCCGACCAAGTAACCGATGCGGTTCAGAAGCAATTGAAAGAGCTGTCTCGTGCGAACATCGCTCAGCAAGCATTGGCTTCAAGTCTAATCATCATTGCTGAATCGATCACTCAAGCGATTGCGATTTCGAATTTCTATGGTCCTGAGCACTTGATTGTTCAGACCAAGAGTCCACGAGAATTACTGCCGTTACTAGACAATGCTGGTTCAATCTTCTTGGGTGACTGGTCTCCAGAATCTGCAGGTGACTACGCATCAGGCACAAACCACGTTCTTCCGACTTACGGCTATACCAAGACTTATTCAAGCCTAGGTTTGGCGGATTTCTCTAAGCGTATGACGGTACAAGAGTTAACAGCTGATGGCTTACAAGGCCTAGCGCCAACGGTAGTCACAATGGCGGAAGCCGAAGGTTTGGACGCACACAAACGTGCGGTGACCATCCGAGTTGAAAAATTAAATCGATTTGAACAGCTAAATAAAGCGAAATAAGGGTAGGGCATGGAAAAGTTAGCAAGAAAACAAGTTCAGGCTCTAACACCTTACTTGTCTGCAAGACGCATTGGTGGCAGCGGAGATGTATGGTTGAACGCCAACGAATCTCCGTTTGATAACGAGTACACCTTAAATCTGACTCGACTTAATCGCTACAGCGAGTGTCAGCCTAAAGAGCTAATCGATGCTTACGCTCAATATGCGGGTGTTGCACCAGAGCAAACGTTGACTACTCGTGGTGCTGACGAAGGCATTGAACTACTGATTCGTGCTTTCTGTGAGCCGAACGAAGACGCTATTCTTTACTGCCCACCCACTTACGGTATGTACGCAATCAGTGCAGAGACGATTGGTGTTGAGCGTAAAGTGGTGCCTCTGACTTCTGAATGGCAATTGGATCTTCCTGCTATTGAAGCTCAACTTGACAACGTAAAAGTGGTGTTTGTTTGTAGTCCAAATAACCCAACAGGTAACTTAGTTAACCGTAAAGACATCGTTAAACTGCTTGAAATGACACAAGACAAAGCGATTGTGGTGATGGATGAAGCGTATATCGATTTCTGCCCTGAAGCATCAACGGTGGATTTGCTTGCTCAGTATCCGAATCTAGCGATTCTTCGAACTCTCTCGAAAGCATTTGCTTTAGCGGGTTTACGTTGTGGCTTTACGCTAGCGAACAAAGAGCTTATCGATGTATTGTTAAAGGTGATTGCTCCTTATCCAGTGCCAATCCCTGTTGCTGACATTGCCGTTCAAGCACTTTCAGAGCAAGGACTAGCGCGTGCTAAGTTCCAAGTTCTGGATTTAAGTGCTAACCGAGCGTATTTACAAGCAGGTCTATTAGGTATGCCTCAAGTGACGGTATTTGATGGTTGGGGTAACTACCTACTGGTTAAATTCCCGAACGGCGATGAGTTATTTAAAGCGGCTTGGGATACGGGCATCATTTTGCGTAATTCACCAATTGAAGACTGTGTTCGTATTAGTATTGGTAATCGCGAAGAGTGCGAAAAGACACTTGGATTCATTCGTAACTTTTATCAGTAACGAAAGGTTTACCAGTAATAACATTTGCCAGTTTGAGTGGATTAATTGCAGGCTGGCAAGTGAAACCAATATTTTGGGTTAGCGTTGATTTTAGCTAGGCCAGCAGATTTAAAATTAAAAGGAAGTTCAAGTGAGTAAACAACAGAAAATACTTTTTATAGACCGTGACGGCACCTTAATTGTTGAGCCGCCAGTTGACTTTCAAGTAGACCGTTTAGACAAACTAAAATTCGAACCGTTAGTGATCCCTAGCCTACTTGCACTGCAAGATGCAGGTTATCGCTTAGTGATGGTGACTAACCAAGATGGTCTAGGCACAGATAGCTACCCGCAAGAAGAGTTCGATGCTCCACATAATATGATGATGGAGTTCTTTGAGTCTCAGGGCGTTAAGTTTGATGATGTTCTAATCTGCCCTCACTTTGATGAAGACAACTGCTCTTGCCGCAAGCCTAAGCTGGGTATGGTTAAAGAATACCTACAAGGCGGTAAAGTTGACTTCCAAAAGTCAGTCGTGATTGGCGATCGAATGACGGATCTTCAACTTGCTGAGAACATGGCAATTCGTGGTATCCAATACGGACCAGATGCGCAAACTGAAGGCACGCTTAACTGGCCACAGATCGTTAAAGATCTGACGGTTAATGCTCGTGTTGCTGAAGTGGTTCGTACCACTAAAGAAACCGACATTAAGGTAGCCGTAAACCTTGATGAAACCGGTGACAACAAGATTGATACTGGCATGGGTTTCTTCGATCACATGCTTGATCAAATCGCGACACACGGCGGTTTCCAAATGAACCTGACTGTGAAGGGCGACCTGCACATTGATGATCACCACACAGTAGAAGATACCGCACTTGCTTTAGGCCAAGCATTGAAAGATGCATTAGGCGATAAACGTGGTATTGGCCGCTTTGGTTTCAGCCTACCAATGGATGAGTGTTTGGCTCAGTGTGCGCTAGACCTTTCTGGCCGTCCATACCTGAAGTTCGATGCTAAATTCAGCCGCGAGCAAGTGGGTGACCTTTCAACAGAGATGGTGGTTCACTTCTTCCGTTCTCTAACCGATACATTGGCTTGTACGCTACACCTTTCTTCTGACGGTAATAATGATCACCACATCATTGAGAGCCTATTCAAAGCGTTTGGCCGTACTCTTCGCCAAGCAATCAAAGTTGAAGGTAACGAGTTACCAAGCAGCAAAGGCGTTCTGTAAGGCTAACGTTAGCAAGGAAAAACAATGAAAGATCAAAAAGTCGTTATTATTGATACTGGTTGTGCCAATGTTTCCTCGGTGAAGTTTGCGATTGAACGTCTAGGCTACGCAGTTGAAATTTCAAAAGAACCAGAAGTTGTTCTTGCTGCCGATAAGCTATTCCTACCCGGTGTAGGCACAGCAAGTGAGGCAATGAAGAACTTGCAAGAGCGCGACCTTGTTTCTCTTGTGAAGCAAGTAGAGAAGCCCCTGCTAGGTATTTGTTTAGGTATGCAGTTGTTAGGCAAATTGTCTCAAGAGAAAGGCCAAAAAGCTGACGAGTTAGTTGAATGCCTAGGATTGTGTGATGGCGAAGTTCGTTTACTTGAAACGGGTGATTTGCCATTACCACACATGGGTTGGAACACAGTAACCGCGACACCTAACCACCCTCTATTCAAAGATATTGAAGAGGGCGAGTACTTCTACTTTGTACACAGCTTCGCAATGCCAGTGGGTGACTACACAATCGCACAATGTGATTACGGCAATCCGTTTACTGCCGCAGTGCAAAGTGGCAACTATTATGGTGTTCAGTTCCACCCAGAACGTTCGTCAAAAGCTGGCTCTAAGCTGATTCAGAACTTCTTGGAATTGTAATAAGGATTTGGCAGCGGCTAACGTTGCCCTATAAGGAATGTAAATGATTATTCCCGCGTTAGATTTAATTGAAGGCCAAGTAGTTCGCTTATTCCAAGGGGACTACGGGCAAGTAACAGAATACAAAGTAGACCCAGCAGAGCAGTTTAATCTGTATCACCAAGCTGGCGCTGGCTGGCTGCACCTTGTTGACTTAACGGGCGCAAAAGACACAACGGCTCGTCAGTTAGACTTGATTGCTAAGCTCCTTGCTAGCACGCCTGCGAACATCCAGATTGGTGGTGGCGTGCGTAACGAACAAGATGTCGTTGATCTACTAGAAGCTGGCGCACAGCGCGTTGTGGTTGGTTCTACGGCAGTTAAGCAACCTGAGTTGGTTAAAGGTTGGATGGAGAAGTACGGTGCGGAAAAAATCGTGCTGGCTCTGGACATCAATATTGACGAAAGCGGCACACGTAAAGTCGCGATTTCAGGTTGGCAAGAAGATTCAGGCGTGACCATTGAAGCGCTAATTGAAGATTACCTCACGGTTGGCCTTAAACACGTTCTGTGTACTGATATTTCACGTGATGGCACGCTAGAAGGGTCAAACGTAGAGCTCTATGTTGATCTCTGTAAACAGTACCCACAAGTGCAATTCCAATCATCGGGTGGCATTGGCAGCCTAGCTGATATCGAAGCACTTAAAGGCAGCGGCGTTGCGGGTGTGATTGTTGGTCGTGCACTGCTTGATGGCAAGTTCACCGCAGAGGAGGCATTTGCATGTTGGCAAAGCGAATAATCCCTTGTTTGGATGTCCGTGATGGACAAGTGGTTAAGGGCGTTCAATTCCGTAATCACGAAATTATTGGTGACATCGTTCCGCTAGCACAACGCTACGCAGAAGAGGGCGCTGATGAATTAGTATTTTATGACATCACCGCATCAAGTGATGGCCGTGTGGTCGATAAAAGCTGGGTGAAACGTGTAGCAGAAGTGATTGATATTCCTTTCTGTGTGGCTGGTGGTATTAAGTCTGCGGAAGATGCAGCACGCATTCTTGAGTTTGGTGCAGATAAAGTATCCATCAACTCGCCTGCATTGGCTAACCCACAGCTAATCACTGACCTAGCTGATAAGTTCGGCGTACAGTGTATCGTTGTCGGTATCGATTCATACTTCGATAAAGAGACGGGTAAATATCAGGTTTACCAATTCACAGGCGATGAAGCGCGTACCAAAGCAACCAAGTGGGAAACCAAAGATTGGGTGCAGGAAGTACAGAAGCGTGGCGCCGGTGAGATCGTGTTAAACATGATGAACCAAGATGGCGTTCGCAACGGCTATGATATCGACCAGTTAAATATGGTACGTTCGGTGTGTAATGTACCCCTGATTGCATCAGGTGGCGCAGGTGCAATGGAACACTTTGCTGAAGCTTATAAAAAGACCAACGTGGATGGAGCACTTGCGGCTTCGGTATTCCACAAACAAGTCATCAATATTGGTGAACTTAAACAGTATTTAAAACAACAAGATGTAGAGGTGCGACTATGAGTTTTGAACCCGTAAGCTTATCAAAAACAGAAGTAGGCGCATTGTCAGAGCGTATTGATTGGGAAAAAGTCGATGGCTTAGTGCCAGCGATTGTTCAAGATTACCAGTCTAGCCAAGTGCTGATGATGGGATACATGAACCCAGCAGCACTAGAGAAAACAGGCGAGACTGGCCAAGTGACGTTTTTCTCTCGCACCAAAGAGCGCCTTTGGACGAAAGGTGAAACGTCAGGCAACGTATTGCAACTGCACAACGTCGCCTTGGACTGTGACAGCGACACCTTACTGGTTAAAGTTAATCCCATTGGTCCAACGTGCCACACAGGTACAACAACGTGTTGGGATGGAGACAAGCAAGAAGAGTCTCAGATGGTGTGGCTTCATCAGCTTGAGCAGCTATTGGCTGCCCGCAAGGACGCCGATCCTGAATCTTCTTATACTGCCAGTCTATATGCCCGTGGCACCAAGCGTATTTCGCAAAAAGTGGGCGAAGAAGGCGTTGAAGTCGCGCTTGCGGCGACGTCGGGCGATAAGGCGGAGTTAGTGTGTGAATCAGCAGATTTGATTTACCACCTAATGGTTCTTCTTCAAGATCAAGGCTTATCGATGGATGATGTGGTAAACAAGCTGAAAGAGCGTCATAAGTAAGCTCTCTTTAGATTAATAGAACCGCGTAAAAGACAGGCAAAAGCCCCGCAAACAAACATGTTTACGGGGCTTTTTAGTTTTTTAATTTTCAAGATTTCAAGATTTCAAGATTTCAAGATTTCTAAGCCCTACGTCACTTTTCTAACCTCTGACTTTGCGTCATTCCGAGGAGCCTAAGCGACATCAGGAATCTCTTCTCTTAATCTGACTTCTTAGTCGAACGAGTTACCCGCAGCACTTCTTGTATTTCTTACCACTGCCACAAATACACGGATCATTACGGCCGATTTTAAAGCTCTCAACGGTTTGATTTAAGCGTGGGTCAATTTCTGGTTGTGTAGTTTGTTCTTGCTCTGGGAAGGTACCATCAATGTAGTACCAAAGACCGTCTTGACGTATAAAGCGAGAGCGTTCTTGCATGCAGTATTGTGCGCCTTCTTCATTGAAGTAAGCTTTAAACTCAACAAAGCCTTCGTCTTGGTGCGAGCCTACCGCAGTATCGATGACTTCTAGTCCTGCCCAATCACTGTTGATAGATTCGGCAATACCTTCTCTTTGCGCTTCTGCGTTGCAGCTAGGGTGGTAAGTCGCAACAACATAATCCACCAAACCAAGTACATGTGCAGAATAACGTGAGCGCATCAATTGCTCGGGTGTTTCAACGGCACTGTGGTTAAGGTGTGCTGATTTACAGCACTGTTGGTAAGTGTTTTTGCTACCGCATGGGCATAAAGACATGGTTAAATCCTGTAAAAATGGCCTCTGTTAAGAGGCCATAAATGAATGTGTTGGAGTTTATCAAGAAACGACTGCTCACCAAAGCTGAGTTTCGATTGAAGTAGCTGTGTGATGTGAACTATTTCAAAGTAGGAGACAGCAGGTCTTGGGCCCAAGAAGTTGCTTCGTCATAAGCTTGACCTAGCTCTGCTTCGTTGAGTTTGAGCAGTTTACGAATGCGCGTTGCTTCATCCCAGCGAGCTTGTTCATAAGCTATGACCATCGCCAAAATGGCACCTAATACGCCTTTACGTTGAATCAAGGCTTGTTTAATCTCATCATCGATCGGCACCGAGTCCAGTACTTTTACTAACGGCAGATCGAATAGGGAGTCGAGCAGCGAGAACATGCCAGTTAAAAAGGCTTGCCCGGGCTCAACCTTAACGTTCATTTTCTCGACCAACAGTTCACATTGGCGCGCGCGTATCACGGCTAAACCATAAAGTGAGTCTGGTTTATCTTCTTTCGCGGATGCGATAGCAACCAGTGACACTAGCTTACGTAGTTTTTGTTCACCAAGATAAACAAGCGCTTGGTGGAATGAACGAATCGGTGTTGATGAGCCACCAGCGGAGTTTACGTAAGAGAGCAGCTTATACGACATAGTCATATCAAGGGTAATCAAACGCTCTACTTCGGCAAAGTTGATAGGATCGTTGGCAATCTCTTTCAACAGTTGAACAATGGTTAAAAAAGCAGGGTTTAATGCGCGAGTTTGGATCATCTCCGGCTTACTGAAAAAGTAGCCTTGAAAGTAGTTAAACCCGGCTTGGATTGCTTCTTGGTATTCTTCGTGAGTTTCTACTTTCTCCGCTAGAAACTCGATATTCAAGTCTTTCAGAGTGTTCATGAACATCGCAGCTTTAGCGATTGAGATCAAACGTATGTCGAATTTGATAATTGATACGTAAGGTAAGAAGCGTTTCCATGCTTTGCTAGGCACAAAATCATCTAACGCGATCGTGTAACCCGCATCATAAATTGTGATGATGGCTTCTAGCAGTTCGTCTGTTGGCTCACAGTCTTCCAGTACCTCGACAACTAAGCTCTCTTTCGGAAATAGAGTCGGGACTAGGTTAACCAAGCTTGCATATGGAAAATTAACGAATCCAAGCTTATCGCCCAATGTATTATAGTGGGTAGATAAGAAGTGGTCGGAAAGCAAACGGCTAGTAGCGAGCTCCGGCTCTACTTCAGGGAAAGTGTTCTTAGGACCATCCCTAAATAGCAACTCGTAACCTATGGTCTTCTTGTCTGCATCGAGTATTGGTTGACGCGCTACGTATGAATATTTCAACTTGGTACTGTGTTCGGTTTATTTTTGATAGACAAATAATAGCTAATTCAGGAGAAATTACCATATACAAGTGAAGAAAATCTGACCGATGATAATAATAAAAGTGAAAGTTTAAGCGTGATGCTAAAAGCGATTGCTAAACTCGCGATTCTGTAGTTCAAAACTTTGCGGAGTGAACACCAGAACTGATCCTTGGGTATACCAATCACCCAATACGATACGGGTTTTAGTGCAATTGTTAGCACTGAAGGAGTGTATGTCTGGACGGTGAGTATGACCGTGGATCATCAAATCGACGTTGTGTTGTTTCATCACATTTTCGACTTCTTGCTGTGTTACATCCATGATGTCGAGTGACTTTGTCTGCTTATCATCTTTGATATCAGACTGAACCTTGGAGACAATTTTCTTTTTGATAAAAAATGGAATTCTATTAAAGACCCATTGTAACCAGGGCTGATGAACTTTTTCACGAAAGGCGAGGTACTTTATATCTTCGGTACACAGAGTATCACCATGCAATACCACTGCTTTTTGTCCGTAGATATCGATAGTAGAAACTTCATCTAGAAGCTGTACGCCTGTTTGTTTCGCAAATTTTTTGCCAACTAAAAAGTCCCGATTGCCTTGTGTGAAATAACAAGGTACGCCAGTGTTAACTAAGTCTATAAACGTTTGGCGAATTGAATTCGCGAACTCGCTTGTATCGTCGTCACCAATCCAGAATTCGAAAAGATCACCCAACACGTAGAGTGCATCCGCTTCTACGGCCTCGTTCTTCATGAAGGTTAAGAAGCAGTCTGTGATGTCTTGTCGCGACGGAGCAAGGTGTAGATCTGATATAAAATATGTTTTCATAGGTCTAAAAAAAGGGAGCGATTCGCTCCCTATATCCTGATTTTATCGGCTCATCAATTATTAATACTAACCGAAAGCAAGTGATTAAGCTTCGATTGTCGTACCAGTGATGATCACTTCTTCTAGAGGTACGTCTTGGTGCATACCCATAGAACCAGTGCTAACACCTTTGATCTTGTTTACGATATCCATGCCTTCAACAACTTCTGCGAATACACAGTAGCCCCAACCGTCTAGGCTTTCGCTACGGAAGTTTAGGAAAGAGTTGTCGTTAACGTTGATGAAGAACTGAGAGCTCGCTGAATGCGGTTCCATAGTACGAGCCATTGCTAGCGTACCCACTTTGTTCGCTAGGTCGTTGTTTGCTTCGTTCTTGATAGTCGCGCGAGTTGTTTTTTCTTTAAGGCCAGAAGTCATGCCGCCGCCTTGAACCATGAAACCATCGATAACACGGTGGAATAGCGTGTTGTCGTAAAAACCGTCACGGCAATACTGTAGGAAGTTTGCGCTTGTTTCTGGTGCTTTTTCTTCGTTAAGTTGAACTTTGATGTCACCAAAATTTGTGTGAAGGATGATCATGATTGTTACCTTACTGTCTTTTTAATATGAAGTTCGAATTCTAGCGCATGTTGGCGGACTTTCAAATCACCAAATCATTAACTTAACTCGGATGTATGAGGTAATTCCTGCTTTTGGGGATTACCTATTAAGGTGTGACTTGTTATACTGTGAGCTTATTTTTGATTAATCCATAAAATAGATAGAGATCATGCTGAAGATATATAACACGCTCACAAGACAGAAAGAGGAATTCAAACCAATTACAGCTGGCAAAGTCGGTATGTATGTCTGTGGGGTAACCATATACGATCTCTGTCATATTGGTCATGGCCGTACGTTCGTTTCATTTGACGTGGTAACTCGTTACCTGCGTTACCTTGGTTACGATTTGAATTTCGTTCGTAATATCACTGATATCGATGACAAAATCATCAAGCGCGCTAATGAAAACGGCGAGTCTTGTGACTCTCTGACTGAGCGTCTGATCGGTGAAATGCACGCGGACTTCGATGCATTGAACATGAAACGCCCAGATGTCGAGCCTCGTGCGACTGAATTCATCACAGAGATCATTGAGTTAGTAGAAAAGCTAATTCAACGTGGCTTCGCTTACGTTGCAAGCAACGGTGACGTGATGTTCGAAGTTAAGAAGTTTGACGAATACGGTAAGCTTTCTAAGCAAGATCTTGACCAGCTTCAAGCTGGCGCCCGTGTTGACATCGATTCTGCAAAACGTAGCCCGTTAGACTTTGTTCTTTGGAAGATGTCTAAGCCTGGTGAACCGACGTGGGAATCGCCATGGGGGCCAGGTCGTCCAGGTTGGCACATCGAATGTTCAGCAATGAACTCGTCTATTCTTGGCAATCACTTCGATATTCATGGTGGTGGTTCAGATCTACAGTTCCCGCACCACGAGAACGAAATCGCACAATCTTGCTGTGCACATGGCACCCAGTATGTGAATACTTGGATGCACAGTGGCATGGTGATGGTAGACAGAGAAAAAATGTCTAAGTCACTGGGTAACTTTTTCACTATCCGTGACGTACTTCAGCATTACGATGCAGAGACAGTTCGTTACTTCCTAATGTCTGGTCACTACCGTAGCCAACTAAACTACAGCGAAGATAACCTAAATCAGGCTCGTGCATCACTTGAACGTCTCTATACATCACTTCGTGGTCTAGACGTTACCGCAGCCCCTGCTGGTGGTGAAGAGTATGTGACTCGTTTCTCTACAGCGATGAACGATGATTTCAACACACCTGAAGCTTATTCAGTGCTGTTTGAAATGGCTCGTGAAATCAACCGTATCAAGACTGAAAGCATAGAAAAAGCAAGTGCACTAGGTGCGTTGATGCGTGAACTGGCAGACATCATCGGTATTCTTCACCAAGATCCAGAAGCTTTCTTGCAAGGCGATGCAGCAGGTAACGATGACGAAGTCGCTGAAATCGAAGGCCTAATTAAGCTACGTAATGACTCTCGCGCTTCGAAGGATTGGGCAAATGCCGATCTTGCACGTGATAAGCTGAACGAGCTAGGTATTGTTCTGGAAGATGGTCCAGAAGGTACGACTTGGCGTCGTAAGTAAATCTTATAAAAAGGGCTGATTTTCAGCCCTTTTTTCTAGCAAAAATTCTCTAATTTCACCTTTTTATCTTCAACTTTTAATTAACAGGAATATTTCTGTGGCTCAGATGTATTTTTATTACTCGGCAATGAACGCGGGTAAATCAACAACGCTTCTTCAATCTTCATTCAACTACCAAGAACGTGGTATGACACCAGTGATCTTTACGGCTGCATTAGATGATCGCTATGGTATCGGTAAAGTGAGTTCACGAATTGGTCTTCAATCTGAAGCTCAATTGTTTAAAAACGACACCAATATGTTTGAGGCAATTCAAAAACTCAACGAAGAAGAAAAGCGTCATTGTGTATTGATCGATGAGTGTCAGTTCTTATCGAAAGAGCAGGTTTACCAACTAACAGAAGTGGTTGATAAGCTGCACATCCCTGTACTTTGTTACGGTTTGCGCACTGACTTCTTGGGTGAACTGTTTGAAGGTAGCCGCTACTTGTTGTCTTGGGCTGACAAATTAGTAGAACTTAAAACAATTTGCCACTGTGGCCGTAAGGCCAATATGGTAATTCGTACAGATGAGCACGGTGTGGCAATTGCTGAAGGTGACCAAGTCGCTATTGGTGGCAATGACCAATATGTTTCGGCTTGCCGTTTACATTATAAAGAAGCGTTAGGTAAATAAGCAGCCTACAAGTCGGCATTGCTAAAACCAATAGCGTTCAAATTAGAAAACGGTGACCTAGTGTCACCGTTTTTGTTTATTGAGCCGAGCTTCTATTTTATTCTTAGTCGATCTTTTGCTTTATTCGAAACCGAGCCTCTTTAATGCTTGATAGGCATGGTCAACGTCGTCAGGGATGGGCATCTCAATTTGAAAGCCCTGAGCGGGGTAGGATTTGATTCGCTCATAATCAGCAATCAATGCACCTAACACCATGTCTAACGGCAACTCTTCGTTAAAGTAATCATCCCAGTCTTGCCATTGTGAAGTGACTTGAATCTCGGTAACTTCGTCAGGCCACTGTTTAGCAAACGTTGCGTAAGTGCGTTTCTCCATAAAGGGCTTCTGAACTAGGGTCAGCCGTTTAGGTGATAATCCTCGCTGATCCAGTAGCTCGTAGGTAAACCGTACATTTTCCCCAGTGTTTGTCGCGTGCTTCTCAATGATAATGTCTAAGTCAGGCACACCACAGTCTCGTGCGATAGAAGCGAACGTTTCTGCTTCTGAACGCTCAAAGCTTCCTTCTGTAAAACGTCCCACACCACCAGAAAAAACGATGTAAGGCGCTATCTTTTGGTGATAAAGCTCGGCTGCATATTCAGCGACGCGGGTATCGTTGCTACACAATACAAAAATACAGTCTGAAGGCGTAACCTTGTGACCCATAGACATAAAGTTCCAAAGGGTGTCGACTGAGCGATGCAGTTTTATATTGGGATTTCTCTTAGCTGTAGATTGCTCAGTCATGAAGTGCGTCCAGTGTGGATTCGAATTTAAACGAGTAACCTAAGTCGAGAATCTTTTTCGACGAGATCAGTTTGTCTGGCGTATCGACAAGAGGGGGAAGTGGTTCGCTGCTATTGGCACTTTTTAGTGCAGCGGCATAGAACTCTGCTTTGCTCACAGTATTCGGTGTGGTGACGTTGACCACTTCGTTGTGCAGTTGACTGATAGCGAAATCGACTGCGCCAATCGCGTCGTTAAGGTGAAGCATATTGGCAGGAGCTTGAGTACTAACCTGCTTCAATTTACTTGCAAACCTCGATGGGTGACGGTTCGGACCAATCAATCCACTAAAGCGAAGAATGGTGTAGTCGATGCCAGAATCAATCACTGACTGTTCCGCTTGCAGCATAACACGCGCGTTATCGGAAAATGAAGACGCTAGCTCGTTGCCTGAGGTTGAAAGGGGGAGTGAAGCATCCAGTTCGTTCAATACGCCAGGTTTGGTTGGGTATACGGTTGTTGAACTGACCATGATGAGCTTCTTAACGTTGGCCTTTTGACAGGCATTGGTGAGTTGCTGCCAGTAGTCGGCGTACTCTTGTCCTGCTCCCTTTCTAAAGCCTGGAGGGAAGCTACCAATCACTATCTCAGTGTTGTTTTCGAGTAACAACGAATAGAGTTCGCCGATAGTCTCATCTGGCTTTGATGAGTCAAAACTAAACACTTCACATGGAACTCGTTTGTTCCCAACAGCGTCTGCACCTGCTTGGGTCGTTTTCGTGACCACAACTTGGTTACCATGTTTTTCTAAATGTTCAGATAAAGGTGCACCGACCCATCCTGCACCAACAATAAATATAGAAGCCATGTGTTCCTCACAACTGCAAATGACGAATTTACAATAAGCCTAACAAACCTTTGGCCAAAAATGAAAAAACTCCACGGCCGAAGCGAGTGGAGTTTTTACTAGAACCGTGGAGTTTTAGTTCAGTACGCGAAGTAACTTGTCTGCGCGCTCTGCCATCTGGATACCTTCATCTGTTAGGTAACCACCGTCTGGCTGAGTGCAAAGATTCTTTTCGAATAGGCGCTTAACAGCGTCTTGAGTTTCTTGAGCAGCCTCTTGATGAACTTTAATTCCAGTAGCGGCGCTACTTACATCAAATTGAAGAAGGAGGTTTAAATCAGCAATATGTTCAGCGTTGTACTTCATAATTAACCTATATATTCATAACGTTCTCTACCTTCACCTTAGTGCGCATTCACGGCTCAAGCAATAGCAAATAAATAGAATTGATAAGTGATACCAAATTGAATGATTAATCGTCGTATGGTGGGTTTATTTTAGTTAGATTGCGTGATTTGCAGCCACTTAAATTCGGAACGATGTTTATTGGGAAGTGGTTGTAATATATTGTGTTACTAGAAATATATTGCATCCAGCTAATATTGTATAAAAAGGAAACGCATCAGTGAGAGTGAACAAAGTAGCATTAACGATCAGTATGCTATTTGCTATCTCAGGTTGTCAAAGTACACCCTCAGAGCAGACAGGCGCGAACCAAACCACAAATGACAATGAATCAACAGTAGAGGTCCGTTCATTTCAGTCTGTCCAAAGTGTTTACTCCGAGTGGGAGGCTAAGCTTGAAGAACACGCTCAATTGTCTCTCTATGCTCCAGAGAATTACAATGAACTATTAGACGCTTGGGATGATGCTGAAAGCATTTATGCGGACTTACTGAAAGATCAAACACGGTTAACCAAGAGTTACTCGATTTTTTCGACATTAACTTACGCCGAAGCCTTTGATGAAAAAATCGCGTTGATTCGATCAAATTATGACTCGATCTTAGTGCTAAAGGAAAAGGCTGACAGAGTATTAGCCGACTCGATAGTGCAAATGGATTACTTAAAGTTTCTTGGTGCCGATACTATGTTTGCATCGAGCTACAAGCGCTTGTATTCAGAATACAGCGAGCTGTTTGAGTATGTGCTGGTCGACGAACTTGAAGATGCTCAGGAAGCACAGGTAGAGTTTCTTAATAACGCGAGTTTGTTAGAAGTTAAAGTGGCGCACAAGAAGTACATCGAACCTTTGAAGGATGAGTTGGAGTTCTTGGAAGATGAAGATTTCGATGACGTTGTTCCACTGACGTTTGCTAAAGCGGCATCTCAAATTGCTTTGGCAGAAAGCCAAGTGAAAGCCAGTCCCCGTGAAAAGTCGATCATTGAAGACGCAGTTCACGCTGCAGAGTTCGAATTAAACCACGTGCGCAGTGTTGCTCATGAAGTTAAAGTACTAGCGAGCGTAAAAGGCGACCAGTTCGAACAGTCGGTTTTGAATGCAGAGAACCAGTTATTGAGCATTTCACGAGTGGTTAATGATGAAGATCACCGTGATGTTGTATTGCGTCTTCAGTCTCAAAAAATTGTAGCGAGTGTTAAAGCGCTGAAAGGCTCAGACATGACGGCGTCATTAAAGTCAGAGATTAAAACTTTGACTGAGCGACTCGCTAAGTTAGAAAGTGAGAATCAGAAACAAACACAGAAATTGGTTGAAGCGACCAAGCACAACCAATTGTTAGATGATCAGGTTACCAAGAGTGATGCTCATATAAAGAGCCTAGAAGAGTTAGTGGATAGCTTGAAAAGCTTAGGTGGTAAAGTTGCCAGCGAAAGTGACTCTGATGTGATTCTTCCTAGTATTGAATCTAGCCTAGAGGATGCATCTCTCGAACAATCATTAGAAGAAGTGATTGAACCTTCGGTTTAGCATCACTAATTTCTTTATTTGTGATTGAGTTAAAAGCGCCTAAGGGCGCTTTTTTACGTTCTGTTGATCTATGTCAAAATCTGAAAACAAAAGTGTCCATTGAGTCATTATAGTGTAAGTTATTCTTTGAACTTTAACGTAACTTGTTGATATTTATAGATGTGTTGTTTTCTATGCTGATAACTAATCATTCAGCAGAGTTTTATTTTTACTACTAAAGTCGTATGAATTTGGAATAACTTGGACTAATTTCTTTCAACAGGATTGTGAGAGGCATTTCGAGCTTAAAATAGCTCTTGAATTCAGAAATGAAAGAGAGGATTATCGCGCTCCCGACGACATGTTTCAAAATGTAAATCATCATGAATCTAAACCAATTCGACTCATTATTACCGCCACAAATGGCTGAGCGCGCTGCAGATATTGGCGTAGGTAAAGCAACCAAAGATCCAATCAAATCTTTTCTCCTAGCGATTTCTGCTGGCATACATATTGGTATCGCGTTTGTGTTCTACACAATCGTGACTACCGGTGCTGGTGATTTACCGTGGGGTATTACTCGCTTATTGGGTGGTCTAGCTTTTAGCTTAGGATTAATCCTTGTTGTTGTTACTGGTGGTGAACTGTTTACCAGCTCGGTGTTGACGCTTGTTGCTCGCGCAAGTGGCAAGATTACCTGGCGTACATTAGTTAAGAACTGGACCACGGTTTATGTCGGTAACTTAATTGGTGCATTGCTGCTGGTGGCCTGTATGCTTCTGACTAAACAGTACATGTTCGATCATGGACAAGTGGGTTTGAATGCCATGGCGATTTCCCAACACAAAATGCACCATGATTTTATCCAAGCTATCGCGCTTGGCATCATGTGTAATGTGTTGGTTTGTATCGCGGTATGGATGACGTTTAGTGGACGTACACTGACTGACAAAATCGCAGTTATGATTTTACCTGTTGCGATGTTCGTATCAGCCGGTTTTGAGCACTGTATTGCCAACATGTTCCAAGTCCCTTTAGCTATCGGTATCAAAACATTTGCTCCCGCAGAATTTTGGACAATGACAGGCGCTAACCCTGCGGACTATGTTGATCTGAACATGATGGACTTTTTGATGAACAACTTGCTGCCCGTTACCATTGGTAACATCATTGGCGGTGGTATCTTTGTTGGTATGTGGTACTGGTTGATCTACCTACGTGACTAATAAGGGTGGCGTGATCCACAAAGCAAAGGTTGCGTGATTAATTCCGATTACGCGGTTAATCCAGTTTACGAGTTAACTGGGTAACTTGGACTCAGTGAAAACACTGAACTGACTTATGACATTTACAAGACGGCCTGCATTGCAGGCCGTTTTTATTTGTGGAAAACCTACTTATTCATTTCTTAAATTATCATGTGAACGCTCAATAGCGATGATCACCGTGTGTGTATATGTCTTTGAAAACACCCAAAGATCAAAGGTAATGATCTTTCCCTAGGTGGGAATGGACAAAAAAGGATCTATATTGATTTGGTTATCCACAATTTCTGTGGATAACCTGTCTCAAATTCAGTGAGTAACCAGATCTAAGTGGAGTAGGGAGGCTATTTCGAAGGCTGTATTTGCGCGAGAACTCGGCCTTCTTTAGTAAGAGATGTCTTCAATGAGAGCTGAAGTGCAAGTGCTAAAGAGCAGCTCATCATCACGAAGATAGCTAACATGATCATCAACTGATACTTAATCGCGATCATTGGTGATGCACCACCTAAGATCTGTCCTGTCATCATTCCCGGTAGCGTGACTAAGCCTGTAGTTGCCATAATTGGTGACATCGCTTTCTGTATCGCATTACGAACAAAAGGCGCGGCTGCATAGGAAGGAGACGCGCCCAAAGCGATAGCCGCTTCGTACTCTGATTTCTGCGTTTCAAAAGCCCCAAACAAATTCTGCAATGCCACGATATTACTGCTTAAGCTATTACCTAACAGCATCCCTGCAATAGGGATAAGGTACTGTGCGTTAAAAACCGGTGTCGGTTTAATGATGAAAAAGCAGATAAACAAGACAATAGGTACACAAGTTACAGCAAGGCTAACGGCTATAGGAACTAAAAGTAGATTTTTTGGGAGCCTAGATTTTTCAACAATTGAGCTTGCCCCAACGATGATCATTGCAAATAGCCACAGCAAATTGACCCATAAGCTATTCAAGGTGAACAAGTATTCTAGGTAAAGTCCCACTAGAAATAGCTGAATAACCATACGAATGATGCTGACAGAAGCCTCTTTTCCAAGGCCGAGTTTTAACTTGTGGTTGATGGTAATAGGTAGCAAGAGAAGTGAGCTGAAGAACAATAACTGCCACCAAGATATATCAATAACGTCTTGCATAATGATTCCTTTTAAGTGGTCTCCATCATATCTGAAAGTGCCAAATGATGCATTTCAACTGTAAAGTCACCAATTCTAAAAATGATCAATCATTTAACAAACAAAACACAAAATAGTGGTTGTTTGAGGCTTTTTTAGCTACTACTTAGTAGGTAAAAAGTTAAAATTGGTTGTCATATGGTTGCGTATATGTTGGTTTTTAACATTTGTGAAATATACTTAATTCTTCACATTTGTTAATACTTTTTAATAACTTTGTTTAACTGAAAACAAGTTTGGATGACCTCAAAAAAGTATTGATTAGCAAGGGTTATAACGGGGGATTTGATTGAACCCTACTTTGTGTATGGTCTAAAATTTGTTGTTAGATACTCAAGAACTTTAGCCCCATAGAATGGGTTACTCGAAATTACTAAATACAAAATAGGCAAAATGTATGAGTGATGTTAATAAAATTGAAACTGGCGAAAAACGCTCGTTGGAGTGGAAGTCTTTCCTCTTCATCGCGGTGGTTCTCTTTCCAATATTAAGTGTGGCTTTTGTAGGCGGTTACGGCTTCCTAGTTTGGGCACTGCAAGTGTTTGTATTCGGACCTCCTGGTGCTCACGGCGGCATGTAATGCCCTCTAGTAACAACATTTTTTAAAATCAATATTTAAGAGAGCTAAACATGAAATCATTTTTAGTTAAATTATGGCGCACAATGACTCGCCCTGCAGTACACATCAGTCTTGGTGTACTAACTATGGGTGGCTTTATCGCCGGTGTTATTTTCTGGGGCGGTTTTAACACAGCTCTAGAGCACACAAATACAGAAGAGTTCTGTGTAAGTTGTCACACCATGCGTGACAACGTGTACGTAGAACTACAAGAAACGGTTCACTGGAAAAACACTTCTGGTGTACGTGCTACTTGTCCTGACTGTCACGTTCCACATGAATGGACAGCAAAAATCGCTCGTAAGATGCAAGCATCTAAAGAAGTATTCGCTCAAGTATTTGGTGACTTAGATACACCTGAGAAATTCGAAGCTCGTCGTATCGAACTGGCTAAACACGAATGGGATCGTTTCTCTTCGAACAAATCTCTAGAGTGTAAAAACTGTCACAACTACGATTCAATGGACTTCGAGAACATGCGCCCAACAGCGCGTATCCAGATGAAGAATGCAGCAGAACGTGATCAAAGCTGTGTTGACTGTCATAAAGGTATTGCTCACAACCTTCCAATGGATATGGCATCAGCAAGCGGTATTGTTGGCGAGCTAGAAAATGTAGCAAGCAGCACATCTTACGCAAATGGTTCTGACGTGATCTCTATTCGTCACCTACCAATGTACACAGATGAAACAGCAACGGTTGAAGCGGGTCTACTAAGTCCTGCAAGTAAAGTTGCGGTTATCGACGAAAAAGGCGACATGATCAAGATTCAAATCGATGGTTGGCGTAAAGCGAAAGGCTTCGGACGTGTAATCCAAGAAGACTTCGGTATGAACATCTCAACTGCAATCTTGACCAAAGAAGTATCTCAAAGTGACGTTATCACTGTTGGTGAGAAGAAAGAAGATGAGCTTACTGGCCTTCCATGGGAAGAAGTTAACCTAGCACTTTGGATGAAGAAAGAGTCTATGGTTGATAACTTCGATCCAATTTGGAACGCAGCGGGTCAAGCGTACCAATCTAACTGTTCAACGTGTCACTCACAGCCAGATGAAGCTCACTTCAGCGCTAACGGTTGGGTAGGCATGTTAGATGGTATGATTGCATTCGTTAACTTCGATACAGATACAGAAGCACTTGTTCTTAAGTATCTACAGAAGCACTCATCAGATTTTTCTGAAGGCCATCACTAATAAGACGTCAATTGGAGTAACACAATGGCAATTACAAGAAGAAGTTTTCTGAAAGGTGTCGCTACTACAAGTGCGGCATCGGTTATCGGTCCAAGCTTATTGGCGTCGGCATCAGCGTCTGCAGCAGAAACAGACGGCGCGTGGAAAGTCTCTGGTTCTCACTGGGGTGCATTCCGAGCTCGCGTTTATGCGGGTAAAGTACAAGAGATTAAACCTCTAGAAATCGATCAACACCCAACTGAGATGTTGAAAGGTATTAAAGGTATTATCTACAGCCCATCACGTGTGCGTTACCCAATGGTTCGCCTAGATTGGTTGAAGAAGCATAAATACAGCGCAGACACGCGTGGTAACAACCGTTTTATTCGTGTGACTTGGGATGAGGCACTAGACCTTGTTTACCGCGAACTAGAGCGCGTACAGAAAGATTACGGTCCATGGGCGCTTCACACAGGTCAAACTGGTTGGAGACAAACGGGTCAGTTCCACAGCTGTACTAACCATATGCAACGTGCAATGGCACTTCACGGTTACTCTGTGAAGAAAATCGGTGACTACTCAACAGGTGCTGGTCAAACGATCATGCCTTACGTGCTAGGTTCTACTGAAGTTTACGCACAAGGTACATCTTGGGAACTTATCCTAGAAAACAGTGACAACATTGTTCTTTGGGGTAACGATCCAGTTAAAAACCTGCAAGTAGGTTGGACATGTGAGACTCACGAGTCATTCGCATACTTAGAACAGCTGAAAGAAAAAGTTGCTAAGAAAGAGATCAACGTTGTTTCTGTTGACCCTGTTAAAAACAAAACAGGCCGTTACCTAGAAAACGAGCAAATGTACATCAACCCACAAACTGATGTGGCGTTCATGCTTGGTGTTGCTCACGTTCTTTACAACGAAGATCTATACGACAAGAAGTTCATCGAAACTTACTGTCTAGGTTTTGAAGACTTTATCAAGTACGTTCAAGGTGAAACGAAAGATAAAGTTGAGAAGACACCTGAGTGGGCTTCGGCTATCTGTGGTGCAAGCGCGGACTCTATCCGTGAATTCGCTAAGATGCTGGTTAACGGTCGTACGCAGATTCTTGTCGGTTGGAGTATCCAACGTCAACAACACGGTGAGCAGCCTTACTGGATGTGTGCCGTTATCGCAGCAATGGTTGGCCAAATCGGTCTACCTGGCGGTGGTATCTCTTACGGTCACCATTACTCTGGTATCGGTGTTTCTTCAACTGGCTTCGCTGCTCCGGGTTCATTCCCGTTGAACATCGACCAAGGTCAATCGCCTAAGCACACTAACACTGATTACAACGGTTACAGCCGTGTAATCCCTGTTGCTCGTTGGGTAGATAGCTTGCTAGAGCCAGGTAAGAAGATCAAAGCGAACGGTTCAACGGTTACACTACCGGATATCAAGATGATGGTATTCAGTGGTAATAACCCGTGGCACCACCACCAAGATCGCAACAAGATGCGTAAAGCATTCAAGAGCCTACAAACTGTAGTGGCTGTTGATTTCGCTTGGACTGCAACTTGTCGTCACTCTGATATCGTGCTTCCTGCATGTACTCAGTGGGAACGTAACGATATTGATGGTTACGGCGCGTACTCTGGTCGTGGTTTGATCGCGATGCACAAACTAGTCGATCCTCTGTTCCAGTCTAAAACTGACTTCGAGATTATGTCTAGCCTAACTAAGCGTTGGGGTCGTTACGACGATTACACGCGTGGTATGGACGAAATGCAGTGGGTTAAATCTCTGTATGACGAATGTCGTGCATCAAACGAAGGCAGCTTCGAAATGCCTGAGTTTGCTGAGTTCTGGGAGAAAGGTTTCCTAGACTTCGGTAAAGGTAAGCCATGGACTCGCCACGCATCATTCCGTGAAGATCCAGAGATCAACGCACTAGGTACGCCTTCTGGTTTCATCGAAATCACAAGCCGTACTGTTGGCAACATGGGTTACGAGCACTGTCAAGAACACCCTATGTGGTTTGAGAAATCTGAACGTTCACACGGTGGTCCAGGCTCTGACAAACATCCGTACTGGCTACAATCTTGCCACCCAGACAAGCGTCTTCACTCTCAGATGTGTGAATCTGAAGAGTGGCGTGCGACTTACGCGGTACAAGGCCGTGAGCCAATCTACATCAACCCAATCGATGCTAAGAAGAAAGGCATCAAAGATGGCGACGTAGTACGTGTGTTCAATGACCGTGGTCAACTACTAGCAGGTGCTGTTCTAATGGATAGCTACGCACCTGGTGTTGTTCGTATCGAAGAAGGCGCTTGGTATGGCCCGATCAACGAGAAAGTGGGGGCGCTAGATACATACGGCGATCCAAACACACTAACTCAAGACATCGGTACGTCTGAACTTGCTCAAGCAACGTCAGCAAACACATGTTTGGTTAACTTCGAGAAGTTCCAAGGCAAACTGCCTCCAGTAACTTCATTCGGTGGTCCAATCGAAGTTTCTTAAGTCTTGTACTTAAGAACCAAGATTAAAGCTTGAATTAAAGCCCCTGTAAGCACTCTTACAGGGGCTTTTTGTTTTTCTAGCCTGTGTGCGGGATTTGTAATTAAGCATTGTCATAGCGCCAAGAGGGGGCGTTTTTGAGACCGGCTATAACGACGTGCCGTTTGGATAGGCTGTAGAACTATGAACTATGAACAATGAACAATGAACAATG
>NZ_AJZM02000153.1:39640-92057 GCF_000272405.2 Vibrio tasmaniensis 1F-187
GCAGGAAGGGAGTGTAAAAAGAATCTGTTGTAAGGACTTAGGCAGACGGAAACAAAAAGGCCGATACAAAGTATCGACCTAATAGAGACCTATGGAATTGAATCAGCTTGAGTTAAATCTCGAACATAAACCAATAACCGTATGCACAGATTAATGCGGGTATGCCTGAATATAATGTGGCCACAAGAGCCGCTTTCGGTGCCATTGCGATAGCAGGGAATAAAGCATCACCATCATTTGAAATTGCGTTACCGACCTGAGCTGAAAGTGGCAGTGCACCTGAAAGGTAAAGGCTAGTGACCAACAATTGTGGACCACACCCCGGCAGTAAGCCCATCAACACACCCGCCAGGGGGAGCATCATCCCCCAGCTTGAGAATAGCGTCGCAAAATCGACATTTGCAAGCACAGAGCCAAACTCGAAGAAAAGAAAAGAAAAGCCACCACCACCCATGCAGTGACAAAGTTTGTATCTTGAGCTGTTTTTTGTAGTGGGTGAGAACCTATACATTTTTCATCTTCACTTACGGCCGATTTGTAATCCTCAATTTCACGAGTAAGCCCCCACAAAAACATCGAGCTAATCAGTAAAATCGTTCCCGTCCATTCCATAGACATCTCAGGCAGTGTCAGCAACTGGTTTACATCGATTTGAAAAGAGCCAAGCAGGGCAACAGCGGCTCCCGGAATAATAAGCACAGACCATAGGTAACCCTGAAGGTTTATCGCTTTTTTAGAGACAGGGCTTTGACCTTGAGGTTGTGAGGTACAGCTGTTTTCCGCTTCATTTCTCTCTGCTTGTTTCGGGCGTAAAAAGTCGTCTGCGTGAAACAAGTTTATGATTCGTCCTGAGGCGGTACCCACGATTACACCCATCGCCATCATGGCTAAACCTGTTTTGGGTTCGCTAGCAATTAACAGGAAGGCCGCGTCACCCATGGTTGAGACGAGTACAGCCACGACCGCACCAAATCCGAGTTTGCCTGAAATAAATTGTGTGGTGACCACAATCGCTCCCCCACAGCCTGGCAATGCGCCCATTAGCGCGGCGAATACAACTTGGTTTGAACGAGATTGATGGACGAGCTTATTGAAGACGTTATCTTTGTTGATGTATAGACTTAACCAGTGGTAAATCGCTAGGGTTAGCGCAACGTAACATGACACTGCCCAGAAGGCGTCAGACAAGGTAGTGACCGTCAATTCTCGCGTAGCAGGAGCTGCAACTAACGCCGCAAGTGAAATAGGTAAAAGCAGGCGCTTAAAAGACAGTGAAAACTGAGTTGTTTTCGCAGCGCTGCTGCTTGGCAAAAAAGAGATTAGTCGATCCATAAGTGTCACTCAAAATTTGTGTATTAAGATAATCATATACGAATGATAATAATTATCAATTGCATTCGTTGTTTTTTTATCTTTTGTTACCATTGGCCAAACCCACGAAACATGACCAATCTAAAAAAATGAGGTAAAGTATGCCTAATAAAGAGAGACTCTAAAGGTAGAGTCATAATTGTTAGTGTAATAGGAAGAAACATGATTTTAGTTGTTGGTCACAAAAACCCTGATAGTGACAGTATTTGTAGTGCGTTAGTTGCAACTGAGCTTCTTAAAGCTCGTGGCGAGGAAGCGACACCAATTCGCCAAGGCGAGATCAACCGCGAAACTCAACACATTCTAGAAGTCGCTGGTGCTGAAAAGCCAGAACTTCGTACTTCTGTTGCTGGTGAAAAAATCTGGTTAGTAGACTACTCAGATCTTGCACAAGCACCAGACGATGTAGCTGATGCTGAGATCGTAGGTATTGTCGATCACCACCGTCTAGGTGACGTGATGACAGTTAACCCTATGGAAGCTTGGATCTGGCCTGTTGGCTGTACAAATACAGTACTTTTCAACATGTTTAAGATTGAAGGTCACGCTATCTCTCAACAAATCGCTAAACTGATGATGTCTGCAATTCTTTCAGACACAGTTGGTTTTGCTTCTCCAACATGTACTCAAAAAGACAAAGACGCGGTTGCTGAGCTTGCTGAAATCGTTGGCGTAACAGACGTTGATGCATTTATCAAAGCGCTTCTAATTGCTAAGACAAACATCGAAGGCCTATCTGCTGCACAGTTAGTAGAAAAAGACCTTAAAGGCTACCCATTCAACGGTCGTGATGTTGTCGTTGGTCAAGTTGAGCTTGCGACTCTTGAGCAAGTAGACGGCATGATCGAAGCGCTAGAAGCTGATCTTGAAGCGCGTTGTGAGAAAGATGGTCTAGCATTCGCTGCAGTAATGCTGACAGATATCACTACAGCTCAAACTCGTCTTCTATACAAAGGTGAGTGGGCTGATAAGCTGGTTAAATTCGAGAAAGACGGTGTATTGATGATGGAAAATACATTGAGCCGTAAGAAGCAAGGTTGGCCTTGGCTTCAAGGCGAGCTTGTTTAACCAAGTCGCTTAATTATAAACGCCTGCTAATTTAGCAGGCGTTTTTCTTTGAAGTAGGCTTTCTTCTTCATCGATAGTGTTTGAAGTTAAAAACACTCGGCATAAAATAGCTTTAAGAACATAGTTACTGACTAAAGTAGGAAATTGAGATGACTACACAGCTAGACGATAAAAAAATCGCTGAAATCAATAAGTATACGGGTGAGCAACGCCTGAAGTACTGTGTGAAAGAAATCGTAGCGAACCGTGAAGTATGGATCTTAACCGATGAACACGGTTGTGTAATGCTGAACACAGAAGATGAAGACTGTGTTCCTGTATGGCCAAATCAAGAGTTTGCGGAGTCTTGGGCGACGGGTGATTGGTCTGAGTGTAAAGCTGAGTCTATTTCACTAAACAAATGGCATAGCCGTTGGACTAACGGTCTAGAAGACGACGAGCTTGCAGTTGTTGTGTTCCCGAACGAACAGGAAGAAGGTGTTATCTTGTTCCCGGATGAGTTCGACTTCGAGCTGAAGAAGCAGGCTGCTAAGCGCTAATTCTCTCGTCAAATTGTAAGCCAGCGTTGTCTTACCTCGGGCAACGCTGTTGTTCTATTCTTCCCTTCTAAGCTACTTTCCAACGTATTTTCGTCAATACCCAATAAGTTGATACAAAGGCGCTTGCTGTGCTGCTTTAGAAGCTTGCTGAAGTACACCTGTTTTGCTGTATCTTTTCAGTATTTTTCGCACAACTGGTTTTGCCTGTTCTTTTGTCATTCCCACTTTCAATTGAGGCTCATACAGTAGCTTTAGCAGCACTACATCTAAGGGGGATAACAAGTCTTCTGGCGTGTGATCATTGAAAATAGAAGGGTAGGCTTTATCTGAGTCATTGGGTAACCCAAGTACCTGTGTGATCTCTTCAACAATACATGCGACCAGCTTTCCTCTTGCTCTCGCTTGATCTACTGGGATCACAATTCCTGCATATACAATCTCCCCTTTGGAATTAGTTCGATAACCTGCAGTGCAGATAGCGCTGTTTAGATGCTGTGTCGATTTCAGTTTGAGTACAGTTTTGGCTTCAGCTATCCACTGACTCTGCCTTGTGTATATCCATTTAACGTTTGCATCCGATTCTCGTGTGACGATTTTAATCGGATGTTGGGTGACTTGCGATAGGTGCTGGACGTGTAATTCGGTGAGTTCTTGATGAAGCTCTTCGTCGCCGACTCGGTGATCGATCCATATCTTAATAGGTTGTTTCCATTTAGCGAGGAGCTTGTCGCCTTGTGAATATTCGTGTTGAAGTGCGACGTGATAAAAGGCAGTTTCGACGAAGGTTCTATCTAGCCATGTGAGTGGTGTGCTTGCTGCATTAAAGGACAGCAGCGCCAACAAGAGGGAAAGCATTGAAGCTCTTGGTAACATATCTTTCCCCTTTGCGGAATATAGCGCGATCACCGATTAATGGCTTGGTGCTTTATAGAAGTGGCTCTCAACTAACCTTTGTGTGATTTGGTGAGTTGGGTTAGTCAGTACTTCATGTGTTTCGCCACTTTCAACCACATTGCCTTCGTGCATGACGATGATCTTATCTGTGATGTGTTTAACAATGCCGATGTGTTGAGAAACATAAACGAACGATACGCCCATCTCTTCTTGAAGTTCTAGGAACAGATTGATGATTTGCGAACGCATCGCCATATCCAAACCATTCAACGCTTCATCAGCAACAATGATGGAAGGCTGAAGTATCAAAGCGCGAGCCAAACAAACCCTCTGCTTCTGGCCTGCAGCAAGCATCTGAGGATAGAAGTAAGCATGTTCTGGTAGAAGCCCAACACGTAATAATGTGTCCTTTACGCGGCGCATGCGGGCTTCTGGTGGCATGTTGGTATTTCGCTTCAATGGTCCTTCAAGGATTCGACCAATCTGGATGCGTGGGTTTAGCGAGGTGTTCGGATCTTGGAAGATCATTCGAATCAGTTTGCAGCGAGTTGAGTAGTCTTTGTGCTCTAGCTTTTCACCGTTCACTCGGATCTCACCTGCTGTTGGTTCCACCATACCCGCTAGCATTCTTGCTAATGTCGATTTCCCCGACCCATTCTGACCGATAAAACCAATAGTCTGTCCCGCTTCAAGGGAAAAGCTGACTGGCTTCACTGCCTGATGAATCTTTTTGCGGAAAAGACCAGAGCGAGTCGTAAAGTCTTTAGATAAATCACTGACCTCTAATAATGCACTCATGATTTCTTTTTCTTCTCCATATTCAGAGGGAAATGACAGTTAAATTTGTGGGTCTTTATACGTTTAGTATGCGGGATCTCGACACACTGTCTTTGCGCGTATGGACAACGTGGTCCAAGTCGACAACCAATCGGGAGGTGCTGCAGCGGCGGAATTGACCCTGGTAAAGATTGCAGTTTTTCTTTATGGGGAATCCAGTCGTTAAAATCGGGCATCGCTTTTAGCAGTGCAACGGTGTAAGGATGCTTTGGTACATCCAACAGTTTTGTCGTATCTGCAGACTCAACGGACTGACCGCAGTACATCACGGTTATTCGTGTCGCCCATTGAGTGATAGTCGTTAAATCGTGCCCAATGAGGAGAATTGTCGTGTTATGAAGTTGATTCATTCGGCTCAATAAGCGCAATATTTGAGACTGAGTAATCGGGTCTAAATCGTTGGTTGGCTCATCGGCAATTAGCACTTTTGGCTTGGCAGCGATCGCCATGGCGATCATGACTTTTTGACACTCACCATCGGTCAACTCATAAGAATAACTGTCCATTAGGTGAGAGTGATTTTTGATCCCCACTTTATGCAGTAATGCTATTGCTTGCTTTTTTCGCCACTTAAACCGTTGCCACCATCGACCTTCAAATGAACGCGAAGGAATCGCCTCTATTAGCTGGCGTCCCACTTTTTCGGAAGGGTCAAGACATGTCGATGGTTCTTGGAAGATCATCGCGATATCGCGAGCGATCACACGGCGTCGTTCTTTGGGCGTTAGTTGTAGCAGGTCGATATTGCCAAGGCGCATTCGGTCGGCAGACACTTTCCAGTTTTCTTTGCAAACACCAACGATCGCTTTTGCAACCAAGCTCTTACCAGAACCTGATTCACCTACTAAGCCACGAATTTCTCCCTCATTGAGGGTAATACTCATTCGATCTACTGCTTTAACCATCCCTTGAGGGGTCTCAATCTCGATGGTTAGATGTCGAATATCAAGTAACGGCATTATTCGATTCCTGCATTTAGCGCTTGGCGAACACCTTCACCGACAAGGTTAATCACGATCACTGTAAACATAATGGCTAAGCCGGGTAGAGTTACTGTCCATGGCGCAAGGTAAATCAGCTCTACAGAATCACCCAAAATTGAGCCCCATTCGGTACTTGGTGCTTGAGCGCCAAGCCCTAAGAAACCCAAGGCCGTGATATCAAGAATGGCGACTGACAATGCCAGTGTAATTTCAAGTGCCACTACAGTAAGAATATTAGGAAGGATTGAATTCCATAACAGGTAGAAGTCATTCGCACCATCAAGGCGAGAAGCCAAAATATAGTCTTTTTCTACTTCTGCATGCACGGCAATGTATACCGAACGAATAAAGCGTGGAATCAATGCCAAACATAAGGCTAGCAAGATATTAAACTCGCCAAAGCCAAGAAATGCCACGAAGATAATCGCAAGTAGCAACGACGGAATAGACATTACCGTGTCAAGCAAGTGGTTTAGCGTACTTGATAGCAACCCACGAGTCATACCTGCAAGTACGCCAATCAGACAACCGATGACTGCTGCGATAAAGGTAATCACTACTGCGGCACCAAATGTCAGCTGAGAGCCAATAATCAGACGGGATAGAATATCTCGGCCTAAATCATCAGTGCCTAGAAAATACTCAACTGTTCCAGCCGGATCCCAAGAAGGAGGTGTTAGTAGGTGCCCCGTCTGCTCTTGAGCATCATGTGGTGCTAGCCATGGTGAAGTGATGGTGATCAAAATGATCAAGACCAAACACCATAGTCCAAACATTGCGAGATTATTGCCACGGAAGCTGCGCCAGAAACGCTCGAATTGGGTTGGAATCTGTTCTTCTTGGTAGACGTTATTTGTTAGCATACCATTCCTTCCTTACCAGAGGATTGACCATCGCGCCCAGTAGATCGGACAGTATATTCGCGGTCAAAACCAAGGTTGCTACCACAATTACACCAGCTTGAATTGAAACGTAATCTTGATTGGATAATGCATCCAGCAACCAGCGGCCAATACCCGGCCAGTTAAAGATAGACTCGGTGATGATAGCGAGCGTTAACATACTGGAGAGTTGAACGCCGACCTTAGGAATAATCGGTGGTATTGCATTTCTTAATACATGTTGAGTGACGATCTCTCTTGTTGAAAGACCTTTGATTCGCGCGGCACGGATGTAGTTTTGAGCCATCACTTCAGCCACTGACGCTCTCATTAGTCGGATAACCTGGGTTGTTGGAGCGAGCGCCAAAACAAGACAAGGTAACGCCATATGGTCTATTACGCTCTGTAGGGCGTGTGCTCGATAGTTACCTTCGGCAAAGAAGGCATCAATCATTGCAAAGCCAGTCACGTGTTCAATTTCGTAAAGTAGATCGTATCGTCCCCCAACAGGGAACATCTCGAAGTGCAGTGAGAACACCATGATCATTAGCAATGCGACCCAAAATATAGGTGCTGAGTAGCCTGCCATTGAAGTAAACGATATAGTGGTATCAACAAACTTACCTTGTCTCATGCCGGCAATTGTGCCGAAAGGGATGCCGATAAACAGTGCGAGTAGAAAAGCAAAGAAGCACAATTCTAACGTCGCAGGGAATACCACGACAAGCTCTTCGATGATAGGAACACCGTGTTTGCTCAGGCCGAAATTCAGCGTCGATAATTCGGTGACGTAGCTAAGCCAGCCGGGCCAAAAATCTTGAATTGCCCAAGGTGAGGTTTGGTCTAATCGAAGTAGAGCAAAGCCCACCAAAGTCAGAATTCCAAGTGTAATAATGAATAAGTTTACACGTCTTAATGTATACCAAAACATCAGTTCACCTCCCTTCTGACTTGATCAAAAGGTTGAGCATTAAAAGGACTGCGTTTAAAACCTGTTAGCGAACGATCGTGCACACGGAATTGCACGCCATGAGCGAGAGGTATCACAGGAACTTCTTCATTAAGAATGTTTTGGGCTTGTCGATACAAGTTCACGCGATGCCTTTGTTGATTAATCTCTAATGCCAAGTCGAGAAGGAAATCAAAGTCTGAGTTGCACCACATAGAGACGTTTAATCCCGCGCGTTCCGAACTACATGATAGAAGTGGACGCAAGAAGTTGTCTGGGTCGCCCGTACTGCCAATCCAACCTGTGAGTAACAAATCTGTTGAGGAAATTGAAGACAGCTGTGTTCGGTCAAATCGATCGTCGGTATAGAGTTTCAATTCAATACCAATATCAGCCAAGTTTGCTTGGATCAGTTCTGCCGTTTTTCTTGGACTTGGATTGTATGCGCGTGGCTCTAGTGGCACCCACATTGAAAGCTCTAACCCTGGTTCTACACCGGCCTCTCTAAGAAGTGCGATCGCATAGTTTCGATCATAGCGAACTTGAACGCTGTCTTTTTGATAAGCCCAAGAAGTAGGGGGAAGTAACGTGTAGGCTTTTGTACCTGTACCGTAGTACACAGAATCAAGAATGTTCTGACGGTTAATAGCCAAGTTCAATGCTTTACGTACTCGTGAGTCACGCAATGCAGGGTGTTCTGTGTTTAGCGCGATGAAAGAGACATTTACTGCAGGTGTGGCAGAAATCTTCAACTCTTCATGAGCTTGAATAATAGGGATCTGGCTAGAAATTGGTGAGTTCAACACGTCACACTCACTGCGGAGAAGCTTGGCAAGTGTGCCTGTACCGCGTTGTGAAGTATCAAATACAACTTGGTCCATTTGTACTTCACCCTTCCAGTAATGCATGTTCTTTTTCAAGCGTACAAGATCATTAATTTGATATTCATCCAAGTAGAAAGGGCCTGTGCCTACGGGCTTGGAGTCTATTTCATTTTTTTCATCTGTGGTAATCAGCTTGTTGGCATATTCTTTGGAGTGAATGACCGCATAGCTGGTGGCGATATTGTTAAGAAATGAATTATCTGGGCGACTTAACTGGAACTTCACCGTTAGGTCATCCACCGCCGTGATTTCAACTATCAGGTTTTGAAAGTCTATGCCAGCGAACCATGGATATAAACCGCCACCCACATAATGAAATGGGTTTGAAGTATCAATGATACGTTCAAAACTAAAGACCACATCCTGTGCATTCATGCTGCGGGTTGGGGTAAACCAATCTGTGGTTTGAAACGCAACATTTGGGCGCAGTTTGAAAGTGTACTCTGTACCTGATTTATCGACAGACCAGCTTGTTGCCAAGTTCTGTTTTGGTCGGTAAGTCATAGGATCAAGAGTGAGCAGGGTATCGAAAATTTGAGGGCTCAGCGACTCTGAGGTAATGCCACTATCAACCAATTGTGGATTGAAGGTACTAGGATTACCTTGGCCGCAATAAATGAAGCCTTTTTCACGGATTTGCTCGTGAGTGACACTTTCACCACATCCAGCTAAAAAGCCAAGCGTGCAGATGCTAAGTGATAGTCTTATTAGTGCTTTCATAAAAAGAAATACTTTTCGAAACGAGGCGTTAGAGGAGCCTCAAGATCCCGACAATTTAACATTTTATTTATTCGGCTCCAAATAATAATCAAGTGTGGGCAGCTATTTATCGTTCGCTTGTCCTACAATCGCGTACTTCCTCACCATTCCACGTAATTGGTTGTAGGTTAACCCAAGTAATTCTGCTGCTTGTTTCTGGTTATACTTGCTCTGTTTTAGAGCTTGATTGAGTAATTTAATGTCTTGCTGTTCTTGCCATGCTTTGTAATCAAGCGGCAAAGAAAATGAGCGCTCTAATGGAGTATGGCTGTTGGACAGATCATTGCCAGTTTCGTGCGTGGAATCTTGATCTATTTTCCATGTTGGTTTGAAGGGGTTAAACACCAAAGATTCAATAGTATATGGATCTTTACCGTGCTGGTAGATAGCTCGTTCAACGACGTTTTTGAGTTCTCTCACATTTCCCGGCCAAGAATAATCCAATAGTGCCTCAACAGCAGATGGAGTAAAACCGACAAACAGCTCCAATTCTAACTCTCGACACATCTTAATGGCGTAGTATTCTGCTAGCAGCGTGATGTCTTCTTTTCGTTCGCGAAGAGGTGGGATAGTAATGACATCAAACGCCAGTCTATCTAATAAATCGGGTCTGAATTCGCCTTTTAACGCCATGTCTGGTAAGTCAGCATTGGTCGCACACACCAGTCTTACATTGGCACTTAGCGCCTTTTGTCCGCCGACACGCTCATATTGCCCGTATTCAATAACACGCAATAGCTTCTCTTGAACGGCAAGGGGGGTGGTCGCTAGTTCATCTAAGAACAGAGTTCCACCTTCAGCCCTTTCAAAACGACCTTGATGACGACCTTTTGAACCGGTAAAAGAACCTGATTCATGACCAAATAACTCTGAATCAATCAACCCTTCGCTAAGGGTTGAGCAGTTCAGTGAGATCAATGGCTGGTCCCAGCGCCTTGAAAGGTAATGCAGCCTTTGAGCGATTAACTCTTTACCTGTACCACGCTCCCCGATGATCAGAATCGGTCTTTCGATTGGTGCGAGTTGAGACACTTTATCCAAAACAGAGAGAAAACTAGGGGATTCACCAATGAGATTCTGCTGCATAATGGGTCCTTGTATGGTCTGATTTCCAATGGGCATGATATAGAGAGCTTTATTTACATCACTTGATGTAAATAGCATTAGTCACAAAGCTGTGGTGGTGAAAAATACCAATACTTGGCTAAATTCATCATAGCATGGTTCGGGTTAATCACCATTTTATTGTAAGTGTTTGATAAACAATGGCTTAAAAGTTGGCACGCTACTTGGATTACTTATGGTAGGTTTAACAACAAACGTAGATTTTTGAGCAAGTGGATTGAGAAATCGAAAAACGATTTAAAACCTATTTGCCATTATTGCAATTAAGGAGTTTCTTATGGGTATTTTTTCTCGCTTTGCAGACATTGTAAATTCAAACATCAGTGCACTATTAGATAAGGCTGAAGATCCTGAAAAGATGATTCGCCTCATTATTCAAGAAATGGAAGACACGCTGGTTGAGGTTCGTACTAACTCAGCAAAAGCTATTGCAGACAAGAAAGAGCTAGCACGTAAAGTTGAAGCTATCGAAACTCAGATTCTAGATTGGCAGAATAAAGCGACACTAGCCCTGACTAAACAACGTGAAGATCTGGCTAGAGCGGCACTAATCGAAAAGCAAAAACTTGAAGATATCATCAAGGGCCTTCATACCGAGCAAACTTTGGTTCATGAAACCATCGAAAAACTAACCAGTGAGATCGGTAAGCTTGAAACCAAAATCGCCGAGACTCGTGCAAAACAGCAAGCACTAATGATTCGCAATAATGCAGCAAGCAATCGTCGCGATGTTCAAAAACATCTGCATTCAAGCAAAACCAACGAAGCAATGGCGAAGTTTGAGCAATTCTCACGTAAAGTGGATGAATTAGAAGCTGAAGCTGACGTTTACGCAAAAACCGGTAACGCAAAATCTTTAGACCAAGAGTTTGCAGAACTACAAGCTCAAGACGAGATTGAAAAAGAGCTGGCGAAACTGAAGCAACAAGTTGAAAACCGCGATAAATAATTTTAGGAGTTGTCTATGTCAACATTTCTAATTGCAGGTCCACTGATTGTCTTTTTGATCTTCGTGGCACCGCTATGGTTATTCTTACACTACCGCAGCAAGAAGAAATCCAGCAATGGTCTTTCAGAAACGGATCTTCAGCGTCTGCATAAGCTTTCTGAGCAAGCTGAGTCGATGCAAGACCGAGTGAAAACGTTAGAAAAAATACTGGATGCGGAGTCACCTAACTGGAGACGAAACTATGAGTAGAGAACTGTATCGCGATCCGATTAACGGTAAATTGTCTGGCGTGTGTGCCGGATTAGCGAACTATTTTGGCCTTGAAGTTTGGTTGGTTCGTATCTTAGTGATCTCAGCCGCACTGCTAGGTGGTAGCTTTTTGGTGTTATTAGCGTATTTAGCTTTGACATTTATGCTTGAAAAACAACCACCTCAATATGTCGATCAGATGAAAGCCAAACAAGAGCACACACTCAAGCAAAAACCCTGGGAAAAAGGGCAAACAGCAGAGTCTTTGTTGGGCACTTTAGAGGGCGATTTCCAGACGTTAGAGACCAGTGTACGCAATATGGAAGCGTATGTGACTTCGGACACTTTTAAAGTCGACCGTGCATTTAAGAACATGTAGTGGTCAAGCCTCAAAAAGATTAGATAACGGTTAGGAAAATTTATCCCAAGCCGTTATTTTTTTTAATAATTTTGTCTAAATAAATCTTACGATAACTGGTAAGTTACATGTGATTAATCTATGTTAATAAAATATTTATAGATATGGATGATCGCAATGTACAAAGCCTCCCTAGTCCTATTGGTGACCTTATCCGGGTTATCTGGGTGTGGTAAGGAGCTCCCTCCGGTTCCAGAACCCGAATCACGACCAGCCAAACTCTTCACCGTCTCGGTCGGTAACAATGCCTTCGAACGAAATTTTCCTGCGACTACTGAAGCGGGCGATAAAGCCGTATTGGCATTTCGAGTCCCCGGTTTACTAAAAACGATCGATGTCACTGCGGGGCAACAGGTCTCCAAAGGTGATGCATTGGCAACGCTTAATCCTGATGAGTATCAGTTGCTAGAAAAGCAGGCAAGAGCTAACTTCAAACTTGCCGATGTGCAATACCAACGTTCCATCAAGCTACGTAAGGATAGAGTGGTTTCTGAGCAAGATTTTGACCAAGCGAAAGCAAATCATAACTCTGCAAGAGCGGTTTTAAATCAAGCAAAAGCTAATCTTCGCTACACCACACTCGTTGCGCCATATGATGGTACTATTTCTATTATTCCTGCTGAAAACCACGAATACATCGCGGCTAAGCAAGGTGTAATGAATATCCAAACGAATCAGATCCTCAAAGTTGTCTTCTTATTGCCTGATCAATTAATTGCACGCTTTTCTGCAGGGTTTGAGACAGACGCAACTATGGTATTCGATGCCTTCCCTGAACATTCTTATGTCCTCACCTTTCAAGAAGTCGATACCGAAGCCGATCCTAAAACCGGTTCATACAAGGTCACTATGGTAATGGAGAGACCGACTGATATAGGGATCCTGCCGGGTATGTCTGGCACGGTTAACCTTGTTTCTTCACAAGCAGCGGCGACAAAAATTCCAACCTCAGCAATGATGACCAATGGAGATGATGTCTCAGTATGGCGCGTTAACAACGATGGTATCGTCGAAGAAGTCGCGATAGTCATTGATGAAAAACGTCATATTATTTCGGGTCTTAACGACGGAGATCGCGTTGTGACCTCGGGCGTTAATGGATTAGAAACTGGTGTCAAAGTTCGTGAGTGGATCAAGGAAAGGGGGCTCTAACATGAAGACAGTATCAAAAGCCATCGGCCTATCATGTTTGGCGTTGTTGACAGCCTGTAAAGACAAAGGTGTCACTGAAGTCGAAAAGCTTCCTCTTGTTAAAGCCATTGAAATCTCCGTCTTAGACTTTAACGATAAACTCTATTTTCCAGCAGTGGCTAATGCTGCTGAGAAAGCGCACCTAAGTTTCCGTGTCGCTGGTGAGATTTTTAAACTTGATGTCAAAGAAGGTGAACAAGTTAAAAAGGGTGATGTTCTTGCCGAGTTAGATCCAACAGATTATCAGTTGGACGTTGATAACGCTCAAGCTCGATACACAGTGATTAACAGCCAATACAGACGTTCAAGTCCGTTGGTCAAAAAGGGGTTATTGGCTAAGTCTCAATTCGATGAGATTGCCGCTCAGCGTCAAATCGCTTATGCCGAGTTAGAATTGGCAAAACTGCGTTTGTCATTTACTAAGCTTCGCGCACCGGTTGATGGAATTATCTCTCGTGTCAGTGTTGACCAATACGAAAATATTCAGGTTGGCCAACAGATTGTGAATATTCACAGTGTTGAGGATGTTGAAGTTGTTATCCAATTGCCTGACCAAATCTATGTAAATCAACCAAATGAAGCGACTATCTCGAATATTGAGGCAGTAGTTAGAGTTCCAAGTGGGAATGAATACAGTGCGGGGATAAAAGAGTTTACGACTGAACCCGATCCAAACACAGGTACATTTACCGTCACGCTTGCTTTGCCTATGCCAGAAGATGATTTGATTCTTGACGGTATGGCCGTTGAGGTCACGTCAAATGGGCGTGATATCGGGTTGAAATTAAAAGCCGGCGTACTTATTCCTATTGAGGCTGTGTTCAATGCCGATGGGGATGAGTTAACTCGTCAAAACTCTTACGTGTGGATTCTTAATGACGACAATACAGTATCTAAACAGCAAGTCGTATTAGGCAAAGCGAATCAGAAAACATTGCAGATAATCAAAGGATTAGAAATGGGGCAGCATGTCGTTGTTGCAGGCGTATCGCGATTGCGAGATGGGATGACAGTGGAAGTATTGTCTCAGGAGACGAACAATGAGTGAAGTCAATAACAAACCCCAAAGTGATGATCAACAGGGTGATGACCAAATCACTGGAGTGGCGGCTTATTTTATACGAAATAAGGTCATTAGCTGGATGCTATCACTGATCTTTCTTATTGGTGGTGTGTCTGCATTCTTTGGTTTGGGCCGTTTAGAAGATCCTGCCTTTACCATCAAAGATGCCATGGTAGTGACCTCTTATCCGGGAGCGACGCCTCAGCAAGTGGAAGAGGAAGTGACTTACCCATTAGAGAAAGCGATTCAACAGCTTACCTATGTTGATGAAGTTAACTCTATCTCTAGTCGTGGCCTGTCTCAGGTTACGGTAACGATGAAGAATAATTACGGCCCTGATGATCTTCCACAAATTTGGGATGAACTTCGACGTAAAGTGAATGATTTGAAAGGTCAACTTCCACCCGGGGTAAATGACCCTCAAGTCATAGACGATTTTGGTGATGTTTACGGTATTTTGCTTGCCGTAACGGGGGACGGTTACAGTTACAAAGAGTTACTTGATTACATTGATTACCTAAGGCGAGAGCTAGAACTTGTTGATGGGGTCAGTAAAGTCTCGGTATCCGGCCAACAGCAAGAGCAAGTGTTCATTGAGATATCGATGAAACGGATCAGCTCTCTGGGTTTGTCTCCAAATACTGTATTTAACCTTTTATCCACTCAAAATATTGTTTCAAGTGCAGGTGCTGTAAGGATTGGTGACGAGTACATTCGAATCCATCCAACAGGAGAGTTCCAGAATGTTGAACAGCTCGGTGATTTGATTCTTACGGAAGGTGGCGCTCAAGGGCTTATCTATCTAAAAGATGTGGCGAATGTAACTCGTGGTTATGTTGAAGTGCCTACTAACATCATTGGCTATAACGGGAAGCTCGCACTTAACCTTGGTGTTTCTTTTGCACAAGGCGTGAACGTGGTCGCAGTGGGCGAAGCCTTTGACCGAAGGCTCGCCGAGCTGAAATACCAACAGCCCGTAGGTATTGACATATCAGAGGTTTATAACCAACCCAAAGAAGTCGATAAGTCAGTTAGTGGATTTGTAGTGAGTTTAGGACAAGCGGTTGCGATCGTAATCGTAGTGTTACTGTTCTTTATGGGGTTACGCTCTGGCCTGTTGATTGGTTTGATACTGCTGTTGACCGTATTCGGTACCTTCATTTTCATGCAGTACTTCAAGATCGACCTTCAACGTATTTCATTGGGCGCGTTGGTTATCGCGCTGGGGATGCTGGTGGATAATGCCATTGTGGTGGTGGAAGGGATATTGATCGGCACGCAGAAGGGGCGAACCCGAATGCAGGCCGCTACAGATATTGTGACCCAAACTAAATGGCCACTGCTTGGTGCAACGGTTATTGCGGTCACCGCTTTTGCTCCAATTGGTTTGTCTGAAGACTCGACGGGCGAATATTGTGGCACCTTGTTCACGGTTCTACTTATCTCCTTGATGCTGAGTTGGTTTACGGCCATCTCACTCACGCCATTCTTTGCCGATATGTTCTTCAAAGGTCAAAAGGTTGACCCAGATAGTGAAGGTAAAGACCCATACAACGGGATGGTTTTTGTTATCTATAAAAACTTCCTTGAGTTTTGTATGAAGCGTGCGTGGTTAACCATGTTTGTGTTGGTCATTGGTTTAGGCGCGAGCGTTTATGGTTTTGGCTTCGTAAAACAAGCCTTTTTCCCATCTTCAACCACGCCGATGTTCCAAGTTGATGTCTGGATGCCGGAAGGTACGGATATTCGAGCGACCAACACCAAACTGAAAGTACTGGAAAGTTGGTTAGCAGAGCAGGACGAAGTTGAACATATCACGACAACGGCGGGTAAAGGTCTGCAACGTTTCATGCTGACTTATGCGCCAGAGAAAAGTTATAGCGCATACGGTGAGATAACGGTTCGTGTGAAGAGTTATGAAGTACTTGAAGGTTTGATGTTGCGCTTTCGTGAGCATGTAAACGGCCAGTTCCCTGAAATTAATTACAAACTTAAACAGATCGAATTAGGTCCTGGTGGCGGTGCTAAAATTGAAGCGCGAATTGTGGGTTCTGATCCAACGGTTTTACGTTCAATCGCAGCTCAAGTTATGGACATCATGCGTGCTGACAATGGGTCGTTTAACGTTCGTCACGATTGGCGTGAAAGAACTAAGGTACTGGAACCTCAGTTCAACGAAAGCCAAGCGCGTCGTTATGGTATTACCAAATCTGACGTTGATGATTTCCTAGCGATGTCTTTCTCTGGTAAGTCGATTGGTGTGTATCGTGATGGTACTACGCTGATGCCTATTGTGGCTCGTTTACCTGAAGATGAGCGAATTGATATTCGCAACATCGAAGGTATGAAGATTTGGAGCCCGGCATTAAGTGAATACATCCCACTACAACAAGTAACACTAGGCTACGAATTGGAATGGGAAGATCCACTGATCATCCGTAAGAACCGTAAGCGTATGCTGACGGTAATGGCGGATCCTGACCTACTGGGTGAAGAGACAGCATCAACTTTACAGAAACGCTTACAGCCACAAATAGAAGCGATTGAGATGCCACCGGGTTATTCATTGGAATGGGGTGGTGAATACGAGTCGTCAGCTGACGCTCAAGCGTCACTGTTCACAACTATGCCGTTAGGCTACTTGTTCATGTTCTTAATCACGGTGTTCTTGTTTAATTCGGTGAAAGAGCCCCTGATTGTTTGGTTAACGGTACCACTCGCCTTGATAGGGGTAACGACAGGCTTGCTAGCCTTGAATACACCGTTCGGTTTTATGGCACTTCTGGGCTTCTTGAGTTTGTCTGGAATGCTTCTGAAGAACGGTATCGTACTGCTTGATCAAATTGAGATTGAGATGAAGTCAGGTAAAGACCCATATATAGCGGTTGTTGATGCGGCATTGAGTCGTGTACGTCCTGTATGTATGGCGGCTATCACAACGATTCTCGGTATGATTCCATTGTTACCGGATATCTTCTTCAAGCCAATGGCGGTAACCATCATGTTTGGTTTGGGCTTCGCCACCGTACTGACGCTAATCGTGGTACCTGTGCTGTATCGTCTATTCCATAAAATTGAAGTCTCGTAAGACGAGTGAGTCTTTGAATTAATGCCCCTGTTTAGGGGCATTATCATTTCTGAGTGATTTAAAATAGGTAGCAATAACATGGAAACAAACACTGAAGGTAGAACGTGTGCATGGGCACTGAAGCACGAACTGGAAAGGGAGTACCACGACGCAGAGTGGGGCGTGCCTGTTTATGATGACCAAGTTCTGTTTGAGTTCATTACTTTAGAAGGCGCTCAGGCGGGCCTGAGTTGGATTACGATCCTTAAAAAGCGCGAAGGCTATCGTGCTGCCTTTGATAATTACGATCTAAACAAGTTAGCCGAATTGAATGAAGACAATGTGCCACACGTCATAGAGAACTTTGATGTGGTTAAGCATAAAGGCAAGATTGCCTCTGTGTATAACAACGCTCGAGCAACGCTTGAACTGCAGAAAGAGTTTGGTTCTCTTTCAAACGCCTTATGGCAATTTGTCGATAACAAGGTGATCGAAAACCACTGGATTGAGATGACTCAAGTTCCCGCTTCTACCGAGCAATCCAAAGCGATGAGTAAGTTTTTGAAGAAGAGAGGCTTTAAGTTTGTTGGGGAAACAATCTGTTACGCGTTAATGCAAGCGACAGGTATGGTTAATGACCATTTAGAAGGTTGCCCACATAAATAAAGGTGTTATTTCTCGACGCGAAATAATTGTGTGTAAATTGAAAAATTCACTGGTCATTTATAAACTTTTCAATATTATATGCGACCAAATTCAAATGTAGACAACGATAGTGAATCAACAAAACTACCAAATATGTGATGCTAACTATGATCCCTTGCTTAGGCAGTTTATGCGTGAGGATGGCCACGTAGAAACTATCGCGCCGCTAGAAGGTAAAGTGTTCCTATTCTTGCTTGAAAATACAGGCGAATGCATTGAGCGAGGCCTGATCTTTGATAGATGTTGGGGGGATGTGATTGTCTCTGAGCAAGCGTTGACCAACGTGATATCTAAGCTTAGAAAAACACTGAACAGAGTGACTTGTGGTTGCGCCACGATTCGTACCGTCAGTAAAATGGGGTATTCTCTGGAGATAGAGGAATCATCTCAACCTCAAAATACAGAGCCTAAAGCGACAGTCCCTGAGGCGGATTTAGTATCAGAGTCTCCTCAAACGATAGGATTATCGCAAGCCGAACTTAACCCATCATCAATAACGACAAATCAAACACAAACCTCAGGCGAGTCACCTGAGAAAAAGCCGCAAGATGAGCAGGCTCATGTTATGCCTGCATCAGTAACACAAAGCGTTGAAGGCGACATGGAAATGCCATTGTCCACAGTTAGCCCGAGAGGTTCAGTCAACGCGGTACCACCTAGCTTTAAGCTTTTTGTTCATCGTCATTTAGCCTGCGTGGGCTACTTTTTAGCCTTTACCTGTGTGTTGATCTCTTTGTTTAATATATTTCAGGCTTACTATCAGCCATTGCCATACTTTGTTGATAAAAGTGAGTATCACGACAGCTTCGTAGATGAAACTAATCACTACTTTTTCCATATTGTTCGCAATGAAGCCTACTCGTTGCCTGCGATCACTGAGAGACTGATACAAGTTATACCTAGCCACTGTAATGTTGATGTTTTTGTTCGCATTTATCCATCTGTCAACCAACCTGAAAATGATGCTTTGTATATGCTAATTGAGAGAAAGGATGGCGAAGCTCTTAATTACTTGTCATCTATTTTTGAAGTTGAGTCATCTTTTGATTCGTTTGTGAATTACATGGCTCAAAGGAGTTACTTTTGCGAATAATTGGTTTGCTATTGGTATTAGCACTCACAGCTGCAAGTTTCATGATTGATAGAAACGTACTCGCGGGCACTCGTTGGCACTGTAAAACCATCAAAACGGGCTTTATGACGCAGGCATTTCAACCTTATCAATCGTTGTATGAACGTATGACTTTTACCTTCCAATCAGACAATACGTTTATGATTGCAGAGGCGGTAAAGATTGAAGAGAAGGATGGTCAGGTGAGTAAATTGGAGCACCACTCCTCAGGTCGTTATTCGTTAGAAGATGGCGAGTTGTCTATCTCTATCATTGATTATTCGCCGACAACTGAAACTGATGACCCTGTGATTAATCGAGAGTATAGCTCGTATAAGGGGCTGAATATTGATTACTCAGTTGTTGTCACCGATGACTCACTCTATTTATTTAATAAAAATCGTTTCGAAATTTTTAATTGGGTATGTTTTAAGGTTCAGAAGTAGTCATATAACTTCTACACCAAGAGCTTACCGAACTAAAAAAGGCAGGTTGTCCCTGCCTTTTGTGGAAACTTGTTTATTGTTTTACTTAAACCAGAGCGTTGTAACGATCTAGTCCAGCATCTAGATCCGCAATCAGGTCATCGACGTCTTCTAAGCCGATATGAACGCGTATCAAGGTTCCTTCGAAGTTAGGGTTCGCTACCGTTCTCAAGCTATTAAAGCTGCTCGGTTCGTTCGCTAGAATCAAACTTTCAAATCCACCCCATGAGTAACCCATACTAAAGTGCGTCATACCATCAAGCAGCGCTGTGGTCGCTTTTGTGTTTGAGTTCTTAAGAACGAAAGAGAACAAACCATTACCGCCAGTGAAGTCTCGTTTGAAGAATTCATGACCGGGACAAGACTCAAGGGCAGGGTGACGAACATGGTCAACCTCAGGGCGTGTTTCTAACCACTTTGCTACTTTTAGGCTGCTTTCAGCATGTTGGCGAAGTCGAACGTCAAGAGTGCGAATACCGCGAAGACCAAGATAAGCGTCATCTGGAGATACGCACTGTCCCATCAAGTAACTCTGCTCTCTCAGTTGATCCCAACATTTTTCGTTGGCTACTGCAGTTCCTAGCATCACATCAGAGTGACCAACAATGTATTTAGTCGCCGCTTGAATTGAGATGTCGACGCCAAAATCGAACGGTGAGAAGTTAACACCAGCCGCCCACGTGTTATCGAGCATTACAATGATGTCATGTTCATGGGCAATACGTGCGAGTGTTGGGATGTCTTGAACTTCCATGGTGACTGAACCCGGAGACTCAGTAAATAGAACCTTAGTATTTGGCTTAATAAGGTCTTGGATACCTTCACCGATCGTTGGCTCGTAGTAAGTGGTCTCTACACCCATCTTTTTCATTATGGTGTCACAGAAATCACGAGTGGGTTCGTAACAGGTATCGACCATCAGAATATGGTCACCTGTTTCAACAAAAGAGAGGATGGCATTAGAGATGGCTGCCGTACCACAAGGGTAAAGTGCGCAACCTACACCACCTTCAACTTCAACCATTGCATCTTGAAATGCGAAATGAGTCGTGGTGCCACGGCGTCCGTAGAAAAGTGTCTTGTTAGCGCGGTTGATGGTCGCTTTGCGTTTCTCTTCTACTGTGTTGAACACGACAGTTGAAGCGCGTTGTACTGGTGGGTTAACGACACCATTAGTCCACTTCTTATCACGACCTGCAGTGATCAGTTTAGTGGTTTTGTTCTCGGACATGCTGTGAATTCCTTATCAATCGGTTATGTCCTATTTAAAACATGCCAATAGCCTTCAAAGCAAGAGGAGAGCGGGAGTTTTTGCGCTTTTCTTTTGCTTTTTAACCTTCCACGTCGTTTATCGTGAAAGGTTTAAAATCCGATAGTCGGCGAGTGATGAGCCGCGGTGGACGCATTGATGGAATTAAAGCAGCGGGTTGAATAAGTAAAACAACCTTTCGAAGAAGCGGTTGCGTAGGTTTCTCTGCTCCCATTGCTCCAATTCCACTGGATGAGATGATTCAATATAGGATTGCTGCAAATCAAACAGTTGCTTGGTGAAGTGCACATCATCAACGGCTAGCGTTACTTCGAAGTTAAGCCATAGGCTGCGCATGTCGATATTGACCGTTCCGATTAAGCAAAACTCTTCATCAATCACTACCGATTTGGTGTGAAGAAGCCCGCCGTAAAACTCATATATCTTCACTCCGGCTTCAAGCAGTTCGGTATAGAAGGCGCGAGAAGCCCATTTAACCATTAATGAATCGTTGTTATGTGGAATGATTAATTCGACGCTGACACCACGTTGTGCCGTCATTTTGAGTGTTTCTAATAAGTCGGCACTCGGTACAAAATAGGGTGTTGTAATACGAACTGAATGGTTTGCTTGATTAATCGCAATAGTAAGAACTTGCAGAATCAAATACTCCGGCATGCCCGGCCCAGATGGCACTACTTGAACTGGATGATGCGTCATTATTTCTTCAACCGGGCACTCTGGTAAATCAGGAAGAATGCGTTCACCGGTTTCCACTTCCCAATCCCAACCATGAATTGCTGACAACACGTTAACGGTTGGCCCAGTGACGCGAACCATGACATCAATCCATTGGCCGACACCTGAGCTCTGTTTGAAATGAGCTGGATCTACCATATTCATTGACCCGGTATAGGCGATGGACTCATCAATCACGATGATCTTCCGGTGCTGCCTTAGATCTAAACGGCGTAAGAAAATACGCCAAGGACTAACCTCTAATGCTTGGACAACGTGAACGCCAGCGTCTTTCATCATTGAACGCCAGTGACTTTTGAAAAAACGCTGGCTACCTGCAGAATCGAGTAAAACTTTAACATCGACACCACGTTTTGCTGCTCGAATAAGTGCGGAAGCAACGGAGTCAGTTAAGCCACCGGGGTGCCAAATATAGAAAACCATTTTGATACTCGTCTGGGCGTTTTCTATATCTTCGATAATTGCGTGTAGGATTTCATTAGGAGAAGCTTGCAGTGAAAGTGTGTTTCCGCTGAGAGCTGGAATGCCCATCCGATTGTTACAAAGCTCATCAATTTTGTGGATAGGAGAGCCGACTTTACCTGGAAGGTGGACTTGGCAATCATTTAATTGGCGGAACCAATCACCAAAAGGCGTAAACATGCGATGTGCCCGCTCAGCCCTCTTTCTACCGAGATTTAGCTCTCCGAAAAGGAAGTAACAAGCGACGCCAACAATAGGGATAATGTAGATAACCATCAACCATGCGAGAGAAACGCTGACAGAGCGTCGTTTTAGTACGACACGAAAAGTCACACCGGCGACAAGGACCCAGTATAAAGCGACAGAAGCTAAAGTTAAAAAATGGTAGAGCTTTTCCACATTGAATACTCGAAAAAAGAGACACTTAGATAGTAATGCTATTTTACGGATATGGGAATTTAAGGAATCAACTATTTACAAAATAGAGCAAAAGCTGTAAACAGGTTAAAGTTGTTAAGTTTTAGTTAACTTAAGACGAATGCAATTGTTTTGTATGAAAAACCGGCATTTAACCATAAAGATTTACATTGATAACGAAATATATACGGTTCGGGCTTCCAATTGTATTCTTAAACTGGTTTACTTGCTAGATAACGAGCGTCAATCAAATCTTTTAATGGTGTAAATTATTATATACACCTTATCTTTTAATGACGCCACACAAAGCAAAATACAACATCACATAACACAAAAGTTTGGAGTAAACGTGGCTACTAGTAATACAACCACTACACCCCGCGATACCTGGGGTTCGAAATTAGGATTCGTAATGGCTGCAGCAGGTTCTGCTGTTGGCTTAGGTAACATCTGGAAATTCCCATACACAGCAGGTGAAAGTGGCGGCGGTGCATTCGTTGCAATTTATCTGTTTTTTGTAATCTTCATCGGTTTTAGTGTGATGCTAACTGAATTTGCGATTGGCCGTCATACGCAAAAATCAGCAGTAGGTGCATTTAAATCAACTGACCGTCGCTGGACGTTCGCTGGTGTTATTGGCGTAGTCAGTGGTTTACTTATCATGGGTTTCTACCCTGTAGTAGGTGGCTGGTCTATCGCATACATCGGTAAAATTGCTGGTGGTCTACTAGACGCACCTGAAGCAATTGGCGACAGCTTCGGTGGCTTTATCTCAAACCCAGTTCAGCCACTAATGTGGATGGGCCTATACCTACTACTGAACGTTGTCATCGTTATGAAGGGTATTTCTGGCGGTATTGAGAAAGCGGGTAAGATTCTGATGCCACTTCTTTTCATCATCCTTATCGTGGTATCAATCAAAGGCCTAATGCTTCCGGGCGCGATGGCTGGTCTTGAATTCCTATTCAGCCCTGACTTCTCTAAAGTAGACAGCGGTGTAATCCTAGCTGCACTAGGTCAAGCATTCTTCTCACTATCTCTTGGTATGGGTTGTATGTTGACTTACGGTTCTTACCTTAAGAAGAAAGAGAACCTAGTTCAAACTACAGCTATGGTTACGGCGATGGATACAGGCGTTGCTATCCTAGCTGGTGTTGCAATGTTCCCTGCAATGTTCGCATTCGGTATGGAGCCTGCAGCAGGTCCTGGTCTAGTATTCGTTGTTGTTCCTCAGCTATTCGCTGAAATGGGCGGCGTAGTTGGTCTTCTATTTGCTCTTATGTTCTTCGTTGGTCTAAGTGTTGCGGCACTGACTTCTTCAGTATCTCTACTTGAAGTTGTTGTTTCGTACCTAATCGATGAGAAAGGCATGAAGCGTGTAACAGCTGTACTGTCTGCAAGTGTCGTAATGGCGATTCTATGTATCTTCGCTTCTCTATCTCTTGGTGGCTTTGGTCCAACGCTGTTTGGTACTGGTGCATTCGATATCTTCGACCTACTAACGGATAAGATCTTCCTAGCAGTTGGCGGTATGTTGGTATGTATCTTCGCTGGTTGGAGACTGAACCGTGCTGACCTAGAGAAAGAAATCACTAACGACGGTGAAGTATCTTTCCCTCTATTCGGTCTATGGTACACACTCGTTAAGTACATCATCCCAGTAGCTATCGCTATCGTAGCGTTCATGGGTATCTCTTCTGGCTTCGACAGCGGTAAAGGTGCAATCATGCTACTAGGTATTGGTATCATTGCCGGCTCTGCGCTTATCTCTAAGAAGCTATAATTCTTAGAAACTCTAATCGCAAACTAAAGTTAATTGATAAGCGGGAGCCATTGGCTCCCGTTTTTTTATGCGGCGCACTTATTGTTTTTCGAGAAATAAAAACATCGTCCCCTAAAGTTATCCGTGTGGTGGCCGATATATCTTTCGGTTAGGCTATATCGGCCTGTATTTATTTTAGGTAGGTGTTCTGTGAAATTGTCAGTGAGAAAAAAACTATATTTGGGTTTTGGATCTATATTGGCGGTGCTTGTCACGTTAGTAGGGATTGTATCGATAGAAGTGATTGGGGCTCACGAGAGCTCTGATGAAATTAGACTGGATGATGTTCCAGGAACTGTTACCTACCTTATATTGATCGATGAAGCTGGTGATGTTTACCGTGATGCTTTGGGCGCGGTTGTTCAGGGCGGTAATGCGCTCAATGATTATCGAGCTAATAAGACTCAATTTTCTCAAGCAATTGAAGAAGCAAAGCGTTTAGAGAGTAAAGGCTCAGAGGACCATCGTCGTGTTCAGCGAATTGAAGAGCTAATGGGGCGCTTTACTCAAGAGTTTGAATCGAAGCTCGTACCTATGCTTAATGATGAAACTGCATTGTTATCAAATATCCAGCAGCTTCGCTCTTTGTATGAGAGTAATCTTATCCCGATTGAAAATTTGCTTGATCAAGCATCTGAAAGTGAGATTGCTGATACAGAGCGAGCTCTGCTAACACTAACGGATTCGTTTATTACAATCGAACGCACGATTATGGTGTTGACTGCGGTTGCGATTGTGTTTGGTTGCGTAATTGCGTTTGTATTGTCTAGCTCTATTACCAACCGTTTGACTCGTGTTGAACAAGTTGCACGCCGCGTAGCAAATGGTGATCTGACGGCTGGAGATATTGTTGATGATTCTGGTGATGAATTGGCTGATCTTGCTCAATCGATCAACCAGATGCAAAAGTCATTGGTCGATCTCCTCGGTTCTATTTCATCAGTGACTACCCAAGTTCAATCCGTTACTGGTGAGCTATCATCAATCAGCCACGACATCGTATCTGGCGCCTCTGCTCAAGCAGATAAAGCGACATTGATTGCGACTGCGGCAGAAGAACTAAGCTTAACCATTTCTGAAGTAGCGCAACAAGGTACTTCTACTTATGAAGAAGCGCGCCGCTCAGAAACGTCTGCAGAAGACGGTCGTAAAGTGATCGTGGAGATGGTTGCGAGCATCCAACAAGTGTCTACTCAAATGAGCGACATGTCGTTACAAATGAACACGCTGGGTTCACATGGTGAGCAGATTGGCAGTGTTATCAAGGTAATCGAAGATATCGCAGAACAAACCAACCTCTTGGCTCTGAACGCGGCGATTGAAGCTGCGCGTGCTGGTGAGTTCGGTCGTGGTTTTGCCGTGGTAGCTGATGAAGTACGAGCGCTAGCGGAGAGAACGACTAAAGCAACACAAGAAGTGTCTGGTATCATCCAATCTATTCAATCTGGTACTCAAGAAGCGGTTACTTACACTCAAGACAACTGTCGTTTAGTTGAAATTGGTGTAGAGCAAAGTACAGGGGCGGTATCGGCTCTAGAAGCAATTGTTAGCGGTGCGGGCAACGTACAAAGTATGGTTAACTCAATTGCGACTGCGGCAGAAGAACAGACAGCGGTGACAAAAGAAATCGCAGCGGATATTACGGCAATCAGTGATATCTCTGAACAGTCATTACAGTTAGCGACTCGCAGCTCTGAGAACACATCAGGTTTGAATGCTAAAGTTGCCGAACTTGAAGGCTTAGTAGGTAAGTTCAAACTTGCTTAGAGCTTAGAGCTTAGAGCTTAGAGCTGGATCATAAGTCTAGAACATAAGCTTAGAGCGAATTGATTAAAGACTTCCCAGTGAAAGTTGACTATTGAAACATAAGCCCAACGATTCAATGTTTATTGAACTCGTTGGGCTTTTTCGTAGCTGGAATCTGGATTCAGACACGGTATACTCCACGTTCTACAATGGAGTTAGCCTTTACATGTTCGACATTCTTCTGAATCACTCTGATTTTTTACTTATAAACAAACATCCAGGCGTCAGCGTCCATAAAGACGATGGTGATACGATGTTATTGCAAGAAGTTGCTAAGGCAATCAATGAGCCGAAGCTATATTTAGTCCATCGTCTCGATAAAATGACGTCAGGAATTCTACTGCTGGCAAAAGATGCCCCGGCAGCGAGTGAGCTTTCACAGTTGTTTGCAAAGCGTGAAGTAGAGAAGTACTACCTTGCGATAGGCTCCAAGAAGCCGAAGAAAAAGCAGGGGCTGATCTCAGGAGATATGGAGCGTTCACGACGCTCAAGCTGGAAGCTGCTGACAACCAAAGAAAACCCAGCGATTACCCAATTTTTATCTGCAACGGCTGAACCCGGTGAGCGTCTACTTTTATGTAAACCCTATACGGGGCGAACTCATCAGATCCGTGTCGCGATGAAGTCCATTGGCTCGGCTATTGTTGGTGATCCTATTTACAATCCATCGAACGAGGCTGACAGAGGCTATCTGCATGCCTTCGCGATTCGATTTACCTATCAATCACAAGCCTACGAATATGTCTGCGATCCAAGAAACCTCGACTCTTTGGGTGAGAAATGGCATCAAGAGATCGTGTCTAATGGTTTAGACGGTTGGCTTGAACCTTGGTCATTAACGTGGCCAAAGCTAAACACTAAGTGAGTGAAATAATGGAAGCATCAGCTTTACCTCTGTTTTTTAGTCATATTGAACAGCAATTGAATGAAGTGCCGAATGAACTACGTCGTATTTTTCACGGGCGTGGCAAGTTTTGGCCCGGCCTAGATCAACTCACTTGTGATTGGGTTGATGGACAGTTATTGGTTAACGTGTTTAAAGAAGTGGACCAAGCGTTCTTATCATCTCTAAAGACTGGATTGGTCGACCTCACTAACAAAGATATCTGGCAAGTAAAACAGGGCACAAGCATTGTGCTGCAACACCGTTATGCTGATGGCGCGCCCTCTGAAGTGTTGTGGGGTCAATTGAACGACTCACCAGTCGTGGTTGAACATGGGCTTAAGTACCAACTAGACATTGGCCGCAATCAGAACTTCGGTCTGTTCCTAGACATGCGTAATGGCCGTCAGTGGGTACAAGATAATGCTAAGGATAAGAACGTTCTTAACCTGTTCGCATACACTTGTGGTTTCTCTGTGGCGGCGATTGCGGGTGGCGCTCGACAATGTATGAACGTAGACATGTCTCGCGGATCACTGAACAAAGGCCGTGATAACCACCGCTTGAATGAGCATGATATGCGCTCGGTGAACTTCCTTGGCTACGATATCTTTAAGTCGTGGGGAAAAATCAAGAAGGGTGGCCCATACGAGCTGGTTATTATCGATCCGCCTTCGTTCCAAAAAGGCAGCTTTGCACTGACTAAAGACTACAAAAAGATCTTACGTCGTTTGCCTGAGCTTCTAACCGAAGGTGGTGAAGTGATTGCTTGTGTTAACTCACCAGCAGTGTCACCAAACTTCTTGATTGAGACGATGGCAGAAGAAGCGCCAAGTGTTGAGTTTATCGAGCGTTTAGATAATCCACCTGAATTTGTCGATGTCGACCTCGATTCAAGTTTGAAAGTCCTGAGATTTAAAATTAACGTTTCTGAAGACGCTTAATTTGGAGTAAACAAATATCAACGTTTGAAAGTAAAAAAGCCACTCAAATGAGTTAATGCCGATCGTTTAAGAAGACTTGAACGATCTTGCAGTTAGCAGATAATCCCCATCAACAACGTTGATGGGGATTTTTTTATGCTTGAACAAGAATTAGCAATGGCACACGAGACCATTGAAGATGCCGACAATTATGAATCTGTCGTCGACGCCATTCAGATTGAGTGGATAGAACAAGCTCTTCTTGAAACCAATAAAGCGAGCATAAGACGACGTCGGCTTCCCGCTCAGCAAGCTGTCTGGTTAGTTATTTGGATGGGGCTGCAACGCAACATGTCTATCAAAGAGGTATGCAGTTCATTAGACATTGCGCTTCAGCCTAAACCTGAAGATAGCTGGTCTCGTGTTGCACCTAGTGTCCTAACTGATTCACGCCGACGTCTAGATGAGAGTCCATTAGCGGCTCTGTTTCACACAACAGTAAAGGCTTGGAACGGAGATATCCTTCAACAAGATAAAGACTTGGAGCTTAATGTTCTTGCTGTGGATGGAACAACATTTAGGTGCCAAGATTCCCCAGAGAACGCTGAAGAATTTGGGTTCATCTCTAAAAAATTGAAACCTTACCCTCAACTTCGTTTAGTCGCTTTGATGTCAACAGAAACTCGAATGATTATGGGGGCGGCTTTTGATGGCTGTCATGTCGGTGAAACGACCTTAGCTAAGCGCCTATTCAATGATATCCCCGCACATTCATTGACCTTATTTGATCGTTGTTATTTCTCGGCAGACCTCTTGTTGTCGTGGCAAGAGAGTGCGGAAAATGCTCACTGGTTAATGTCTGCAAAACGTAAGCTACGCTATGAAGTGTTGGAGAAATATGCGGAGAACGACATGCTCATCTCAATGCCCATATCTCCTCAAGCTCAACGGCAGAATCCGAATTTACCCGCACGTTGGGAAGCTAGATTAGTCCTATATCAAGAGCCAAAAGGTGAGATAAAAGGTTTTATTACTTCACTTACAGACCCTAGTAGATACTCGCTAGAAAGCCTGCTGCGTATTTATTGGCAACGCTGGGAGATAGAAGAAGGTTATGGTGAAATTAAACAGACTCAACTGCAAAGTCACGTCACTTTACGAAGTCGTTTTTCTGCCGGTGTGAAGCAAGAGCTTTGGGGCGTATTACTTGCCTATAACTTAGTGCGATTAGAGATGGTTAAGATAGCTTCAGAAGCCGGGGTTCGAGCGACTAGGGTCAGTTTTACCGCCGCAATTAACCTTATTGATGCGCAATTACGTTGGTTAGCTTTAAGCCCAGACGGAACTCTACCTGTAAAACTGAAAAGGATGAGAGACAGTTTGAGTCACTTCATTCTTCCAGATAAAAGAAAGGACCGAACGTTTCCACGTTCAGTCCTCTTTGTCCCAGCCAAATATCCGTTCAGGTTCAAGCAATAATGCTTATCCGAACGGCATTAACTCAAATGAGTGGCTTTTTGGTCTTTAGGTTTCTAAGAAGTTTAAGCTTGTTGTTTCTCTAGCTCAGCTTCTTTCACTTCGTCTTTGATTAGAGAATCAACGATTACCGCACATGCTGCATCACCAGTGATGTTAAGAGCAGTACGGATCATGTCGAAGATACGGTCTAGAGCGAACAATAGAGGTAGACCTTCGATAGGGATACCAGCTGCTAGAAGAACCGCAACCACTAGGAAAGAAGGACCTGGAACACCTGCTTGACCAACTGCGCCTAGAGTCGACGTTACGATGATAGCAATGTAAGCGCCCATAGACAGGTCGATGTTGAACAGTTGTGCGAAGAAGATAGCAACTAGGCCGTAGTAAATTGCGTTACCAGACATGTTGATCGTCGCACCAAGTGGCAGAACGAATGAAGCCGTAGAGTTACGAACGCCAAGTTCTTTCTCTACCGTTTCCATTGTTACTGGCAGTGTCGCCATTGAAGAGGCTGTTGATAGTGCAACCGCTTGAGGCTTCTTCATCGCAACTAGGAACTTCTTCGCAGAAGTCTTAGTGAAGATTTGAATCATTAGCGGGTAAGCAACAAAGCCGAAGATCAGAATCGCAACAATGTAGACAATGAACAGCTTGAACACGACCATAAGCGCGCCAAAACCGAATGTACCGACTGCTTCTGCCATTAGGCCAAATACACCAAGTGGTGCAATGATCATAACCTTGTTGATCATCCAAACCATAGCGTCAACAATCGCGTTTACGCCATTGATGATTGGGTCGCGTTTTTCTTTCGCTTGTTTAGAAATCGCAATACCGAAGAATAAGCAGAAAACGAGAATTTGCAGAATGTTAGCTTCGTTCAGTGATTGGAAAACGTTGGTAGGGATCATGCCCGTGATGGTTGCCCAGAACGTTGGAAGTTCGCCTTTCGCAGCGTATTCAGAAGAGAACATACCTTCAACGCCAGAAACATCGATACCACGACCCGGTTCGAATACTTCACCCATTACAAGCGCTAGTGCTACAGCAAGTGCAGACGTTAGTGCAAAGTAACCCAGTGTAACCACACCAACTTTACCTGCTGATGAGCTATTACCTAGACCTGCAGCACCTGAAATTAGGGCAACTGCGACTAGAGGAATAACCAGCATCTTGATTAAGTTGATGAAGATTGCGCCCAGTGGAGCGAACATTGTTGCGCTGTCACCCATCATTGCACCGACAGCGGTACCGATGATCATTGCAATAACGACTTGAACGCCGATGTTGCTTAGTAAACTCTTTTCTTTTAACACTTCCATAACCTCTGTGCTACTAAATATAAAAATCCCAGAACTACTCACCAATGTACGATGTACCATTGGATTAATATTTCGCGACGAGTTTTACACGTATCCTTTACATTTATCAATATGAGCAGAGGTGAAAGTCTCTGAAAAACTGGTGGTCTAATGTCATTTGTTGATTTTGCACAACAATGCAATCGTTTGCCTTGGTTTTTTATTGCGATGTTATTTGTTGAATTTATAAAAGACTTTTCGCTGGAGATTTTGTGAATGATTTACAAGCGCTGGTATTGAAAACGTCTTGTTAACATTTTGATTTCATTTGCGAGTGTTTTTTGAACGCCTATGTTGGGGGGAATCCACAGCTACGTGTTGTGTGAAATTTAGCCTGAACTATGCTTAAGGTATCTATTTATTACCAAGATGTTACCTCTGCGCTTTAAATAAAACGTCTATCTAGCATCTCAGTTGTAAGGAGAGGGGCTATGACTTTTATATTAAAGTACTTGTTTGCGTTTCTTCTGTTGTTCAGCTCTGTGTTCGCTCAGGCCGATGATGTCTGGGTGATTGAGGTGAACGGAGGGATAGGTCCGGCGACCAGTGATTACCTCACTAGAGAAATAGAACAAGCTCACGATGAGCAAGCAAAGCTCATCATTTTGAAAATGAACACGCCTGGCGGGTTAGATTCGTCGATGCGTGACATTATTCGATCCATCACCACATCACCGATTCCGATAGCAACTTGGGTTGGGCCTGCGGGTTCACGAGCAGCGAGCGCCGGAACCTATATTTTACTTGCTAGTCACATCGCTTCTATGGCGCCCGGAACTAATCTAGGTGCAGCAACCCCTGTGTCGCTCGGTGGGGGCAAAGCGCCTGCTAATCCGTTATCTCCTCAAGACGACGCCAATAAAGATGACAACACGTCAACGAGTGAGCAAGACGAAACAAAACAAGAGAACTCAGACCAAGTAAAAGCCACCACTGCGATGGAAAAGAAAGTCATCAATGATGCTGCGGCTTACATTGTCAGTTTGGCTAAGTTACACAACCGTAATGAAGAATGGGCAGAAAAAGCGGTGCGAGAGGCAGCAAGTTTGGATTCTGAGAATGCACTGACTCTTAACGTGATTGATTTTATTGCCAGCGACCTTCAGCAATTGGTTGAACTGAGTAACGGGCGCACCGTAACCATCAACGGTGTCAGTCAGGAAGTCCAACTTAGTGATGTTGCTTTTGTCGAGCGAGAACAAGACTGGCGCTTTAGTTTGCTGTCAGTGATCACGAACCCGAACGTTGCATATATTTTGATGCTGATTGGTATCTACGGTTTGTTACTCGAATTCTATAACCCCGGCGTCGGGCTACCGGGTGTTTTGGGCGGTATCTGTCTGTTATTAGCGATGTACTCCTTACAAATGCTGCCTGTGAGTTACGCGGGCCTTGCTTTAATCCTATTGGGAATTGCTTTGATGGTCGCAGAGGCCTTTAGCCCCAGTTTTGGCATCTTCGGTTTGGGCGGCGTCGCTGCGTTTACGCTCGGTTCGATCATGTTGATGGATACCGAAGTGCCGGGTTATCAAATCGCATTGCCGCTAATTATCGGGATCAGTTTGTTCTCTGTTGCCTTTATCGTCGTAACAATATCAATGCTAGTCCGAGTGAGAAACAAACCGGTGACTACGGGGATGGAAGCGGTAGTCGGTGACACGGGCAAAGTGGTAAGCGGCTTCCCCGGTGAGGGGCGTGTGCTAGTCGAAGGTGAGATCTGGCAAGCCAAATGTGCGAGTGAATTGCAAGTGGGGCAGATCATCAGAGTGACCAAGCTGACGGGGCTATCTTTGGATGTTGAAGCGCTGCCCGATGATACATCATCGAAATCTAGCTAGCGCGGAATGCTAGAACAAACGTTATTGAATTATTAATTGCTTAACCATCGTTACCATTAGGGGGCGGTTATGTTTATACACACTATAGGTATTGTCATTGTGCTCGTTATCTTGTTGATAGCCAGCATGTTCAGAGTGCTGCGCGAATATGAACGTGCAGTGGTGTTTTTCCTTGGGCGCTTTTACGGCGTGAAAGGACCGGGGTTAATTATCATCATTCCTTTCATCCAACAAATTGTGCGAGTGGATCTACGAACTATCGTGTTGGACGTGCCGACGCAAGATTTGATCACACGCGATAACGTGTCAGTGAAGGTGAATGCCGTGGTCTATTTTCGAGTGCTGGATCCGAAGATGGCGATCAATAACGTAGAGAACTACCTCGAAGCGACCAGTCAACTGTCACAAACAACGTTGCGTTCAGTATTAGGACAGCATGAGTTGGATGAGCTATTGTCTGAGCGTGAAGAGCTCAATAGAGACTTACAAGCGATACTGGATCAGCACACCGATAACTGGGGAATTAAGATTGCCAATGTCGAGATCAAGCATGTGGATCTTGATGACAGTATGGTGCGAGCTCTTGCTAAACAAGCCGAGGCGGAACGTTCACGTCGAGCTAAGGTGATCCATGCAACAGGGGAATTAGAAGCATCAACCAAGCTGAAAGAGGCTGCAGAGGTTCTTAATCAAGCGCCCAACGCCATTCAATTGCGATATATGCAAACACTAACAGAAGTAGCTAATGAGCGAACTTCCACAATCATATTCCCAATGCCCATCGATCTGGTCGAGAAGATAACCGACCCGATAAAAGCGACGCTCAATGAGGCAGCGATTAAGAAAGCGATGAAAGCCGATGAGTGATTGGCTTAAATGAAGAGCAATAAAAAAGGCTCCACAGTTGTGGAGCCTTTTAGTATTTGAATCATTGGTTCTATTTAATGACCATTGATTACGAGCGTCTATTTAATGACCGTCGATTATTTCTGCGTAGCCGCTTTCATTGGCGTAACAAACTCCGCAAGTGCTTTAAGCATTGCTTCTGGTTGTTCAACGTTGTTTTCAATGATTTTGACTACGGCTGAGCCAGAGATCGCACCTGCAGCGCCAGCTACAATCGCTTCTTTCACTTGTTCAGGAGCCGAGATACCGAAACCAAGCAGTGCTGGTGGCGCATCGAACTTGTTCAAGCGATCAAGCAGTGCCGTTACTGGCATGTTTGCTTTTGTTTCTGCACCCGTTACGCCTGAGCGAGAAAGTAGGTAGGTGTAGCCGCCACCTAGCTCAGATACTGATTGAAGCGTTTCATCGCTTGCTGTTGGTGGAGCAATAAAGATTGGGTGAACGCCAAACTTTTCAGCTGCAGCAACAAATTCACCGCTTTCATTGGTAGGTACATCAGCAATCAATACTGAATCGATACCTGCTTTTGCGCAGCGTTCGTAAAAATTTTCTATACCACGTGCGTAAACCAGGTTTGCGTACATCAGTAGGCCGATTGGCAGCTCTGGGTATTTAGCACGAATTTGACCGATAAGATCGAAGCACACATCTGGCGTGACTTTTGAATCTAATGCACGGATGTTTGCGCCTTGGATTGTTGGGCCATCTGCAAGCGGATCTGAGAATGGAATACCAAGCTCAAGAGCATCAGCACCCGCTTCAACTAGCGTTTCCATGATCTTAAGTGATTGCTCGGGGTTAGGATCGCCAACCGTTACGAATGGTACAAATGCGCCCTGATTCTTTTCAGCTAAGCGAGTGAAGAGTGATTGATAGCGATCCATTATAATGCTCCTTTCTCTTTAAGAATGTCGTGTACAGAGAAAATATCTTTGTCACCACGGCCAGATAAGTTAACGACTAATAGCTGTTCTTTCTCTGGGTCGTCGTGAGCCATTTTTACAGCGTGAGCCACAGCATGAGATGACTCTAGCGCTGCGATAATACCTTCTTTGCGTGCAATCAATTGGAACGCTTCTAGCGCTTCATCGTCGGTTACGTTGTCGTATTCAGCACGGCCAATAGCATTTAGGTGCGCGTGTTGAGGACCAACTGATGGGAAATCTAGACCAGCAGAAACAGAGTAAGACTCTTCTACTTGGCCGTTCTCATCTTGCATCAGTGGTGCTTTCATACCGAAGAAGATACCGGTTTTACCGTGCTTAAGTGGCGCGCCGTGTTGGTCGGTATCAATACCTTTACCAGCAGGCTCTACACCGATCAGGCGAACAGACTCTTCTTCAATGAAGTCAGCGAACATACCGATAGCGTTTGAACCACCGCCGACACAAGCGATAACCGCATCTGGAAGGCGACCTTCACGCGCTAGAATTTGGTGCTTCGTTTCTTCACCAATCATGCGTTGGAAATCACGAACAATCGTTGGGAATGGGTGAGGGCCAGCTGCAGTACCCAATAGGTAGTGCGCGTCTTCATAAGTTGCAGACCAGTCACGTAGCGCTTCGTTACATGCATCTTTTAGCGTTGAAGAGCCAGAATGAACAGGGATAACCTCTGCGCCCATTAGCTTCATACGGAACACGTTCGGGCTTTGACGTTCAACGTCTTTTGCACCCATGTAAACACGACACTTAAGGCCCAATAGAGCACAAGCTAGAGCCGTTGCAACACCATGTTGGCCTGCGCCAGTTTCAGCGATGATTTCCTGTTTGCCCATACGTTTTGCTAGCAATGCTTGGCCAAGAACTTGGTTTGTCTTGTGAGCACCGCCGTGAAGTAGATCTTCACGCTTTAGGTACAGTTTGGTTTTTGTACCTTTAGTCAGGTTACGCGTTAGCGTTAGTGCCGTTGGACGACCTGCGTACTCTTGAAGAAGCGTCATGAATTCACTGCGGAACTCAGGATCTGCTTGTGCATCGATAAATGCTTGTTCCAGTTGGTCTAGTGCTGGCACTAGGATCTGCGGTACGTATTGACCACCGTATTCACCAAAGTAGGCATCGAGTTTAGCCATTGTGTTATTCCTTCAATTCTATCGATGTGTATTCACACCAAGTCATTTAATCTTGCTTGAGCTTCGCAAAAGGCAAAGCTCAAAAATATGTTTTTAGTTTCTGCTTTCTAATTTCTAGCGCCGAGCTTGGACTAGTAATTACGAATCGCTGCAAAAGCGCGTTGCAGCTTGTCTGCGTCTTTTTTACCTGGAGTGGATTCAACGCCTGAGTTTAGGTCTAGCCCTAAGCAGCCTAGTTTCGCTGCTTGGTTAGCATTGTCTGGGGTTAGGCCACCCGCCAACATGATTGCGCTTTGGTTGTTGATTAGGCTCCAATCGAACGCTTGACCTGTACCACCCGTTTGAGAACCCACTTTAGTATCTAGCAGGTGACGAGTCACGTTGCTTTTCAGTAATTCTGGTAGCGCGCTTTTAGCACCGTTTTCAGCACCAGAAGCCACACCGTAAGCTTTCCAAATCTCAACGTGTTCAGGTAGTGATTGTTTTAACTCATCGACAAATGCTTGAGACTCATCACCGTGCAGTTGCACCGCAAACAGACCGAGTTCAGAAACTGTGTTAGCAACGTCAGCAACACTATGATTTTGGAACACACCCACGTAGTTCAAAGGTGCGCCGCTCATGGTTAAACGAGCTGCCTCGATATCCACATGACGCTTAGACGCTTCAACGAAAATCAAACCACCGAATACTGCACCTGCTTGATACGCTTTCGCGGCATCGTCAGAGTGAGTTAAACCACACACCTTGTTTTCACCGAGTGTCACTTTACGCACCGCAAGCTCTAGGTTCTTTTCAGCCATCAGAGAGCTACCGATTAGGAAGCCGTCTGCAAATGTTGAAAGGTCACGTACTTGCTGATGATTGTAGATGCCAGACTCTGAAATCACGACTGCGTTTGGAGCCAGTTCGCGAATCAGCGGAGCCAACTCTTTGGTACGGTTCAAATCAGTCGAAAGGTCACGCAGGTTACGGTTATTAATGCCGATCACTTTTGCTTTTAAAGCGACTGCGCGGTGAAGCTCTTCTTCGTTGCTGACTTCGGTAAGTACACCCATGTTGAGTGAGTGAGCGACTTCCGCCAGTGCTTGGTACTCTTCGTCATCTAATACCGATAGCATCAACAAGATAGCATCAGCAGAGTAGTGACGAGCTAAGTAAACTTGGTAGGTATCAACCATGAAGTCTTTACAAAGAATAGGCTGCTTAGCAATGCTGCGAACCTTTGGTAAAAACTCAAAGTCACCTTGAAAGTATTTCTCGTCTGTCAGTACTGAAATTGCGTTGGCGTGGTTGTTGTACACCGATGCAATATAGTCCAAATCAAACTCGTCACGGATTAAACCTTTTGACGGAGATGCCTTCTTACATTCAGTGATGAAAACCGTTTGTTCGCCGCTCAATGCATCATAAAAGCTGCGGTCTGTTGCGGTTAACGCTGCTTTAAACTCGTCCAATGGTTGAGTTTGCTTACGCGCTTCAACCCATTGGTATTTGTCACGAACGATTTTTGCTAATACTTCCGCCATTTCAGCGTCTTTGACTGAAACGTGGGTCGACAGTTTATCGGTAGTCTGTGTCATATTCTTTGTCTCAACTCCGTCGTTCGTTAGGCGTGTGCAGCAAGCTTTTGTACAAGCTCGTATGCTTTGCCAGAGTTCATCGCGTCAATCGCTTGCTGTGTGTTGGCTTTTAGATCTTCGTGACCAAATAGACGCATTAGCAGAGCAACGTTGACTGCCACAGCGCCAACTTGAGCATCTGTGCCTTTACCCGTCAGGATATCGGTTGTGATGGCTTTGTTCTCTTCTGGCTCGCCGCCCTTGATTGCTTCAAGAGGGTGAGTGTTCAGGCCAAAGTCTGCCGGTGTCACTGTGTACTCGTGAATTTTGCCATCTTTAATTTCAGCAACGATTGTCTCGCCATGAATAGCCACTTCATCAAGGCCACTACCATGCACAACTGCAGCACGCTTCATACCCATTTGCAGCATGGTTTCCGCGATAGGGCGGACGAGCTCTTTGCTGTAAACACCCATTAACTCGATATTAGGGCGAGCAGGGTTAATCAGTGGACCAAGGATGTTGAAGATAGTGCGCGTTTTCATCGTCTGACGAACAGGCATCGCGTGACGTACACCGACGTGATATTGCGGAGCAAATAGGAATGCTACGCCAAGCTCGTCGACTGCAGTACGAGTGTCTTCTGCTGTCATCGCTAGGTTAATACCGAACGAATCCAGTAAGTCAGAAGAGCCTGATTTGCTCGATACGCTGCGGTTGCCGTGCTTAGCTATTTTTAAACCACACGCTGCTGCTACAAATGCAGAAGTTGTAGAAATGTTGATGGTGTCATGACCGTCGCCACCTGTACCTACGATGTCTGCAAAATCGTAATCAGGACGTGGGAACGGGTTTGCATTGGCAAGCAGTGCTTTTGCTGCGCCAGCGATCTCATCGGGCGTTTCGCCTTTGATTTTTAGTGCAGTTAGCGCAGAAGCCATCAAAATTGGGTCTAGTTCGCCCTTGATGATCACATCAAACAGTTGTTGGCTTTCTTCTTGAGTAAGAGACTGTTGTTCGTAAAGTTTATTAATCTGTTCCATGATCGTTTCCTAGTTAGTCTTTTTATCAAGAGTAGAGCTTTTCTCTAGATGAAGAGGTTTCTCAAGAGCCCATTCGATAGCGTTCGCTAGAAGCGTTGCACCGTAGGTCGTCATTATCGATTCAGGGTGGAATTGGAATCCACAAACCTTGTCTTGTTCTTGAACTACAGACATCACCAAATCATCGACTTCAGCGGTCACCGTTAAGCTATCAGATACATGCGTTGCCACTAAAGAGTGGTAGCGAGCAATAGCCAGTGGCGAAGGTAAGCCTTGGTAAGTCGCATGGTTTTGGTGTTCCATCATCGACACCTTACCATGAATGATTTCGCCAGCGCCTGCAACGGTGCCGCCGTAGGCTTCAACAATCGCTTGGTGACCTAAACAAATGCCAATCATTGGCACTTTGCCTTTTAGCAGCTGAATTAACTCAGGCATGCAGCCCGCATCCGCTGGAGCGCCAGGGCCTGGTGAAAGCAGTGCAACAGGGTTGTCTAGTTCGTTGATCGCCGCTTCAACTACTTTTGCAGGAATGTTGTTACGGTAAATTTTTACGCTGTGACCCAACGAACGAAATTGGTCTACAAGGTTGTAAGTGAATGAGTCGAAGTTATCGATGAATACAATATCAGCCATGATTACGACTCCTTCTTATTTGATGAGTGTTGGTTTGTAGCAGAGCTCTTAGTGTGAGCTGCTTGAATCGCAGAGATAACCGCTTGTGCTTTGCCGCGAGTTTCATCGGCTTCTGCTTGTGGGTCTGAATCGAACACCACACCAGCACCCGCTTGTACTTGTGCTACGCCATTTTCAACGTAAGCAGAACGAATCACGATACACGTATCTAACGTGCCTTCACCGGTTAGATAACCGACTGCACCACCGTAGCTACCACGACGCGTTTTTTCTACGTCACGAATAAGCTGCATTGCGCGGATTTTTGGTGCGCCCGTTAGCGTGCCCATGTTCATACAAGCTTGGTAAGCGTGTAGGGCATCTAAGTCTTCACGTAGCTGACCAACAACACGAGAAACCAAGTGCATCACATGGCTGTAGCGATCCACTTTCAACAAGTCTGCTACGTGGCGAGTGCCTGCTTCGGCAATACGAGCCACATCGTTACGTGCTAGGTCAACAAGCATCATGTGCTCGGCGTTTTCTTTCTTGTCGGTACGCAGTTCAAGCTCAATACGGCTGTCTAGATCGAAATCGATTTGGCCATTTGGGCGCTTACCACGACGGCGAGTACCAGCAATTGGGTAAATCTCGATTTGGTTGGTTTCGGTTTCGTACTTCAGTGCACTTTCTGGAGAAGCACCAAACAGAGTAAACAGCTCGTCTTGCATATAGAACATGTAAGGGCTTGGATTACTTTGCTTGAGCTCTTTATAAGCCGCCAGTGGAGCAGGGCAAGGCAGCGTGAAGCGGCGTGAAGGTACCACTTGGAACACATCGCCTTTTACTACGTACTCTTTTAGGTCACGAACCGTTTGGCAGAAGTCTTCATCTGAAACACTTGGTACAGCGTCAACATTGTCGAGCGGCGTTACTTCTGTGATGGCTTTCAATGACTGACATTGTGTTTGAATGTCAGCTAGACGCTCAGTTAATTGTGTTCTGATGTTTTCATCTTGAGTGAACAAGCTGGCGTGAAGCAGACCTTCGTTCTCTTGGTGATCGAAACGCAATAGTGTTTCTGCAACGTAGAAAACAAAGTCAGGGCAGTTGTTGGTCGCTTCTGCATCGCCTAGCGGTTCAAAGTTCGCCACGATGTCGTAAGCGAATAGGCCAGCCATGAATAACGCGTGCTTGTTATCCGCGTCTTGCTCAAAGCTGTGTTGAACCAAACGCAGTGCATCGAATGAAGACGCTTCTCTTAAACGTGAATCTTCGTCTAATTCGTTGCTTGGTTCGACAAAAGTCAGCGTCAATACGTTATCCGTAAGGTCAGATTTTATCTCTGTTTTAACGTTTTGAGCTAGGTGTTCGATTAGCGCTTGACCATTTTGAGTCAACGCTTGAAAGGTTACTTCATGTCCGCGACATACGATGCGAACAGCAGAGTCGATAAGGAGTAGGCTTGTCAGGTTCTGTTTAGATTCAATCTCAGCAGATTCCAACAACAGACTGTCTGTTTTGTTTTCACACAGAGTATGAAAAACACTGGTTGGATCTTGCGAGTAAGGAACGGAAGAATTGATGACCTCAATGGTTCCCAGCTTTTTGATTTCAATGGCCTTGTTCACAAGACCTCCTTTATGATTCTTTAAATTTCCTGCCGTACATAGTCGCATAAAGATACCTTTCACCCAATCTAGAATATTGTCAATTCGTTGATTTGTTAGTCAGTTGAATGTGAGATGTTCGACAAATTAAAAAGCCCGCTATGAAAGCGGGCTTAGTGATAACTTTTTTATAAACAAACTGTTTAATTAGAAGTACACGTTGGCCCACCAAGAACTTGTCCAAGTGCGCCACCAATTAAGCTCTGAACTTGCTTCTACTGAAGAAAGTTCTAAAACTTTATCTTTATGGTTTTGGTTAAATTCTTGTAACATAGTGAACCTATCAAATGTGATACTTCGTATTTGTGTACTAGTTAACTAGTTTTGCGCTTGCAGGTCAAGTGCGTTGACACAAATATAACGATAAAAATTGAAAACAATGAAAAAGAATATATGAGAATTGATCTACATAGTCATACAACAGCCTCAGATGGCCGACTTACTCCACCTGAACTGATTGACCGAGCGCTAGGCTTTAACATCGAAGCGTTAGCGATTACAGATCATGATACGACTGATGGGCTTGCAGAAGCACGCAGCTATATTGCTGATAACAATCTTCCTATTCAGTTGATTAACGGCATCGAGATCTCAACTGTTTGGCAAAACAAAGATATCCATATTGTTGGGTTAAACGTCGATCCTGAATCACCAGAATTGAAAGCGTTAATTGAACAACAGAAGCAACACCGTGTCGGACGTGCAGAGATGATTGCTCAACGTCTTGAGAAAGCGACTCGTGAAGGTGTGTTAGAAGAGGTTAAGTTGATTGCAGGTGATGCACCAATTACTCGAGCTCACTTTGCGAAATGGTTAGTCGACAATGGCTACGCGAAAACCATGCAGCAGGTGTTTAAAAAGTTTCTTACGCGCAACAATCCAGGTTATGTGCCGCCAACATGGTGCTCAATGGGTGATGCTGTCACGGCAATTCATGCAGCTGGTGGCCAAGCGGTGCTTGCTCACCCTGCGCGATATGGCCTAACCGCCAAGTGGGTTAAACGCCTTCTCGCTGCATTTGTTGAAGCAAATGGTGACGCTATGGAAGTGGCTCAACCTCAGCAAGCACAACAAGAAAGACGCACACTTGCGGATTATGCTATACAATACAAACTATTAGCCTCCCAAGGCAGCGACTTCCATTACCCATCCCCATGGATGGAACTTGGACGTAATCTCTGGCTACCTTCTGGGGTCGAAGAAGTATGGAAAGATTGGGAGTTTCAAACGGTTTCACCATCTGAATAGTCTTTAGGTGAACCAGCTCCTTCTGATGATAGAGTCGAGAGATTCGATAACGAGGATCAACAATGAGCCAGTTTTTTTATGTACACCCAGATAACCCACAAGCGCGCTTAATTACTCAAGCGGTTGCGATTATTCGCAATGGCGGCGTTGTGGTTTATCCAACAGATTCAGGTTATGCACTGGGTTGTCAGCTTGAGAATAAACAAGCACTCGAACGCATCTGTAAAATTCGTCGAATTGATGATAAGCACAATTTCACTTTGTTATGCCGTGACCTTTCTGAGTTGTCACTGTATGCACGAGTAGATAACGTGGCTTTCCGTCTGCTTAAGGCGCACACGCCAGGTGCTTACACGTTTATTTTCAAAGCAACAAAAGAAGTGCCAAAGCGTTTGATGAACGCTAAGCGTAAAACGATCGGTATTCGTGTACCGGACAACAAAATTGCCCTAGACCTTCTAGAAGCAATGGGCGAGCCATTAATGTCGACGTCTCTGATTCTTCCGGGGAACGAGACAACTGAATCGGATCCTGAAGAAATTCGTGACAGCTTAGAGCATGCGGTTGATGTCATTTTGAATGGCGGCTACTTAGGTGAGCAACCTACTACGGTTATTGACTTTAGTGACGATGACGCCGTTGTTTTACGTCGTGGTGCCGGTGATCCAGCGCCGTTTGAATAATAGCGTTACTGATTAACAGTCTGTAACGAAACAGCAAACCTGTCAGAGTAAATAACAAGTGCTTTTTGGCAGGTTATTTGCGATAATACGCGACCGCGATTTGGTCGCGAAAAATTCATTCGACGTCTGTGAAGACGACAATTAGGTAGAAAAGAGTAAATGAGCGAAAAATTACAGAAGGTTTTAGCGCGAGCTGGTCACGGTTCTCGTCGTGAACTAGAAGGTTTAATCAAATCTGGTCGTGTAAGTGTTAACGGTCAAGTTGCGAAATTGGGTGAGCGTCTTGAAGACGAGAACTCAGTGATCCGTATCGATGGCCACACAATTACAGGCAAAGCCTCTGAAGAAGTGGTTTGTCGTGTACTTGCTTACTACAAACCTGAAGGTGAGCTTTGTACTCGTCACGATCCTGAAGGTCGCCGTACTGTTTTCGATCGTCTACCTAAGATCCGTGGTTCTCGTTGGATTTCAGTTGGTCGTCTTGATGCAAACACATCAGGCCTACTGTTGTTCACAACCGATGGTGAACTAGCTAACCGCCTAATGCACCCAAGCCGTCAGGTTGAGCGTGAGTACCTAGTACGTGTATTTGGTGAAGTAACCGAGCAAAAAGTTAAGAACGTGACTCGTGGCGTTCAACTTGAAGATGGTATGGCTCGTTTCGAAGATGTGGTTTACGCTGGCGGTGAAGGTATGAACCATACTTTCTACGTGGCAATTAACGAAGGTCGTAACCGTGAGGTTCGTCGTCTTTGGGAATCACAAGAAACAACAGTAAGCCGTCTGAAACGTGTACGTTACGGTGATATCTACCTTGATAAGAAACTGCCTCGTGGCGGTTGGAAAGAGCTAGATCTTCAAGAAGTAAACTACTTGCGTGAGCTTGTTGAACTTCAGCCAGAAAAAGAGACACTGTTGGATCTTGATCCTGCAAACACTTCTCGTAAGCGTGAGCGTTCTCGTAGCCAGAAAATTCGTCGTGCTGTTAAGCGTCATGAAGAGCGCGCAAATGCTCCTAAAGGCCGTAGCAACCAGACTAAGCGTAAGAAGCCTGCAACTCGCGGTACTACAACACCTGATTCAGGCCGTAGTGCTCCAGCGACCAATGGCAAACCTCAGGCTACCAAAAAGCCTAAACTAAACAACGGACGCCCGGCTAAACCGGCTAAGCCAAGATCACGTAAGTAATTACACCAGTAGTTGCTACAGTTCTTAAGCTTAATCCAACGTTTCGAATACTAAAAAACCTGCTAACTTAGCAGGTTTTTTTTCGTCTTGAATATGGCGCAGTTCAAATCATGTGGAAGTGCTTACCAAGTAGAAACGATTAACCAGGTAGAAGTGCTTCACTAGCTAGGGTGACTAGCTATGGACTACGATTGGTTTTAGGTCACTTTCAAATGATTAGAAAAGTTATCACCCTTCGCCATGCGGTCATACAAAATGACATTGACCGCAGCAGCAAGGTTCATGCAGCCATTAGTCGGAACATAGATAGTTTCACGACAGAAGTCTGTGATCTCTTTTTTCAGAGTCCCATCTTCAGGGCCGAAGATATAAAAAGCACGAGGTGGGTGCTTATAATCAGGCAGAGGCTTGGCGCCTTCTATCAAATCAACCGCGATGGGCACGCAGCCAACAGGAATAATATCTTTAAGATCTTCAACACCAATTAATGGCAACTCAAGGTGCTTTTCTTTGGTGTCGGTATGAAACTGTCGAGCGTGGTCATAACGGGTGCCTGTATAAAATACAGAGTTTGCTCCATAGCAACCAGCTGCTCGCATTACTGAGCCAACATTTTCAGGGGTTTTGGGATTTACTAATCCAACACAGGCATAGCCTTTGGATAGGGTATCTGTCTTTGCTTTGGTCATAATTTTGTAGAGTTGCAGTTTGGTAAAGTGATGAGGCTATGAAGTCGTAAGAAAACCAGCTCAGTACTCTGAGCTGGTTTAAGAAGAGCCTAGTCGCGTTTCCACAACATGTGACAGAACTTGTGTTCAGGGTCACGGCTGATCAGTAGACGAGCGAATACGTCATCTAAGACATCATCAGCTTCATTTACAAGACCAATGCGTACTTCAGCGTAGATCTCTTTGTCGACTTCAAAGCCAACATGTTCAACCCAATCGTCACCAGTTTCAACAAGTTCTGCAGCGCCACGATCTTCAAACTGAGCCGTGAATAAGATCACGTCTGCAGGTTCAAGATTATCAGCAGCCATCTCTAGAAAGATGTCGTATGCAGTGTCAATTGCGTCGTCGTAAGACATTAGGTCGTTAGCTTCGGTCATAATCAGTATCTTAGCTTGCGCGGTTCATGTATTTACGTTCAGCTGTGTTCACAACAACTTTGTCGCCAGTTGCAATGTACTCAGGAACTTGAACAGTAAGGCCTGTAGACAGACGAGCTGGCTTAGTACGAGCTGAAGCAGATGCACCTTTGATTGAAGGGTCTGTCTCTTCGATTACTAGCTCAACTGAAGTTGGTAGTTCAAGAGTCGCTGCAGTACCGTCGATAAGAATCGCGTACATACCTTGCGTATCTTCGTTGATGAACAGTAGTTCGTCTTCGATCATTTCACCGTTGAAGATGAATTGTGTGTAATCTTCGTTATCCATGAAGATGTACTCGTTGCCATCAACGTAAGAGAACATCACTGCACGCTTAGTTACGTCGATCGTTTCAACGATTTCGTCAGCCTTGTGACGAACTTCTGTTTTAACGCCAGTTGCTACATCGTGACCACGGAAGCGGTAAATCTTTTGACCGCCACGGCCACCTGGTGTTGTTACTTCGATATCTTTAACTAGTACTGTTTTGCCATCAACATTGATCGCAAAACCTTTTTTAATCTCACTTGCTCTAGGCATTTTGTGTTTGTCCTTATTGGGTCTATCCGGTGATTATATCTCGTAGACGCTATAAATAGGAATAGCTTGAATCATAAAGTCACCTAAGCGATCATAGAGAGACAGTTAAATCATTATTTTATTTACCGAAACGACCTATGCAGCTATCTGTTATTGACCCAACACAGCCATTTCAACCTGAATTTCAACCTGTGGTTAACGATCTGATTACCTTTCTAAAAGGTGGGTTAGGTTCTAATCTGCACAGTGTCTATGTTTATGGCAGTGTGGCACGCAAACAAGCCGTTGTCGGTCGCTCGAATCTAGATGTGGTTGTGGTTACCCATCGTCCTTTCCCAGATCAACGAACCACGCTGCTGAATACCATTAAATGGCGCTTCCAAAAGAGCTTCCCTCAGGTCACTCAAGTGGCGATCAAAACCACCTTGGTGAGCGAGATAGTTGATTTCGACAATATCTTTACGTGGGGCTTCATGCTTAAGCATTTAGCTGTGTGTGTGCATGGTGAAGATTTATCAGACTGCTATGGCGATTTCGAAACGAGTTGGGAAATTGCCAAACACTGGAATATGGACGCGGAGAATTGGTTAGCGGTTTATCATAATAAGATTGCCCGAGCAACAACGCCAGAGCAGCAAGTCGCCGCGCAAGTGATTATTGCCAAGAAGCTTCTGCGAGCCAGTTACTCTTTGATTATGTACCGAGACAAGAATTGGTTCGATGCACCTATGGAGTGCGGTCAACAGTTCTTGAGATATCATCCAGAGAAAGAAGTTGAGATTCAAAGATTGGGTATTCTGCTGTCTGGACGAGCGATTCCCAAACGTTCGGTGATAGGGATTCTTGATGGCTTTGGTGAATGGCTGGTTAAGCAGTATCAGAAAACTGAGTTTCGAATCGGATAGGGCTTCGTAAGCTATCCGTTGATATGAAAAAGCAGAGCGAGTTAAGAACTCCTCTGCTTTTTTCGTTTTGATGTCCGGTTCGAGTTTTAATAGATATCTCGAGTCTAATGTCGCCTCGAAAAGAGAATTAAATCTAGAACAGGCCTAGTTGCTGCCCGCTAACTCTTTCAAAATCTAAACCAATGAAGGGCAAAATCGCTTCTGCGACCGGTTTAATCTGCTTGTCGATGTAATGTTGATAATCGATGCCACTCTTTAAGTACTCCTTGGGCTCAGGGCCACTCAGCGTAATCAAATATTCAATACGTCCTTTGTTTTGGTATTGAAGTGGGCGACCGAGCTGAGCATTGATCTCATCGGCTAATCTTGCTGCGCGAACCTGTGGCGGAATGTTCTTCTGGTATTCATGCAATTTACGGCGCAAGCGCTTTTGATAAACCAGTAGGTCATCGTGTTTGCCTGCGGATGTTTCATCGACAAACTGTCTAACATAATCACTTGGATCTTGGTCGTGAAAGACCATCTCATACAAGGTTTGTTGGAACTGTTGTGCGAGAGGCGTCCAATCGGTTCGTGCACTTTCAAGGCCTTTAAAAATGATCTTCTCTTGGTCACCTTGATTGATTAAGCCTGCATAACGTTTCTTCGATCCTGTCTCAGAGCCCCGAATTGTCGGCATTAGAAACTTGCGGTAATGGGTCTCGTATTCCAATTCAAGTATCGAGGTGAGGTTGTAGACCTCTTTCAGGTGATTCGTCCACCAGTCGTTGATGTAAGCAACAAGAGAGTGACCAATCTCGTCTGCTTGTTCTTGCTCAAAACTGCCATTAAGAGACACGAAAGTTGAATCGGTATCTCCGTAAATTACTTGATACCCTTTATCTTCGATCAGAACCTTGGTTTGCTTCATGATCTCATGACCACGCATGGTGATCGATGACGCCAATCGAGTATCAAAGAAACGACAACCAGAAGAACCCAGCACACCATAGAAAGAGTTCATGATGATCTTAATCGCCTGAGAAAAAGCTTTCTCGTTATTTTTCTTTGCGACATCACGCGCTGCCCAGAGATTTTCGATCATCTCTGGTAGAAAGTGCTTAGAGCGGTGGAATTGACCGCCACGAAACCCAGCCACCGCTTGGTCTTCTTCAGAGCCTAACTCTAACTTTAGTCCTTCAATTAACCCCATCGGGTCAATTAAGAAAGAACGAATGATCGATGGGTAAAGGCTCTTAAAATCGAGTACCAACACAGAGTCATAAAGGTTGGGAATCGAATCCATCACATAACCACCGGGGCTAGCGATCCAGTTCTCAGGCTCTAAGTTCGGCGCGACGTAACCTGCTCGGTGTATTTGAGGCATGTATAAATTAGTAAAGGCCGCAACAGAGCCACCAACACGATCCAGCTCGACACCGGTTAATCGAGAGCGCTCAATCGCGAAGTCGAGTAGGTGAGTGTGTTCGAAGATGCGATTTACTAGCACGCAGTCTTGAAGGTTGTACTTGGCGAGCGAAGGCTTATCGAACTTAAACATCCGGTTTATCTCATCCATGCGGTCGTGAACGTTATGGATGTCTTTGCCTTCGCCGAGTAGCTCTTGAGATACCGATTCAAGAGACCAAGAGCGGAAGTGGTAGGTCGCTGTCTTGAGCATGTCGATGCCATCCAACACAACGCGGCCTGGGATAGTGATAAAGCCTTGCTGGTTTTGTGCAGAACTACGGAAAAAGCTTGGTTGATTGTCTCTACCGATACTGAGTTTCACTTCGTTCCATTCCGAACGCTTGTGCAGCAGCCTAAAGTCGAAATCAATGACATTCCAACCGATGATGATGTCTGGGTCAAACTCGGAGAACCACGCAATCATAGCTTCAAGCAGCTCTTTCTCGTTGGTAACCCATTGGACGTTTGTGTCAGCCTCTTGTGGTTCGCCGACCATGATGACTCGGCTGTCCATCGGGCTGTCTAAGCCAATGGAATAAAGTACGCCTTTTTCCGAGCATTCAATATCAAGCGAAACCACAGACAAGTTTGGCAAGTAATCGCCAGTTCGACATTTTGCGTTCGATACTCTGCGATGCTGTCTTTTTGGGGTGATAGTGCCTGTGAATTCGATACTGCCTTTAATAAAGCGTTCCATTAAGAATCGATCGGCGAGTCGAATATCGCTTTCAAAGGTTTGGATTTCTTCGCTGTGAAAGGCTTGCGCTAAACTAAAGCTACTTCTCGACAGAGAGGTGTAACAAGCGGCTAAAGGGGTTTGGTCAAATGTTGCTAGCTCTAAAGGCTTTAACTGGCAATTGATAGACTCTTTCGCTGCGATAGCCTGACATGCTTCAACATCAGTTTGCGCGACAAAAAATACAGGCTTTTCATTTTGAATTATCAGTAGAGTAGGGCCTTGAGGGGTGCTTAACCACAAGTCGATTTGTGTGCGCCCTGAAAAGTCTCTTGCTTGTCTTGTGAGTACAAAGCCTTGCTGAATATCCAATGTAGTAACCTATTGAAATTGGGAATCGAATACTACCACCTAGCGACCCTCAGCGCATAACAGGCAGCAAAAATACTAACTAAATTCTAGTTAACAGAGGCAAATAACGGGACTCTATAAGCAAATAAGTGAAATTGTCGCGAATGGCTATTCAATGGTATTGAAAATATCTTTATCTTGTGTGATTTTATTGGGCGTTGTTTTAACTGGTTGATTTTTAGAAAAAGCTTGTTGTTTTAGTTGGCTTATTTGTTAATAAGTACTTGCTAAAGTTCGTGTTTCAGCACATATTCAACAGAGCTTTTTTTTAGTAATTAAGTTAAGATGTACTCAATGCTGCGATTCACTGTTCCTTTGTTCAATTGTTTCAAACAGATGAAATGACACAGTGGTTGCAGAGCCAATTAATAGTGTGGAGATACAAGTTTGATAAATGTTTTCCTTGTAGATGATCACGAGCTGGTTCGCACAGGGATACGACGTATTATTGAAGACGTCCGTGGAATGAACGTAGCAGGGGAAGCTGAGAGCGGTGAAGATGCTGCAAAATGGTGTCGTACTAACAATACTGACGTTATTTTGATGGATATGAATATGCCTGGTATTGGTGGCTTAGAAGCAACCAAGAAAATCTTGCGTTTCAACCCTGATGTTAAAATCATCGTTTTAACTGTTCATACGGAAAATCCGTTTCCAACTAAAGTGATGCAAGCTGGAGCTGCTGGTTACCTTACTAAAGGGGCAGGTCCGGATGAAATGGTAAATGCAATTCGAGTGGTTAATAGTGGCCAACGATACATTTCGCCAGAAATTGCGCAGCAGATGGCTTTGAGCCAATTCTCGCCTGCGTCTGAAAATCCATTCGCAGACTTATCTGAACGTGAACTTCAAATCATGATGATGATTACCAAAGGTCAGAAAGTGACGGATATTTCAGAACAACTCAATCTAAGTCCTAAAACAGTCAACAGTTACCGCTACCGTTTGTTCAGCAAATTGGATATCAGTGGCGATGTAGAGCTGACGCATTTAGCGATTAGACATGGAATGTTAGACACTGAGACCCTTTAACACTGAGATCGTATAGTGACCAACTTGTTTGACTCAGTCTCATTCCTCAAGACAGTAACAGAGCAGCCCGGCGTTTATCGAATGTATAACGCCGAGGCTGTTGTTATTTACGTCGGTAAAGCTAAGAACCTCAAAAAACGCCTTTCCAGTTATTTCCGTAAAAAAGTCGACAGTGAAAAAACACGCGCTTTAGTCAGCAATATTGACAAGATCGATGTCACTGTAACGCACACGGAAACAGAAGCGCTCATCCTTGAGCATAACTACATCAAGCAGTACTTGCCTAAATACAACGTACTTTTGCGTGATGATAAGTCGTACCCTTATATTTTTATTAGCGGTCACAAGCATCCTCGTTTGTCGATGCATCGTGGTGCTAAAAAGAAAAAGGGCGAATACTTTGGTCCTTACCCTGATTCCGGCGCTGTGCGTGAGACGCTACACCTAATCCAAAAGATTTTCCCTGCCCGTCAGTGTGAAGATACCGTTTATGCCAATAGAACGCGCCCGTGTTTGATGTATCAGATTGGCCGTTGTGCTGCGCCATGTGTCAGCTCAATCATCTCTGATGAAGAGTACAGTGAACTTATCGATTACGTTCGTCTGTTCTTGCAAGGGAAGGACAAGTTAGTCCTTGAGACGCTCATCGAAAAGATGGACACAGCAAGCCGAGAGCTTCGCTTTGAGCAAGCTGCCGCGTTCCGTGACCAAATCCAAGCGATTCGACGCGTGCAAGAACAACAATATGTATCCGACGATTCAATGGAAGATATGGACGTGTTGGGCTTTGCTCAAGAGAATGGCGTAGCGTGTATTCATATCTTGATGATTCGCCAAGGCAAGGTTTTAGGCAGTAGAAGCCATTTCCCGAAAATTCCCACCAATACGGTGCGAGAAGAGGTTTTTTCGAGCTTTTTAAGCCAATACTATCTTGCGCATAATGAAGCGAGAACCATCCCAACTCGTTTGATTCTCAATGCCGATTTGATGGAAGATATCACACCGATTCAAGAAGCCTTGTGTGAAGTGGCGGGTCGTAAGATTCACTTCAATACCAACCCTTCAGGTACTCGAGGTCGTTACCTTAAACTCTCGAATACCAATGCATTGACGGCTATTACCACCAAGATTAATCACAAGATGACCATCAACCAGCGCTTTAAAGAGCTTCAAGAAGTGTTGTCGATGGATGTGATTAAACGGATGGAATGTTTTGATATCAGTCATACCATGGGTGAAAGTACGATAGCGTCTTGTGTGGTGTTCAATCAGGAAGGCCCTGTTAAGCCGGAATACCGCCGTTACAACATCACTGGCATTACCGGTGGTGATGATTACGCGGCAATGGCTCAGGCGCTTGAGAGGCGTTACTCGAAGCAACTTGATGTCGATAAGATCCCAGACATCATTTTTATCGACGGTGGTAAAGGTCAGCTCAACCGCGCTCATGAGATCATTTCTCAATATTGGGGTGATTGGCCATTTCGACCAAGAATGATGGGTATAGCCAAAGGGGTTACGCGCAAACCGGGTTTAGAAACCTTGGTGACTCTTGAAGGCGAAGAGTTCAATTTACCCAGTGATGCGCCAGCGCTACACCTTATCCAACATATTCGTGACGAAAGCCATAATCATGCTATAGCCGGGCACAGAGCAAAACGTGGTAAAACGCGTAGAACCAGTGCACTTGAAGGAATTGAAGGGGTAGGGCCTAAGCGTCGTCAATCTTTGTTGAAATATATGGGTGGCTTACAAGAACTTAAGCGTGCAACTGTCGAAGAAATAGCCAAAGTGCCGGGCATTAGTCATTCTTTGGCAGAAAACATTTATCAAGCATTGAAACAATAGTAAAAATCCCGCACCATTAAAGCGCAATTGATAAGAGCCTAATAATATGCGTTTGAATATACCTAACATTTTGTCCTTACTGAGACTATTTTTAATCCCAGTATTCGTTGTTGTTTTTTACCTACCTTATGAATGGGCTCCTTTTGCTGCTGCAATGGTGTTTTGGGTAGCGGGTTTTACTGACTGGCTAGATGGCATGCTGGCTCGTAAACTAGGACAAACGTCTCGCTTTGGTGCCTTTATTGACCCCGTGGCGGATAAAGTGCTCGTTGCTACTGCTCTTATCTTAGTTACCGAGCATTATCACTCGATCTGGGTGACTATTCCTGCTGTGACCATGATTGGTCGTGAAATTATCATCTCGGCGCTTCGTGAATGGATGGCTGAAATCGGCAAACGTGCAAGCGTTGCGGTATCTTGGGTTGGTAAAGTGAAAACCGTTTCTCAGATGTTCGCTCTTTGGGTACTTATCTGGCGATACGACGACTGGATGGTTTGGGTGGGTTACATTGCACTCTATGTTGCAACCGTTCTTACTTACTGGTCAATGGCGCAATACTTGATGGCCGCCAAAGATGATTTGTTAGACGAAAAACACCATTGATGAAGAAGCGAGCTGAGGCTCGCTTTTTTGATCTTTAACCTAAGGTTAAATTATCAATAGTGGATATCTAATGTGATATAGATCTCCTTTGAATAGCCTGTCCACAAAGTGCTTTGCACACAAAGTCAGCTATTTAGCCTGTTTCGTATAAAATCTATTCAAACGAATTAAAAATACAAAAATAATATTGACTCAAACGCTCGAATCCGTAGAATGCATCCCGTACCCAAGAGGATGGCAATAAGCGATTCGATTGGAGTTACTAAGGCGCCTTGGCAGAGTGGCTAT
>NZ_AJZM02000153.1:92067-97598 GCF_000272405.2 Vibrio tasmaniensis 1F-187
TGTTTTATTCTTAAATACCGTACGCATGGCAAATAAAAATTAAATTATTACGATTAAATTATTTGATTTTATCGTGCATGAAAAATTTAATCTCACAAATGAAAATCGAAATTTAACGATAATTTAATACTTAAACGCAGGTTTAATACATAGAAGGTATTCACATAGGCCAAAACAAGATTGCGTTCTGTTGCAGTTAATTTAGTTGAGTCTATTAGTCAGATTAGTCGGTATAGGTATAGGTATAGGTATAGGTGAGGTGGAAGAGGTGAATGATTTTTTTTAAAAGACTAAAGCTTCGTAAGGGAAGCTCTAGTCTTAATTGCTTTAATGTGAATCTTGTTCAGCGTTAAAGCGCACTTTCCAACTTAGTTAGGAAAGTCGCGATGTCTTTTGAACTGATATCTCTATGAGTAACAAAACGTACAGGGTTACCTGGTGACATTGTAATGCCTTGCTCTCCTAACTCCCGTGCGATACGGTTAATATCAATCGACTGATCTAACTTCGCAAACACAATATTAGTCTGAATGAAATCAGGGTTAACTGAGAAACCTTCTAACTTGCTTAGACCAATCGCTAGTTTTTTTGCGTTTTCATGGTCTACTTTAAGTTGAGCCACGTTCTCCGTGAGCGCCATTTTACCTGCTGCAGCAAGAATACCAGCCTGACGCATACCACCACCGACCATTTTACGCAATCGACGAGCTTTAGCGATGTACGCTTTGCTACCAAGAAGTAGAGAGCCAATCGGAGCACCCAAACCTTTTGATAAACAAATTGTCATCGAATCGAAGTGTTGTGCGATCTCTTTAATGTGAACATCTAGTGCAGCCGCCGCGTTATAGACACGCGCGCCATCTAAGTGCATTTGCAGGCCGTGTTGGTTTACGAACTCACGCGCTTCCGCTAGGTAAGAGACTGGCAGCACTTTACCATTGATTGTGTTTTCTAAACTAAGAAGCTTAGTACGAGCAAAGTGGCTGTCGTCTGGCTTAATCGCAGCAGCAAGCTTTTTAAAATCTAACGTGCCGTCAGGGTTGTTCTCGATTGGCTGAGGTTGAATCGAGCCTAATACTGCAGCGCCGCCAGCTTCGTATTTGTAGTTGTGCGCTTGTTGGCCACAAAGGTATTCGTCACCACGCTCACAGTGCGCCATTAAACCCAGTAGGTTGGCCTGTGTGCCGGAAGAAGTGAACATAGCCGCTTCAAAACCGGTTTCATTTGCAGCCCATTGTTCCAGTTCGTTGACGGTTGGGTCATCGCCATATACATCATCGCCTACTTCTGCATTTGCCATTACATCACGCATAGCTTGCGAAGGTTTAGTTACGGTGTCAGAACGAAAGTCCATGTTTATCTCCTAGAGTACTATTAGGTAGTCATATAATTGGCTATAGATGGCCACATAGTTGGGCTTTGCTTAAACAAGCGATGGTTTTGGTATCGGTAATTTGATCGTTGCGAATTTTATGTTGCAGTTCTTCCAAGCTAAGTTCGATAACCTCTATTACTTCATCTTCATCACATTCAAAGCGGGTAGTAAGGCTTAAGTCTTTTGCGATGAACAAGTGTTGGATCTCATCACAGAAGCCAGCTAAAGGGGTAACTTGTCCCAAGCTCTGGAAATAAGTTGCACTGTAACCCGTTTCTTCTTCGAGTTCGCGTTGTGCACATTGAAGAGGTGTCTCATCAATTTCCATCGTGCCAGCAGGGAGTTCCAAAAGCCATTTTTTAAGAGAAGGACGAAACTGGTTAATGAGGATGATTTTTCCAGACGAAGTGATAGGAAGAATAACGGCCGCGCCGGGGTGGTTTATTGTTGTATGTTTTACCACGACGTTCGTAGGGAGCGTCACGTTCTCTTCTATAAGAGAAATACTTTTCCATTGATGGATAACTTTACTCATGCAATCTGGCCACTTTCCTTGCCAATTTTTCTTATAACTGAAGACGTGTACCACCATAACGTCTATGGTGTCGAAAATAAAAGAAAAATTAGGGTTAACAATAGATTTAGTTTCACACCATTCGTGATGCTACTCTCATAATTGGAATCTATGATTGCGCGAAAATTGCAGCTTAACCATCTGATATAAAGGCAACTAAATAATAAAAGATACTTGTAACAAAGTGCTAACAAATGTATAAAAACGTATCTACACTCTCAACTGTTCAAAGATTTTCGGAGTAACGCATGAACCCTTCTATTTCCTCACATGCTGACAAGGCGCTACTCTCTGAAAGAATCAATAAATTAGCGCATGCTCTCTCTGATGGCGTTTATGAAAGAGAAGACACCATTAAGCTTTGTTTACTGGCGGCTCTGGCTGGCGAAAGTGTGTTCCTATTGGGCCCTCCGGGTATCGCAAAAAGCCTTATCGCTAAACGCCTCATCCAGGCTTTTGACAACAGTAGCTACTTCGAATATTTGATGACACGTTTCTCTACTCCTGAGGAAGTGTTCGGCCCACTAAGCATTCAAGAATTAAAAGACAACGGTCGTTACGTAAGGCTGACCGAAGGCTACCTACCAACCGCGCAAGTCGTATTCCTTGATGAGATCTGGAAAGCAGGCCCTGCCATTCTCAATACGTTACTGACTGTGGTTAACGAAAAGACATTTAAAAACGGCGCAGACATTGAGCGTGTGCCGATGCGCTTGTTGGTTTCAGCGTCTAATGAACTTCCTGACGAAGACAGTGGACTAGAAGCACTTTATGACCGAATGTTAGTTCGCGTGTTCGTCAACCGTATTCAAAACAAACAAAACTTCAAATCGATGCTAACGACAGGTACTTCTCAAGAAGCCGTCATTCCAAAAGGGTTAGCGATTACAGACATTGAATATCATCAATGGCAGAAAGAACTCGATAATCTGGAGTTGACGGATAATTCGTTTAACAAGTTATTTGAGCTAAAAACCATGCTTGAAGACACGGTTAAGAAGCAAGGCTCAGCGTCAGAGTCGGATTTGTATGTTTCGGACAGACGCTGGAAGAAAGCGGTTAAACTATTGAAAGCGAGCGCATTTTTCAGTGGCCGTGATAGCGTTAACCCGCTCGATATTATGCTTCTTCAAGATTGTTTGTGGCATAGCCCTGAATCTCGCGATGTGGTTCGTAGCGTTGTAAAAGATTTTGCGTTGAACCGAGCGTTTGATCAGCAAGAGTCGAAATCTCAAATTGAAATGTCTCGTGAAGAGCTAGAAGAGATTCAAGATGATGTTGAATCGACTCTGTCGGTGTCGCTCTCAGTGGAGTCAACCAGTGGCTTACGACGTAAAGACGTTTACCAAAATGATATCAAGAACGCGAAAATGTACAGCGTCGGTAGCGCATACAATCTTATTAAATTGGTTATGCTGCAAAGCAATATGTCGGTGTCTGAATCTGAGAAAGGTGATAGTCGTTGGGTGTATGTAGCCAAAGATGATTTTGACCGCGTTCTAAAAGAAGGTCATGGCGATATTTATGGTTACGTAAACGAAAACAAAAATCTATGCCGCTTAAAGCTCGACTTGGATGCATCGAATCAATTAGTGATCAAAGATATTGCTAATCGTTCTGTATTGGTGAGTGTGGTGACTACTGACGGTTTAGATCAAGAACTGTATAACAAGTGGTTGAATGGCGCTGAGAAAGCCCTAGAACAGTTAACTGCAGCTGAATTCAAGTTAAAAAGAGTACGCACTGAATTCCATGACGCATTACCGCATAACTATATTGACCCTGATTTACCGAAAGCGATGGAATCAAGCTTACAGGCGGTAACACAAGAGCTTGAAACGACAAAAGTGAAGAGTAGCAAGATCGCGCAACGCATTAAGTTCATGAGTCAGTACTTTGAGTAAGAGGGGGAGCATATGTTAGGAGCTGACGGCTTAAACCTCGCTTTGATGGTGGCTGACTCAGGTATCATTGATACCGCGATGAATGATCTTATCGCTCGTTCTCAAGTGATGATGGCTGCTGAGAATAAAGGTGTGAAAACATCAGTCAAAAACCACTTAGTTAAATGGCGCGGTAAAGTAAAAAAACGCGTCACTAAAGTGTGTGAAACCGACCGTTTCCAAGAGGAAATCGCACTTTACCAAGAAGTGATTTACTGGGATGAATCTCAGTTTTTTGACGAGATTGATCGCGTTATTAAGAAGCTGGAGTGGCACTCAGCATTTTATCTACAAGCAAGACGTTTGATGGAAAACAATAAAGGTGTTTATAACGCGATGTTTCCACATTACTTTTGTGATCAATGGTACCAATCGCTGTCAGATGCCATCAAACAAGCTCAAGTCACCGAACTCGAAACAAGCAAAGAAAAAGTCTTAGCTGATCTTTATCAGCGCATGGAAACCATGAAAAACATGGACAAAGTGACAGAGTCGGGCGATGAAGGCAGTGTAGGGCGTTTGTGGGACATGGCATCGGCCAAATTAAGCAAAACAGACCTAACCATCATGAAGCGCCACGCTGAGTTTCTGAATAAGCACAAGGGTTTGCAAGAGATCGCAGAAAAACTAGGACGTATGGCTGGTGAGGAAGATGATCCTTCGCTACACAAAGCTCCTGTAGAAGAACTGCAGATGGTTGAAGAGAAAAGCGATGAAGCGGTCGATGATATTGTTGGGATTCACGAAAGTGATGATCTCAACAAGATGCTGCCAAACGAAACCATGTTCCTCGCTTACCCTGAACTTGAGGTTATCTTTTATAAGCACTTGGCCGACAAGCGTTTATTGAGCTATCGTTCGCAAGGTAAATCACGGACATTACGTAAAGTAAAAGCGCAAAAGCCTGATAGCAAAAACGTCGATATTGAAAAAGGGCCGTTCATCGTCTGTGTGGACGCTTCTGGTTCTATGAGTGGGTTCCCAGAGCAGTCAGCCAAAGCAATGGCTTACGCTTTGATGCAAATCGCGCTTGCGGAAGAGAGAGACTGTTACGTGATTCTGTTCTCTTCTGAGCAGATTACCTATGAGTTAACAAGGCAAGATGGCCTGCGTGAAGCGAGCGACTTCTTAAGCTATTCATTCCACGGCGGTACGGATCTAGAACCTGTACTCATGAAGTCGATTGATTTGATGACGGGTGACAAATACAAGAACGCAGATTTGATCGTGCTTTCTGACTTTATTGCTCCTAAGCAGTCTGATGAAATGATTGCTCAGGTCGAAAAATTGAAAGAGCACAAAAACCGTTTTCATGCGGTTAGTCTTTCGAAATATGGCAACCCACAACTTATGACGATGTTTGACCATTGTTGGGCTTACCATCCAAGTCTAGTCGGTCGTTTTATGAAGAAGTGGTAACGTCGAATTCCTTAATTTGCTCCATTTTGCTGCGTGTTTATTGATTGAAGAGATCGAACATGCAGCAATTTGATTTAAATGTCAGCAAACGGAATTGAAATTCATTTTTTTGTTTGACTATCTTCACTCAATCCGTAAAGTAGGCACCCGAACACAGCGGGGCTAACGTTTAGTCGGTTCTAACGTGTTGAAAAATGGCGCCTTGGCAGAGTGGCTATGC
>NZ_AJZM02000154.1 GCF_000272405.2 Vibrio tasmaniensis 1F-187
TCGCACAGAGTCTATATTAATGTCGATGCCGCCATTGGCTCGCTGGGAATACCGCTACGAACCACAAGCGGGTTCACCGGAAGCTCTGCTTTATAGCGACTACCTCAAGCCTCGAGTTTGGTAGTTCTTCCTTCCTTATAGGGATAGTGATAGGGTCATCTATATAGATGACCCTTTTTTATTTCTGTTAGGTAAGGATATGACACAGCAAGTAGATCGTTATGCCGTTTTCGGTAACCCTATTGGGCAAAGCAAATCGCCATTCATTCACACATTATTTGCTCGCCAAACCAGCCAACAACTTACCTATACAGCACTCCAGCCAGAACAAGGTGAATTCATCATTGCTGCTCAAGCTTTTTTTAGTGAAGGTGGTAGAGGGTGTAATGTCACAGCGCCATTTAAAGAAGATGCTTATCAGTTCGCTAATCGCCTGACTGAAAGGGCTGAACTAGCAGGTGCTGTAAACACACTTAAGAAGCTCGATGATGGAGAGATCATTGGTGATAACACCGATGGTGAGGGTTTAGTTCAAGACCTTCTTCAACATCAAGTTATGCTCGAAGGGGCTCGCGTTCTTCTGCTTGGCGCTGGTGGTGCTGCAAGAGGAGTGATTCAACCTCTTCTCGACCAAAAGCCACAACAGTTGGTAGTCGCTAACCGAACCAGTTCAAAGGCAGAACTATTGGCTGAGATGTTTTCGTCGCATGGAAATATCAAAGGTATGGGGCTAAGTGATGTTAATGAAGGCTTTGATGTCATCATTAATTCGACCTCGTCTGGTTTAAGTGGTCAGCTTCCTGAAATTTCTGAGATTATCTTCAATTCGAATAGTGCCGTTTATGACATGGTTTATGGATCTGGAACGACGGTATTCAATCAATGGGCATTAGATAATGGTGTTCACGCTGCTTATGATGGTTTAGGCATGCTAGTGGGGCAGGCAGCAGAGAGCTTTATGCTATGGCGTGGTCTTCGTCCAGGAACAAAACAGATTTTAAGAGAACTACGTAAAAACCTAGAGATGTAATGAGGTATTTATAAAAATGAATCAATCAATTCTATTTCCTGATATCCAAGATTGGGATGAAGAAAATCAATCAATCATCTTCCCTGCACAGCAGTCTGGCGCACTGATTGAGTGTGTTATGTCTATTGAAGAGCTGTCTCGATTGGCAGGTAAAAATATAGAAGAAGGCGATCAAGCTTTAGTTATCTTTTCAGAGTTACGTTTCGATATTGAAGAGCTAGCTGAAGAGTTAATAGAAGAAGAGGAGTATGACTCCTCTAATCGGATTCAGATCAAAGTGTTTTAGACTGGCAACACAGAGTCTAGATAGTCGTTTTTATTCTGAACATAGTTGTCAGCTGACCTCTGTAAAAAGGCACGCTCTTTATCATTTAATGGGCGTGCTTGCTTTACTGGGCTTCCTACATATAGATAACCGCTTTCAAGTACCTTATTCGGTGGCACCAAGCTACCAGCACCAATCATCACATCTTCTTTAATAACCACGCCATCGAGCACGATAGCTCCCATACCAACAAGTACGCGATCTTCAATGGTGCAGCCATGCAGCATTACTTTATGCCCGATAGTGACATCATTACCTATTAGTAGAGGATAACCCTCTGGGTTTTCTGCATTCTTATGGGTGACGTGCAAAACGCTGCCGTCTTGGATATTCGTTCTATCTCCAATATGAATGTGGTTCACATCTCCTCGAGCTGCAACTAAAGGCCACACACTAGAGTCGTCACCGATTTTGATATCACCAACCAGTACCGAACTCGTATCTATATAGACACCTTGTCCAATCTGAGGGGATATTCCTTTATAACTGTGTATTGAACTCATAAATCCTCCTTTATATAGGCACCTTAAGCCCTTAATTAAGGGGAATACTAGTGAAAATGGGGTGTTTTGAACAAAAAACGCTCGAACAATCAAAAAAGTAAGAAAAACTTCAAAAAGGGCTTGC
>NZ_AJZM02000155.1 GCF_000272405.2 Vibrio tasmaniensis 1F-187
GCTATTTTTCGTTTCTTTCGTCGTTACACCTCCTCTATTTTGGTTCATGCCATTCTCCTTATTATCAAATGCCTTTCGACGAACCGCACGAGAATAGGCATCAATAGTTGCAGGTCGTTTACCTTGCAGTTTAAGGTTAGTAAGGTGTTGTTCATAAGGAGAGTTATAGCGTTACAAGAGTATGGATGGTAGCTGTTTTACTCTGCCGCGTAGCGGCTTCGTTCAACAAACGAGTATGGCTCAGACGGGCAAGGATATTTTCGATCACATCGAATCAATATATTTTCTTCATATCTCGATAAAAATTTTCGTGCGAGCCGAGAGCTATTAGTTCGAGAGTTACAGTACCATCTTCATAGCTATAACCGAGCAATGTTAATTGCTTAACCATCTTAAATTTATGCACTCTCAAGAAAAACAGGTCACCTTTCTTCTGCTCACCAAGATGCGGATCTTCCATAAGGGCTCGAATAGCATTATCTAGATCCGTTTTTTGGTTCTTGTGTAATTTCTTGACCGCCTTCTTAAAAGTAGGTGTCTGAAGAATGTTGGTAATCTTAGTCAAAAGAGTAAGCCTCTAATTTACCAGCTTCCTTCTCAGCTTTTGCTATGACTGCTTGCTTTACGAACTCATAAGGTAGATCAGGGTTGTCTTCCATCATTTTCCCGATTTTAGCCCAGTGCTCAATTTGTTTTGGTGTAGTGCGGTTTAGTGCTTTAGCCATTATCGCAGCCTTATCAAAAAGATCTTGGTCAATACGTACACTTGCAGTAGCCATAATATGTCTCCTAATTTAGTTTGTATTTATATTGTAGTAAATCGCCACAGGTGTTGCAAATTGCGCCATGACAAGCATTTAAGCAGACTGTTACGCTTGTAATTTTCTACTTGGATTAGTTTCAGTGATTTCGGTCGTAGGTTTGAGTGTATAGGTAGTGTTGTCAGCGACTCAATTAGGCATTATGTGCTTCAGGCAAATTATCTTATGGAGGCAATAATGAAAGATCCAGATGTCGAATTTTCCAAGTGGAAGCTAGAGAGGAAAAAAGGGAGTCTCAGATTTACTGCTCGTACATCATTTCCAGCAATCTTAGGCGTGATGGTAGGTCGAAGTATTGAGCCGTTGTTTATGTCAGAAAGTGTTTGGGGCTGGGCGCAAACTACCGATGTATTGATGAGTGGTTTTTGGGGGTCGATAGGTGCTATCCCGTTAAGTTATGCAATATGGTGTTGGCGTGAGAAGAAGTATAAACATCATGTCGCTAATCTTCAGCAACGGAGATAACAAGCATTTAAGGCGGATTCTTATATGTACCTCTGGCCAAATTTTATGCCTGTATTTCTTAGCATCAAGCGAAATCGAAATTAGTGGAATTAATATCAAACTAGACTTTGGAAATATTCCTACAGGCGTTTAAAGCAGCCTAATGCTGGCCCTTCCTTTCTGCTCAAGATTGGATTTCGTGTTAATAGCGCTCTGATTTACTATTGGGTAATCGTGTCGCTCACGTCCTTTATACGCCTTAATGTTCTACCCTAAGAAGTAACACTTTGTGGAGGTCTGTGTGAATATCAAAGAGTCTGATTGGAAAATCTTTTGCGAGATAAAGAGAGAAGCTGCGCAACTGTTTTGTACTCGTCAGCTAGATGAAGCCATCAAAGCGATTACTGATGAATCAGAATCTGTAGGGGAAAGGTTTCACTTTATGTGCGAGGAAGGTTTGGTTGTACCAAAACAATTCGAACGCCTTTCAGAGGAGCTCAAAAAAGACATTACGAACACTCTAGAAAGAAGAGCCTAAGGAAAGTCGGGTAATCAGGCCGCTTGACCCAGTAAATGTACGATAACCTTCCAAGATAAACTGCTACAACCATCCTAATATTACTCCTCTTTATTCGCTAATTCGGAATCGAATCCATGACTTTTGGCCAGGGAGGCTCAGTGTTATGTTTTGAAAAGTGAGTGTGCGGAGCCTAGCGAAAAAGTGGTCTAGTCTTTGTGTTAGAAAAACTACTGTATAAGTCCACCTTTCGTCCACCCTTAATCCACCCAAGCAAGGCTGGGATAAAGTGGGGAGAGGAAAAGTAGATTATTTTCAGTGTATTGCGCGAGATTTGAGGCGTTTTTGAGGGCTCAGAAACGGTGAAACCCCGATGTTGGTAGCATCGGGGTTTCGAATTTCTAGATTTCTCGACTGGTAAGATCGATTATCTTTTCTATGCAGAAGGCTGGATTAATCCAATCTTATTCCTTGGTAGGGAATTAGATACGGATGAAGTCCATGTGCTCAACTTTAGGCTTGAACGCGTGACGTTGAACGTCTTGCGGCTTAACCTTAACTTCTGCGCCGTCAATCACTAGAGTGATTGTTTCGTAGAATTCAGGCTTATCCATTTGGTTGATCACGTCAGCGTGAACAAGTTCGATAGCTACAGCTGCTGCTTCGCCACCGTAGATTACAGCTGGGAATTTACCAGCGTGACGTAGGCGGCGGCTCGCACCTTTACCTAGTTCAGTACGTACTACTGCTTCAAATTTCATAGTTTTACTCTCAAATTAGTAAAAATTAACTTCACACCTCAATGCGACCTTGAGTATGTGGTAAAGCTTAGGCATAAACGAGTTCATGCTTAAGCGAGCGCGGATACTAACATCACATTCAAATCTGAGCAAGTCAGAAGCCCATCTCAAAGTGAATTTCCTTCGATAAATGATTCGTTTGGAGATAAAACGTTCACTAGCGCTTATTTACCCCATTTTATCGTCTTTTACATTGCCTATCTTATCTATTTATAGCGTTGCTAAATCATCAAGTTAATGAACGGAAAATGAATGTTTGCCTAAGACTTGGTTAAGGCTTGGTTGGTTAATCTTAGTGGTAATTAAACAGCAGAATGAATAGGTGAAAATATGGAACCGGTAAGCATTGTCGTAATTACGCTAAACGAAGAGAAACGCATCAGCCGCTTAATGGAAGAGTTGAGTGTGCAAACCCATCAAGAATTTGAGGTGATTGTTGTCGACTCGAACAGTGAGGACAACACAAGAGGGGTGGCACAAGCTTATGAAAGCGCGTTACCAAAGTTAACGGTTCATCATATGAAAAATCGCGGTGTGAGCCTTGGCAGAAACACAGGCGCTTCATTAGCGCAGTACAACCGAATCCTTTTCTTAGATGCCGACGTGAGTTTGCCCCGAAACTTCCTTGCGAAAGCGCTTTATGAACTAGAGGAGAAGAAGCTTGAAGTGGCGGGTGTGTACATGAGCTCGAAAGGTCTGCCGCTTGTACACAAGTTTGGTTACGGGCTATTTAACGCAGGCTTATTTACTACCCAGTTCTTTTTCCCGACGGCGATTGGCGCCTGTATTTTCTCGACTAAACGAGCGCATGATGAAATCGGCGGTTTCGATGAAGAGATCGTACTGTGTGAAGACTGTGACTATGTAAAACGTGCGAGCAAAACATGGCGATTTAGATTCTTGAATATGACCTTTGGTTTTGACCCACGTCGTTTAAACCAAGATGGTGTTGTAAAGACAGGGTCTACTTACCTTAAAGCCAATGTAAGACGTTTTTTTAAAGGCGAAATGCGTAACAACGAGATGAACTACAAGTTCGGTCATTATAAAGAACAGTAAGCACTGAGGTTGTTATGTTTGATGGACTAGGGCTGTTTCTGGGGGCGTTGGGTGATGCTCTCATTGGCCCAAACCTATTTGTACCGGGAGAGCCCTTCTTTATCGCAGCGGGCTTTCAACTGTATTCAGGTGCATGGATGGCGTTGGTTTTGGTGATGCTAGGCGGTTTGCTTGGTGACCAACTCAGTTATTTTATTGGCTATAAATACGGTGCGAAAGCGCAGCGAAGGCTCATTAAGTTTCGTCCTAAAACCAAACGATTAATTGCGCGCTGCCGTTACCTAATTGCTCGCAAAGGCACATACATCATTCTTTTTGCTCGCTTATTAGGGCCTATCGCTTGGGTTGTGCCATTTATAGCGGGCTCACATCGTGTACGGTGGCGCAATTTCAGTGTGTTGGCGTTTATCGGCTTGGCTCTTGGTGGTGGACAGTTCATTGCTTGGGGCATGTTACTGGCGCACGGCGTTGAAAACTTCCCGTGGCTTAATAGTCTTAAGATATTTATCTCTGAGCATAATAGCTTGATCGTCGGTGTGTTCGCAGTATCGGTTTTCACCATTATTGGTTATCGAATGAAGTGGCGGCGCTTGGTGCTTAAATCCAGTGCGTTGCTGTTGGCGTGGGTATTGTTTGCGAACTACGCACACTTTTTCTGGAAAGCGGATGATTTTAAGAATCAACCAGAGACGGCTCAAATTGACAAAGTCGACTGGAATTCGGTTACCTATAAAGCGTTCCCAGGCAAATCTTCATTCTACTCGGCACAAGCTATCAACGTACTATATGTTGGAGCAACCCAAGAGACTTAATGAAACAATTGGGCTGGATAGAAAATCAAACTTTCTCTCGAAATGAGATTGAATGGGTTGGTTACCTCGCATTGCTTAGAGACAAAACGCCACCGGTGTCTGATTTGTATTGGCGAGACAAGCCACAAGATATGGCGTTTCAATTGCCGGGTAACTTGATGAAGCGTAGCCATATTCGCTGGTGGCGTGCTGGTGTTGATATTAAAACTAACCAGCCTCAGTGGTTAGGTGCAATCAGCTATGATGATGGCCTTAAAGTCACCCCTTACTCAGGCATTGTGACCATACTGCATAACATTGACCCTAATGTTGATGAAGAGCGAGATAGGCTTGCTAATCAGATACGAACTTCACTACCAGATATTGAGCTAGACAAGTACCCATTAGCAACGGTAGAAGTAATGAATGAAGATCATGACTATTATACCGACGGTAAGATCTTGATGATCGGAGTGGCTTTGTTGCGTAATTAAAT
>NZ_AJZM02000156.1 GCF_000272405.2 Vibrio tasmaniensis 1F-187
TTGTTTGGCTTTATCGGTGAGGGCTAACAATTCATTCGCGCTCATCTTATTGGCGTCATCAATGAGCAAGACGTCTTTATTGGTCAGCGGCGTATCGCTTTGCAATAAGCTGTGGGTGGTGTGGCGCTGCTCTGGTGAGAAGGTATTGGCTATCCACGCGCCAAGCGTTTTGCTTTGTCGCTGTAGGCTCTCCATCCCTTCCGCTTTTGTTTTGGCGCTTTGTGAGACGAACTGGACGCGTTTACCACTGTGATTGCCTACATTGAGTAGC
>NZ_AJZM02000157.1 GCF_000272405.2 Vibrio tasmaniensis 1F-187
AACCGCTCTTCCGATCTGGCAGCGTCAGCAGCCCTTCGGTGGACGCGTTATAACGGTTTTCATCGGTATAACCGACGATGGCCTCGGGCGGCGGGGTAAATTGCGCCTGCATCGCGGTGATGGCTTCCTCGCCGTCCCCCATCGAGTATTGCCCTGATTGAATGCGCTCTTTCAGCTTCGCCAGCTCAGCCAATCTCGATTTCAGGTTTCGTCGCTGCGCATCGGTGGAGAGCAAATCCTCACGATCGCCAAGTACATTCGCTTGAACGGCAATAGGAGAAGGCGCTTGGGTCAATATCGGCGCCTCAGACACCCCATTAGAGCGTCGCCATGGACTGCTCGCCGCTTGCTGAGCACGATAATAGTCTTGCACTTGCTGCTGCTCACGGGCGCGTACCAACGCGTCAGGCACCTCGGGTAACACTTCCTCTACCTTTTGAGCGACTTTCGTGTCTTCGGTCAATGACGCCACGGTGTCCACCGCCCGCTCGCGCTCGGTGGTGATCCCCTCAATGCTCTCACGTACCGACGGGGTTTGGCTTTGGGGCTCGGCCTGTGGCGACGTGGGCGCAACCACCTGTGCCTCTTCGGGGCTTGTGCTGAGTTTTTGCATGGCCACAATCAACACACCAAGCAGCAAGACAACGAGTAACCATGCCCACTTTTTCGCGTGCGCTAGGCTCCTTTCTTTAAGTGTACTCACAAGCTACCCCTTCCCTCGCGTCACAAAGTCCGTGCGTTTGACTTCCACGGTGACATCATCCAAATGCAGCCTTAAACGTGGGTAGATACCGGTGATTTTGTACATGCCGTACGCGTCGTCATATTTCATCGGCGCAATGGCGGCTTTCCCTCCAATTTGCGTTTCAATGCTTAAAATGCCGCGATTGGGGTTTGCCAGGCGAATGTAAGTAAATTGACCATCGTCATACGCGTCCGACACCACGTTTTGACCAATAAAACCGTCACCTTCATCCCATTGGTAACGGGTGTAAATGCGATAACGGTACTTACGCAACGCCTCAATGATGGCGCGGTTTTTCTCTTCCTTGCGGTGCGTATTGACGGTCTTGAGTTCAAGCTTTAAACGTTCAATGGTCGCCTGCGCCTGCGGGGCAACCGAAGGCGTCGTCGCCACTTTTTGTGTTTGCACAAAAGAAGAGACCGCTTGTTTTGTCTGCGCGTCCATAAACCCGCGAGTCTTCACAAGCACACAGGTTTGATTTTTATTGGCAGGCACCCTGCTTGCTTGAATGTCAATCACTTGGCCATCGTCGGTAAACGCATAGATATTGGTACTTGCCCCTTCTTTGACGGCGCTATTGGGCTTGATGAGAAGCTGATTGGTGCCCACTATGCCGGTCACGTCCCACAAAAACGCATTCGACGTCGTCGGGGGACTGATTAAATTAGCCGGCAACTGAACGCGGGCACCTAAATATCTGGCCGCCTTCACGGTAATGATTTCTCCCGATTGGTGCGGCAAAGGTTGACACGCTTTTGCCATCACACCGACCGAAAAAAGGCCGCTTAAGCAAGCGACCCAGTGACAAAATTTCATATTATGTTCGCTCCTTATTGAGCTGATACGATAAAACGGTTAATCCAATGGGGTTTAACCGCAAGGCGTCTAAGTCATCTTTGGCCAGCTCCGTTTTGTCTTTGAGCTGCCACAAGACAGAAAGCACCAACTTTTCAGGCGCAAGCTTACGCCCTCCTTTAATCAGCGTTCGGGTTAAGTACACGTTACTGCGAATGGACACGCTTTGGTCTTGCTCGCTGCGCGACCACATCACTTCATCGTAATGCTCAACGCCGCGCTCAATATCAATCACCGCTTGGTTACCGGATTTCTCTACCGCTTTCATTTTCGATAGGGCATCAAACCCCTGCGGATCAATAAAATCCGCTGCTAAAGTGGGTGACATAAAGACACTGGCTTCCCCCCAGTCGGTTTTTATCGTCGGGGGATTCACCCCAAAGCGCGCAATGGCAAAACGCTGCAACAGGGCATCAATGGTCGTTTTAAAAAACAGTTGTTGGTCTTGTGGTTGATAATCCACCACCGACCAACCGCCCGCAGGCTCTAATTTCACATACACAATTTCTTTGTTATTACCCGCCTTTTCAAACGCGTAAAACAAAAAAAAGAGCATCACTAACACCACCATCGTGAGCCCTAACACCGCCACAAACCAACGATTACGCTCAGTACGTAAACGCGGTTTATCGACATGGGTTTCTTTGGGCGTATCGGCTCGAATCACCGGTTCCATCGTTAACCTCCTTTAAAGCCTTTCAGATATTTCATAGCAAGCTGTCCCGCCTTAGACGCCCCTTGAGACATCGCACGCGTACCACTTGGCGACACGACGCTCGCCGTCAAGGCGCTCGATAGACTGATGCTCGACACCACAATGAGAATGGACAACACCATCGTCACCATCAATTCCATGTTATCGGCCGGAGAAAACCCCGCCCTTCGCCCCCCAACGGCCAAACAGGAGGTTAATAAGTCCCCGCCACATTGCAGTAATCCCGACGCTTTAAACTGCGCTTGAATGGCGAGTCCCGCGAGGACACCCGAGGCGCGCACCACGACCAGTAGCACCAAACTGCCTAACGTGAACTTGAGCCAGCCATCAAAAAAAGGCCGCGTGAGGGGATGCGCGACCATGGGGACAAAAATCAGTCCGAGGACTTTCGCCAAGAACAAACACCAGACCGCCCATGAGCCAATCAAAAAGAGCACCAGCGTGAGGATCAAACCGATCAATTGCCAAACGCCCCAGATGAAGACGTCGCCTATCGACAAATCCCACAAACTGACCTCTTCTTGATACATGCTGAGCAAAGCGTTATTAATCAACTTAAACAAAAACATCGAATCGCGCGTGCCAGTGCCTATCTGAAAAATCAGCAAGCCCACGTTGTCCATGGTCTCAAACAACACATCAAAGATGGCGTTATAAGAAAAGTAAAGGGACGCGGACAGAAACACCGTCAAGGTGCATTGAATGATGTTCTCCGGCTCCCAGCCAATCAGCATGAAGCGGGCAATTTCGGTAAAGATCAGCACCACACATAAGGTCACTAAGAGCGCCAAACTGAATGACGCCATCTCAGGGTGAGTCATCACCCTATCGACAAACTCGTGCACCACCGTGGAAAAGGTTTGTCTAAACACACTGTCAGGACTGCTCATCTGATCGGCCTCTCATCCACGGTTACGCCTTGCTCACGCGCGGTATTCATTCGCTCTAAACGGGCTTGTTGAGAATTAAGCACCCCCTTTGCGACGCGGTTATCGAGCTGAGCACTGCCCGCATACTGCGAGAGCGCCATATCATTGCGTAAACTGAGTTGGTCGATAATGACCTGATTTTGCTCCACCAAGGTTTGTAAGGTCGCCAGCTCACTCTCATTGCCCAAACTCAAGCGCAATTGGTCTAACTGCGCTTGGTCTTGGGAAAGGGCGGATTGCCTGGATTGGTAATACTCAATATTGGCGCCTTGTCGATGCGCCTCCCCCGCCTGTAAGTATTGGCGTTGCTGCGCATCCGAGTAGCCTCCCGTCGCTTGGCGTGACAGTTGCTCATACTCTGATTCGTTAGGAAGACGCCCATAACGCGCCTCTACGATGGCGTTATTTTGCGTTTCTTGTTGCCCTGCGTATTGCAAGCCACGGCGACGCAGCTCGCGCTCTAGTGCGGCATAATCACGGCGGTCGATTTTGCCCTTGAGCCCTTCGACTTGATTGAGCAACGTTTGGTACTCTCGCAATGTTTGCTCGTATTCCTGAATAGAAATCACCAAATCATTACCCGCAATACCGGTTTGATTGAGGATTTGTGAATACTCTTTCAGTAGGGTGGAGTATTGCGTGACCATTTGCAGTAAGTTGGCCACATCGACCACCGGAAACCCCGATGCGTGGGAGGGAGAAGAAAAACCAAGGACGCTGCTGACCAGCAGCGCCATAGGGGTGTATTTCATAATAACGTTCCTTACTTTAGGTTGAGCTCCTCACAAAGGCGGTCAATGGCCACGTCCACATCGTCCTCCTGTGCAAACACCGCTTGCGCGCGAGCCGCTTCATGAGGTCTGGAGGTGGCGATCACATATTGCTCCGGCTCAACAAACAGGTTAATGACTTTGGCAATGCCCTTATCGGGCTGCTTAATGAACGCTTGTTGCTTCGGAATGAGGGATTGAATGGCATCGAGCTCTGCGGGTTTGAGCATCGGAAAAGCGTGTTGATACTCTTCACGGCTCATTTCAGGGTCGGCCATAAACCAAAAGGTCGTCGCGGCGCTTCGCAGCGTGCTCCACTCTTCCAAATCACTGTAGTGTTTCGGACTTTGCGTCCAAAACCCCATGCCGCCGCCATGCTTAAACCACGTTCGTGCTTTCGCAATGGCAAACTCGGCTGCCCCTTTTTGAGACAATACGTATTGGCATTCATCGATTTCAAAAAATTTAGGCACGCTGCGGTGCTTGGCATTCTCAAAGAGACGAACGCTACGAAAAAAGATTTCCGTATTCACCAACTCCGCAAGCTTAGGCGAATCCTTTACCCCTTCGGTGTTGTACACCGAGTACGGCTTATCTATCGCCCCGATGGCGTCCACATCGTTATCAAACAAGTTCCCGTAAATACCCCCGCGCTTAAATTTGGCGAGTTTTTCATGCAGAGACGGTGGGCACTTACCCATCATCGCAGAAAAACTGCCCAGCTTGCCGGTTTGCGCCATGGTGTGAATGATGGCCTCTTCAAGCTTAGGCTGCTCAATGGCCGTTAAGGTTTGAAGTTCTACACTGTCATTGAGTAACAGCATGCCTTGAATCAATCCCAGCATATGACGAACAAAGACGTCATCCCCTGCCCCAACGCTCATCGAGAAAGGATTGAACCCCTTTGAGGTACTGGCGTCCTTTAAGCAAAAGAGACCGGCGTCATCTTTAAAAAAGTGCGCCAGAGGCTCACTCCCTGCATCAATATCGAGCGCACAATAACGCCCGCCCAGTTTGACAAAGTGATTGGCCACACACTGCTTGAGAAAGGTCTTACCGCTTCGCGTCGGACCTGTCCCCAGCACCAGGCACTTGTCACCAATGAAGGGCGTATAATGAAAAGGCACCCCATCGTCACTCTCAAAGACATAGAGCGCTTCCTCTTGCTTGTTACCCAGTTCAAAAGTCGGAAAGCCTTCATGACTGCGAAAAAACAGCGATAACGCGGCGGCTTGGCTCGCATTCAAATCACAATGACGAATGGGCGTTTCATTCGCCCCTAATAGCATCGAACGGTGGGCGTGTACCAGTCCTTGGGTCTCCCATAACAAAGAGAAGTCTGAGTTTTCCAAGAGCGCATTCATGGTTTTCACTTGAGCGTCCAAGCGCGCTCGGTCAGTATCAAACACCACCACATAAGAGAGCCACGAACCGTATTTATCATCGTCACGACTCATGCGGTCTAAATCAAGGAGTACCGCGTTGAGATGAGGGTTGGTTTGCAATCGCTGCAACACGGCGCCAGAGCCGACGTCGCCTTTCATTAAATCGGTGAAGCGAGTTTGAGAGCGAAACAACGCGTCCTCTTCGTCTTTGAGCATCGCGCGCTTTTGCTGCTTGGAGTACGGCGCAAAACGCGTAAAAAAGAGGTAATTGCCTTTTTCAGAGACCGGCCTTGCATCACTGGCCCATGCGCATTCTGGCGTGTGCGTCATCCCCACACCTTGCACGGCCGCGATGCGCGCATAAACGGTGTGCTGATGAGACAGTTTGAGGTAATCCACGCCTTCAATGTGTACACCCGCCACATCCCCCGTCGCTAAGCGTGCATCCCAATCTTGACTAGGCGCATGCCGCGCGTGTTGATTCAGATAACAAGACTCCAACGTCAGCAAGGCTTGTTGAAAATGAAATAACCGGCTCGCACTCAAACGTGGATTGTCCAGCGAACAAAACGACAATCCTAGCGAGAGCGACGACAACACATCGTCTAACTGGCTGATTTGTTCGATAAGCGCCCGCTCATCAAATAACGCGCCTTCTCGATACGATAAGGCTTGCTTCAATGTGCGGCGTTTATCTTTGTTGAAGACGGCTTGAAGGCACAAGGTCACAAACTCGCGACCCATATCGGTATAGTCGGTTAACTCATGCAGTTCAACCACCCACACCAAGCGCGATTGATACAGCTCACGTTGGGTATTTAAAAACTGGGCACGCCTTGAAGACACCAATTGAGCACGAGGGTTATCTCGATGTTCAAACGATAAAGGGGGGCATCGGTAATGAACGTAGTATTGTGAAAACGTCACCTCAAAAGGTAGCCGTTGGATCACGTTACGGAGCAACGTCGTGATGGCGGTTTTTTCGGTGGGATTCAATAAAGCTGGCTCGACACCCGACAATTCAATCGCCCCGAGTGCGCCCCCACGATAGGTTAAGACGGTCGATTCATCGACCGCCCCATAGGTTTGAATAGATTGATTGGCCGCTTGCATTTAGAACCCTTTGAGCCAGGTAATGACGAGGCTTAAACTGAACAGAGCAATCGCCCCCACACACACTCGAAACAACCACGCTAAAGCCTCTCCCCCCGCTTTTGGGGCGATGACCCATAGGAAGATGGCACCGGCTGCCGACATGAAGATGACAAATAAGGTGCCCGTGCCCCCTAGAAAATCGACCACTTCTTGTAAAAAGTTGGCAAATTTGGCAAACACACCGCTGCCCCCTCCGCCCAGAGAGACGGACGCGTGCGCCTGAGCTGAAATCAGCATTGAACCCAGCAGCCAGTAAACCGCATTAATTTTTTTTTGAACGTTTATCATGTTGATTTTTCCATTGTTGGTAAGGCATGACACCACGTTGAGTCATGATGAACATGCGTTTTTTGAGTAAGGTTTCTTTGGTGAACTTGCCAAAATAGGCGTGTAGCCACAGCTCCCACGCCCGAAGGTCGTGTTTGTGCGCCCAGCGAAGGGGCGAAAAAATGGCGACGCAGCAAAGACCGCCTATCAAGAGCCCCAACAGCCACCCTAAATGCACCAGTGCAAGCAGCAGCAAAAAGCCACCACACAAGGCCGCTAAAGCAAAAATTTTCAGAGGAAGACCAAAGAGAGTGACTTCTTGTTGTTTGTGGGCGTGTTGAAGTTTGGGGTTATCCGCGTGTTTCAATGAGGTGTCCCTCCTGCCAGCGGTGATACAGGTTGCCAGCGTTGGCGGCTTTATCTTCATCGAGCGCCGTGAGTATCTGCTCAGGCACCGGGATGCCAAAGCGAGCCAATACAATCAGGAAAACATCAAAAGATTTAGGATGAGGGTCATCTTCAAACAAGTTTGAGTATTGCAGCTCATCGCTTTTTTCAATGACAAGAAAGAAACCTTGCAGTGGCCTATCCCAACCACAAAGCACGTGATAACCGCGAGCATGAAAAGAATGTTGTGACATAACGCGTCCTACCTGTGACTAAAGCGGTCTTGAATGTCTTTATTTCCCACCACGTACAACCCATCTTCCAGTTCTAACCCCGCGGCTTTAAGCTCTTCTCGGATCTCAATCTGACGTCTAGCGGCGCAGCGGCGAGCCAGTTGTTCTGCTGACTCTTTCTTACTCTGTGTCTTCATACTTTCTCCATTTGGTCAGCCGCGTAATTCGCCGTTTGAGCGAGCACTCGGCACGTCTGAGATAATGCCCCTTGCTCTGCCGGTGTTAAACGCTCACCGTCGACAGGGATAGCGGTCTGTTCAATGACGTCAACCCAAAACTTGAGCTCTTGAATGAGGGTCATTTCTTTCTCCTTATCACGCTAAAGACAACAATGAATCGCTCGCATACTTCAAACCACGATTACGGCTCACGTGTTGTTTCCAATTTTGAGGGGTCATGGTGGTGTTATTGAGTTTACGGTAACGTTTTTTGCGCGCGTTATTTGAGGTAGGGAGAGTGAGA
>NZ_AJZM02000158.1 GCF_000272405.2 Vibrio tasmaniensis 1F-187
ACAAAGGCTGCCCGAAGGGTTCGGTTAGAATCGTTTTATACTTTGTTAAGATGTATTTACTTAGAATGACTAGGCTACATACATCTTGCCGCGCCTAAAACGATTCTATCTCGAACAAAAATTTAACCACGAAAGGTCAACGGACCCTAAGTAAAATCGACAAATGACCTCGTAATTTAAAGGTTTTTCATGTAGCATCTCGCCCCTTTTGTTGAGTGGGGGATATTATGTTTATTGGGTTTGATTATGGAACAGCGAACTGTTCTGTCGCGGCGATGGTTGATGGAGAACCAAGCCTGTTACCATTAGAAGGTAGCAACCATTATATTCCCTCAACGGTATTTGCACCTACTCGTGAGAGCGTTTCTGAGCACCTATTTCGCCATTTGAATATCAAACCGAGTGATGCGATTGGTGAGCAGGTGTTGCGACGTGCTATCGCTCTGAACCGAGAAGAGAGTATCGACCTAGTGCCAGAAGACATGGCATTTGGTCAGGCTGCATTGGACCTTTATTTGGAAGACCCTCGTGACGTTTATTACGTTAAGTCCCCTAAGTCTTTCCTTGGTGCCAGTGGATTGCATGATGTTCAGGTGAGTTTCTTCGAAGATTTAGTGTGCGCCATGATGGCGAATATCAAGCATCAAGCTGAAATCACGACTCAAGAGCCGATCAAACAAGCTGTTATTGGGCGACCAATTAACTTCCACGGTCGTGGTGGTGAAGAAGCAAACCGACAAGCAGAAGATATACTCTCACGTGCAGCCAAACGTGCAGGTTTCCTTGATATCGCTTTTCAGTTTGAACCGGTCGCTGCAGGCCTTGATTACGAAAGTACTCTGACTGAGAACCAAACGGTATTAGTTGTCGATATTGGTGGTGGTACCACCGATTGCTCATTGTTAGAAATGGGGCCAAGTTGGTCTGGTAAAGCGAACCGCACCCAAAGCTTGTTAGCACACAGTGGACAAAGGGTTGGGGGTAATGATCTTGATATTTACCTTGCCTTCAAACAATTGATGTCACCTTTCGGTATGGGTAGTAAGGGTATTTCGGGTATCGATATGCCGTTGACTCAATTCTGGAATCCAATTGCGATAAACAATGTAGAAGCTCAAAAAAACTTCTATTCAAGGGAAAACCTAGCCGCGTTAAAGTTACTTCGTAAAGAAGCTTCAGAGCCTCAAAAGTTAGACCGTTTAATGAAGGTCTATCACGATACTTTAGGTTACAGCATTGTGCGTCGGGCGGAAGAAGCCAAGATTGCATTGGCAGAATCCTCCCAATATCGAACAGCAATCAATGTTGCATCAGAGCTGATTGAAGTGGATATCTCCGTTGAGCAGATGATTGAAGCGATTGAAACGCCAAAATCTAAGATGATTGAATTGGTTAAAGAAGCGATTCAACAAGGTCAGAAAAAGCCAGATGTCATCTACATGACGGGTGGTTCAGCCCGTTCTCCTATTCTTCGAGAAGCAGTACAACAAGCCGTACCGAATGTGCCAATTGTGAGTGGTAACTATTTTGGTTCCGTAACCTCAGGCCTAGCACGTTGGGCTGAGGTTTGCTTCAAATAAGAATGTACTAACTTGTATTAGGGCAACCAGTCACGGATTGGTTGCCCTTTTTTGTATTTTCTCTAGTGAACTTTCAATAAAGCAATAACCAATAACCAATAAAGCAACTTTTCCTAGTTCAAATTGGGAATTGTTTCACAAGGCTAAATATTTCAGCACGGCTCATTATGTTACAGGATGTTTCTAAGTTAATGGTATGTCGCAGAATGGTCTGGAAAGTCGTTTGTAGCCTAAGTGTCTAATGCTGTTTTTATGATTGGAAAATCAAAAAATTGAAGGTTTTTTATATCAAAATATACCAAAAATTAGCTTACGGTTTGTTATTAATTATTTGTTTTTAATGGTTTTTTTATTTTTATAGCGCGATTTTTTTTATTTTATATATTTTAATGCAACTTTTTTGTCAGTCGTATATTAGTGTTTTCCCACTTGTTAAATGCAGGTAACAACCTCTCCGTAAGCACGAGGTTGTTATGGAATCACTCTCCCAGTTACAAATGGATATGACAATGAATAAGAAACTTTTAGCGCTAGCAATTTCTGGTGCAGTATTTGGTACACAGGCAGTTGCGGTAGAGCTTTATAACGAAGACGGTACAGCCTTCTCTGTTGGTGGTCACGTTTCTGTAAACCTGAATGGTTCAGAGAAAGGCGATACGGATGTTGGTACAAACTCACCACGCATCAACTTTAATGCTACGCAAGAATTAGGCAATGGCTTCACAGCTGACGCTAAAGGCGAATGGGCGCTTAACTACCTAAACGGTGGTGATGAATCGTTTACTACTCGTCTTGGTTACGTAGGTTTAACTCATGATGAGCTAGGTCGTGCTGTTGCAGGTACGCAGTGGGCGCCATACTACGATGTAGCTTCAGCTACTGATATGCCGATCGCTTTCGCGAACGATTTCTTATACGACAACCACGGTGCACTAGGTACTGGTCGTGCAGACAAAATGGCAAGTTACCGCAACGGATTTGATTTTGGTGAAGCGGGTGAGCTTAGCTTTGGTCTAGGTTGGCAGGGCAGCAATGACGTAACGACTGACACTGAAAACGTTCTTGGTGGTGTTGTTGTTACTACTCGTTCAACGGTGTCTTACGATGACCGTATTCAAGCGACTCTTGGTTACTCAATCGCTGGTGTTAAATTGGGTTATGCCTTCAACACTGGTGACTTCAAAGAGGGTGGTGTTTCTAAGACGGCTGAATCTCACCTAGTTTCTGCTGCATACGGTTCTTACGGCTCAGGTTTATACCTAGCAGGTATCTACGCTTCAAACGAAAACATGAACGTAGGCCTTGAAGAAAGTGATGCATATGAATTGCTAGCGGCTTACGCTTTAGCGAACAGCTTAAACTTAAGCGTTAACTACGAAGTTGTTGAAGGCGAAGCGACGAAAGGCGCGGCAACACAAACTGACCGTGAAGAGCTAGCTCTACAAGCTGAATACAACTTTACGAGTAATGTTGTTGGCTACACTGGCTATCAGTTTGATCTAAACGATGCAGACAACAGAAAAACTGACGACAAGTGGACTATTGGTGCTCGTTTCTACCTATAAGTCGCGACTCATTTAGTTTGACCACTATTATGCATAGTGTTTACTCCTTAAATTTATCTTTTCGGATACTGTCCTAGACACCATGCTAAGCCCTCTCAAGCCTTTTGGTTTGAGAGGGCTGCTTTCGTTCTATATGCATCTGTTTTAGCTTTCCCTTCATGTTACCTTGCCATTCATTTCATCTACGTAGCGATGGTCTACGCAGCTATGATCTACGCTGCTATGGCTCTTGTCATCAGTTCTTATACGTCGCGATCTTCGAATAAAAGTATTTAAATCATTTAATTGAGCTAAAGATCAGAATTTAGATATTGATAACCATCTTGCCGAAGATTCTCTTTTAATGATGCGGTAAACTCTGCGCTCCAAAAAACAGTTTAGGGACAAACTATGAGCAGCGTTGTAGATCAGGAGCAATTGATGAATTCGAAACGAACAGCAACACCCAGCAAAGTACTGTGTATTGGGCGCAATTATGTTGATCACATCGAAGAGCTTAATAATGTTATCCCTGACTCTATGGTGGTGTTTAATAAGCCGAGCACTAGCGTTACGTCTTCTCTATCATCTTTCCATCAAGAAACGTTACATTATGAAGCTGAAATCTGCTTCATTGTTGAAAACGGTGAATACTCTGCCGTGGGGCTAGGTTTAGACCTTACCAAACGCGAGTTACAAAGTAGTTTGAAGGCGAAAGGTCTGCCTTGGGAGCGTGCTAAAGCTTTTGATGGTTCTGCTGTTTTTAGTCGCTTTGTTCCCATAGATAACTTGGACCTCTCTGACTTAAACATAGAGTTATTTATTAACTGTGTCCGCGTTCAAAAAGGGCATGTTGAACAGATGCTTTATTCCCCACAGACCATCCTCGAAGAGTTATCTTCTTATACGACTTTGCTTGACGGTGATGTTGTGATGACGGGCACTCCGAAAGGTGTTGGAGAGGTACATCAAGGTGATATTTTCCTTGGTCGTCTAAAGTGTGGCGAAACCACTGTGATTGAGATCGAGTGGGTAGCACGTTAATTAGTCTTTTGTATTTAGTTAATAAATTGGCTTTACTGTTCATTGATGGTGTTTAATTCGATTAATTTAACACCTAGCAACTGATTGCATCTGGAAGGGTGTTAGTAATTGATATAAAATTCGCCTCCATTTTTATCAATACTGAAACCCATGATCGATTTAACCATCCTACCTGTTTACCTGACGGCCGTTGTAGCTCTTCTCCTTTTACCAGGCCCTGATATGTTACTCATCGCAAGCTCAAGCATGAGCTATGGCCGTAAAGTCGGTGTGTTTGCGAGCTTAGGTAATGCGACTTCTGGAATTATCCTGACAGTATTGGCAGCAATGGGCGTTTCAGCATTGATTGCGATGAGTCCAGTGGCTTTAAAAGCCCTTCATCTATTAGGCGGTGCATACTTATTAAAGATGGGGTGGGATTGTCTTCGAACAGAACAGGGCAGTACGCCTGAGTTAAGCGACAACCGTGCTGCAAAAGCGTACTACCAACGAGCACTTATTAGTAACCTGCTTAATCCTAAAGCGTTGGTTTTTTTCGTGATGTTCTTACCGCAGTTTGTATCGACGAGTATTGAAGCGACTTCGGGTGAGCAGATGCTCGTTCTGGGCTTATTGCTGAATGTGCTAGGTTTGACGTTCAACTTTTTACTTGTGGCGTTAGTGGGTACTATTGGTAAATCTTTGGTAGAAAATGCTAAGTTTCGTACCTATCAGCAAAAAGTGATGGGCGGAGTTTTCATCGTGTTAGCGGTGTGGATGCTGTCTTCTTTCTTTACCTCGTAGACTGCAACTCAAACAGTTTATTGGGGTTGGCCGCCGATACAAAAATGGACGCTTCGAGCGTCCATTTTTTATGTCTATCAGTTACATATTGTACTTCATTGAACTGATGTTTTGAAAGAATGATGAGCTAAGAGTTCAGCTCTTTCTGGTGTTGTTCGATGAGCTTATCCATGTACTCTTCACCGCGCTTGCGAGTATCGTCATAGGTTTCTGTCCCTTCGAACTTTGTTACCGTCTCATAATAAACCTTAACTTTTGGCTCTGTACCTGAAGGTCTTACGATAATGCGTGAACCATCCTCGAGGTGATAGATGAGTACGTCACTTGCAGGCAGGTTAATGGCTTCAGTATTGCCTCCAATGACGAAGCGTAAAGAAGACTGCAGATCTTCAATCACAGAGATAGCGACACCGTTAATCGCTTTAGGCTGTGCTGAGCGGAGCTTAGAACCAATCGATGGTGAATCTGGGTCTAGGGCAATACTTCGCTGCGCGTTGGTATGAACCCCATGTTCAAATGAAATTTGAGCGAGAAGATCCCAAACGGTTCGCCCTTGAGATTTTAACTCCTCAACCAGTTGAGCAAACACGACGATAGCAGACAGCCCATCTTTGTCTCGTACCTGAGTACCAATTGTGTAGCCTAATGCTTCTTCATAGGCGAACAAGAACTCGTTTTTCTCATCTTCTAATTGCATGCCAATATTCGCTAACCATTTAAAGCCAGTCAGCGTTTGGAAGTAAGTCGCACCATGGGATTGAGCCACTTTCTCAAGTAGAGTTGAAGATACGATACTGTTACCAACTAACTGGTTTTTAGTGTGTGGCTTTGATAGCAAGTAGTGCGCGAATAACACACCCACTTGGTCACCCGTGAGCATTTTATAGGAAGCATCTTCAGTTCTGACTTTATCATCGGTTCGAACGGCAACCGCAAATCGGTCTGCATCTGGGTCATTAGCGCAAGCGATGTCGGCATCGACACTTTTTGCTAAGTTAACCACAAGATCCATCGCGCCTTTTTCTTCCGGGTTGGGGAAGTTCACGGTTGGGAAGTGACCATCTGGCTCTCTCTGTTCGGCAACACTGAACACCTTATGGAATCCAGAATCATGAAGTAGATCTTCCGCCATTTGTGCGCCGACACCATGCATAGCGGTATAGGTGATGGTGGTGTTCGCCGATTCGATCTCTTTACTCACGTGTGGGCTCTGGTTGATCGCAGCGCGGTACGTTTGATAATAGCCTTCAGTTAACCATACCAACTTACCTTGTGTTTCAGCGTCACTAAGGCTCATCAATGGGATGGCCTTGGTCGATGCGATGTCTATTTCAGCAGCAATGCCTGCATCATGAGGGGGAATGATTTGAGCGCCATTCTCCCAGTACACTTTGAAGCCATTGTACTCCGGCGGGTTGTGGCTCGCCGTCACGACAACC
>NZ_AJZM02000159.1 GCF_000272405.2 Vibrio tasmaniensis 1F-187
AGATACGAGATACGAGATACGAGAAGCTTGCGCTAGCTGGGCACAGTAACGCAAGCATTTTCAGAGCCTAACGCTTAATAACCACCGTTAACGCTCGAGAACCACAAACTCCATATTGTGCTTGTTTTTCTCATCCGCCTGATAAGTATCATTAAAGCTCTGCTTCCAACCTTCTCCCCAGTCTGGGAATTGAGTATCACCATCCACATCAAAATCGATATAAGTCAGGTATAACTTGTTCGCTTTTGGTAAGCAGCTTTCATAGATTGAACCGCCACCGATGATCATCACTTCATCAACATCACTAACCAGCTCTAGTGCTTTTTCAATCGAAGTTACCGTCGTGACGCCTCCGATTTCTAAACTCTCGTCGCGGCTGATTACAACGTTCAGCCTCCCCGGTAAAGGACGTCCAATTGAATCGTAAGTCTTACGTCCCATCACGACAGGTTTACCCATAGTTGAACGTTTAAACCATGCGAAATCTGCAGGTAAATGCCAAGGCATCTGATTGTCTTTACCAATTACACGGTTGTTCGCCATTGCCGCTATCATGCTGATGATCATAAATCGAAAGTCCTGTCCTTACTTGAAAATGAAGTTGAAGCTAGACGATAGGTCTACGACGGTAGAATAACAGCCCAGGCACTGCTAAGCCAACCGCAAGCCCTGCGATAATGAACATCGATTTCAAAAAGTTCTCCATCAACAATGCCAATAGTTCTGGGTTGTATCCTGCTCGGTTAATCTCAACCATGGCAATCATCGCCTTAAAGGCAAACACGCCAGGGACCATCGGAATCAAGGCTGCAACCGTAAATACTTTCGGGTGTGCTAACAATTTATGCGACCAATGCACCCCTATCATGCCGACCAATGTAGCAGCAAAGAACGTCGCCCATTCAATGGGAATGCCGAAATGCATCATTAAGTAACGGCTACCGTGGCCAATGGATCCTCCGAGAGCACAATAGATCAACGCTCGTTGCGGGACGTTAAACACCAATGCAAAACCAACCGCAGGAATCGCAGCAAAAAACATGTCGTTGAGTAACCCAACAAAAAGTTCAAAAATAGTCATTAGTTCACCCAGCCCCATACGTCAGATAGGCTCATCGCTGCGACAATACCTAAGCTTGTAGCCAACGTTAATAAACTAGCCATGGTGAAGCGTGCGAGACCCATATTAATGTGGCCTTTAAGCATATCTGCTACGGAGTTAATCAAAGGAAAACCGGGCACTAGCATCAATACTGACGAAGCCATCACGATAGTGGGTTGACCACCAATATTGTAGAGCACTGCCTGAGCTGAAATGGTGGTGGTGACAAAAGCGGTAATAGCGAAATTTAATAACGGATTGAAATGGCGATGACCAATCTCTTGTCTCACGATCATACCGCAAGCCGAAGCTATAAACGTCATCATAAAGACATGCCAATCTCCGCCAGCAAGACGGCTAAAAGAAGCACACGATAGCCCTATCATTACGACAACTAACCAACGGTTGTAGCGTTCGGGACTGATCCCTTGGATCTTCTTATAAGCTAAATCATAATCAAGAATCCCTTTCTCCATCATGATACACACACGTTGAATCTCGGTTATCACCTGCATATTAATGCCACGATCAGCGCAACTTCGAGTCGTCGTTATGCAATGATCATCCATTACTGTTGTCACAACCAATGCATTGGCTGACAGTGCAACTTCAACCTCATTCACCCCACAAGCAATACCGATACGGCGCATTATGTCACCGACCAATGTGCTCTCGGCGCCATGAGCTAATAACATTTGTCCTGATTGAGCGACTAACCTTGAGATCGCTCTTTGTTTTGATGCCATGATTTCCTTCCCATAGGCGTTAATTATCTAAAGATAAATTTTGCATAAAAAACAGCAAGACGTCATGATTTAGATACAAAAAAACCGCAATTTTCATTGCGGTTTAATAAAACTATCAGCGTATCTTAGAAAAAGCGACCAAAGTGCTTATAAGAAACTACGAGGATTATTAATCACGAACATAGATAACATGACCGTCATCTTCTTCGTCATCCCAATCATCCCAGTCGTCGTCATCTTCAGTAACGACATTCTTACCGGCCATCGCATCTTTATGGTAGTCATCCCACATAAAGTTAACTTTTTCTTCTTCTTCAATTGCTTCAACTTCACGAGGTAGGTTCTCCATGAACTCACCCAGTTTAAAGCAAAGATCTTTGGTACCGATCTTGTTTACAGCAGAGATCTTGAAGTACTCGCCTTCCCAACCCAAAGCTTCGACGATTTCTTGAATCTTTTCGTCAGCTTCTTCTTCAGGCATTAGGTCAACTTTATTGAACACTAACCAACGAGGTTTCTGTGCAACTTTCTCACTGTATTGCTCAAGCTCATCGATGATCGTCAGTGCATTCTGAATAGGATCAGAACCATCGATCGGCAAAATATCGATCATATGCAGAAGAACGCGACAACGCTCAAGGTGCTTCAAGAAACGAATACCAAGACCAGCGCCATCAGCTGCGCCTTCGATCAAGCCAGGGATATCGGCAACAACGAAGCTCTTCTCAGGAACAACACTTACCACACCTAAGCTAGGGATTAGCGTCGTAAACGGGTAATCAGCCACTTTTGGTTTCGCAGCAGATACTGAGCGAATAAACGTAGATTTACCAGCGTTTGGCAAGCCAAGCATACCAACATCCGCTAATAGAAGAAGCTCTAAACGCAGTTCGCGAACTTCACCTTTAGTACCCATTGTCTTTTGACGAGGAGCACGGTTAACCGACGACTTAAAACGCGTGTTACCAAGACCGTGCCAACCACCTTTACCAACCATTACTTTTTTGCCATGTTCAGCAACTTCAGCAACGATTTCATTAGTGTGGATATCAACAGCACGAGTACCTACAGGTACTTTCATGGTCATATCTTTACCACGTTTACCCGTACAGTTACCACCGCGGCCATTTTCGCCACGCTCTGCATTGTAAAAACGTTGGAAACGGTAATCGATCAGTGTGTTTAAGTTCTCATCCGCTTGGATGTAAACATCACCGCCATCACCGCCATCACCGCCGTCAGGACCACCTTTAGCGACGAATTTTTCGCGCCAAAAGCTTACTGTACCATTACCGCCATCACCGGCTTCTATTTTTACTGATGCTTCATCAACGAATTTCATTTTTTAACTCCGCACTTACGTTGCGTTACCACTCATCAAGGAGTGATATAAATTCTAGCAGATCCGTGTTTAGATCGATCACCTAAGATCTAGATCGATCTGCAACCAAGGAACAAATAAGGAGAGGTTCTTTGCTTTCTGTTTCTTAAAAAACAAACGGCTTCTCAAAACTAAACTGCTTATCAAACACCAAATTGCTTCTCAAACTAAAGCCAGAGCGTCTACTTTTTTATTCTCGCTATAAATAAAAAACCCTGCCGAATCGGCAGGGCTTTTGAATTCAGCTTGAAAGCTAGTATAAATAATCTAATAAAAGATTAAATTACTCAGCTTCGATGCTTACAAACTTACGGTTTTTAGGACCTTTTACTGCAAATTTCACTTTACCTTCAGTAAGAGCGAAAAGAGTATGGTCTTTACCGATGCCAACGTTTGTGCCAGCGTGGAACTTAGTACCACGTTGACGAACGATGATGTTACCTGCAAGAACAGATTCACCACCAAAACGCTTAACACCAAGACGTTTGCTTTCTGAATCGCGGCCGTTATTAGTAGAACCGCCAGCTTTTTTATGTGCCATTGTTAAACTCTCCTAATACTTAAGCGTTAATGCCAGTGATTTTCACTTCTGTGAACCACTGACGGTGACCAGCTTGCTTACGCGAGTGCTTACGACGACGGAACTTAACGATTTTTACTTTATCGCCACGACCGTGTTGTACTACTTCTGCAGTAACCTTGCCACCTTCAACAAGAGGTGCACCAACAGCGATTTCTTCGCCGTTAGCAACAAGAAGAACTTTATCAAATTCTACAGTTGCACCAGTTTCAACGTCTAATTTCTCTAAACGAAGTGTTTGACCTTCGCTTACTCGGTGTTGTTTGCCACCAGATTGGAAAACAGCGTACATATTTTACTCCGCTTTTTCCGCACAGCCTATGGTTGTTAATTCTACAACTCGGGTGTGCGCTAAACTAATCAATAGGGCGCAGATTCTACGGGAATCATGCCGCTATGACAAGCCATATTTTTAAAATATTGGCGAAAACATGTTCGCCAAAGAAAAGTGCGGCAATGATGCCTTTAAGTGATGTATTAATCAACGTTTTTTAGTGTATTATTCAACAATTAAATACAACGTATAAGCCTTACAGGGTCTAACTTCAGCCGGATGAACAATGGATTTTAAAGCTATCCAAACGCTTACTGCCAATGATATGGCAAAAGTGAATGAAACAATTCAAGCCCAACTTAATTCTGACGTAAGTTTAATCAACCAGCTTGGTTTTTATATCGTTAGCGGTGGTGGCAAACGCCTACGCCCTTTGCTTGCTCTTTTATCAGCTCGTGCACTTGGTTACCAAGGTGAAGCTCACATCACCTCAGCCGCTTTTATCGAGTTTATTCACACAGCGACCCTTCTCCATGATGATGTCGTCGATGAGTCGGACATGAGACGCGGCAAAGCGACAGCCAATGCTGCTTTTGGTAATGCAGCTAGCGTTTTGGTTGGTGATTTTATTTACACCCGCTCATTCCAGATGATGACGACGCTTGGATCTTTAAGGATCCTTGAGCTAATGAGCGAATCAGTAAATGTGATTGCCGAGGGTGAAGTTCAACAATTGATGAACTGTAACAACCCAGACACCACAGAAGAAAGCTACATGCAGGTGATCTATTCAAAGACCGCTCGTTTGTTTGAAGCCGCAACCCAAATCGGCGCAATTCTTACAGAGTCTTCACCTGAGATCGAAACTGCGATGCAAAACTACGGTAAGTACCTAGGAACAGCATTCCAGCTTATTGATGATGTGATGGACTACACCGCTGATGGTAAAGAGATGGGTAAAAATGTTGGTGATGACTTAGCAGAAGGCAAACCGACGTTACCATTACTTTACGCTATGCATAATGGCTCGCCAGACCAAGCAAGCATGATTCGTGAAGCGATTGAAAAAGCCAATGGTATGGAACGTCTCGACGACATCATGTCTGTCATGAAAGAGACCGGCTCGTTAGAGTACACGACCAATAAAGCCTATGAAGAAGCTGATAAAGCTATTGCTGAGCTTTCTATTCTTCCTGAGTCAGAATACAAGCAGGCTTTAACTACGCTAGCTCACCTTGCAGTAAAACGTAGCAAGTAAATAGAAGCTAAGTAGTAAATAGACAGCTATATTGTCTCGTCCTAAAATACGTTG
>NZ_AJZM02000160.1 GCF_000272405.2 Vibrio tasmaniensis 1F-187
ACTCTGTGTATGCTGGCTTTAAAAGTCTAATACGAATGTACTACAGGGAAATAAGATAACTATCTCTGTTTTAATAAAAATAGGAAAGATGGAAGACAGGTCAAAATGTCGCAGATAAGGAAAAAGAAAAGGTCATGGAGGCAAGAACATCCTCGCATTGAAAAGCTCCAGCATAGGGAGGTCGCAGAGCTCCAACTCAAGCCCTTTCGGCTACGCCGAACCCCTATCTCGAAACCATTAAAATGGATGAAATATCAGGGGTCATTTATCGTTTAACCTTGGGGTTTTCTCTCCCTTTCGGGCTGCCCTACGCTGTGCCTTTAGTGCTCTAAGGTCATTTGCAGACTCTTAAAACATCCTCCTCAGTGGCACACACTAAACCGTATTATCATTTGGCCTTACTCAATGCCTAGCAGCTGTAGCATCGTGACCTATTACGTCATTTCGGGTTCAGTTCGTTCGCTGGCTATCTCAGGAAATCCTTGGTCGATAGCGGGATGACACACCTATCCAAAACATCTTGAATCCAAATAGGTCAGGGAATACTTGAAGTGCTCATATGATATGGTCTATCATGAAAGGACTTAACGAGGGTCGAAATTCGTGTAAGTATTCCGA
>NZ_AJZM02000161.1 GCF_000272405.2 Vibrio tasmaniensis 1F-187
ACTGAATTACGCAACAAAGCCTGAAATATGCTGAATTCACAGATAATGAGATTGCTACGTATAAACTCAATGAAGGTGATATTTTAACTATACGATCTAACGGAAGTGTATCGTTAGTTGGTAAGTGCGCAGTTATATCGGATAAAGAGACGAATTTACTATTCGCAGGTTACTTAATTCGATTACGACCAATGTTAGATTACATTGATGCCCATTATCTAAAAAGTATTTTGGCATCGGGCTTTTTGAGAAAGCAAATCGAAAAATTAGCCAAATCTAGCAGTGGTGTGAACAACATTAATACTGGTGAACTTCAGTCACTCATTATTCCTATCTGTGGTTTGAAAGAGCAACAAGCTAATGCTCAGGATATTGATGAAAAAAACATCATTATCAATAGGCAGTTTGAAGAATACGAAAAGCTCTTTATACAAGCGTCAAAAAATAAGTCTTCAACTCTTTCAAAAGCTTTTTCGGGTGAATTAGTCGAAAATGTTGAAACAGATGAAACCGCAGAACAGCTGCTAGAGAGAATCCGAGCAGAGAAAGAACTACTAGAACAAAAAGATAAGCTTGCTAAAAAGAAACCTACAGTGAGAGCTAAAAAAATGGAAAGACGCCCAATAATTGATGTTCTAAAAGAATCAAAGAAAGCACTAAAAGTTGATGAGTTATTTGAACTTGCAGGATTTCAAAAAGACGTTTCTCCAGAAGGTATTGAAGAATTCTACCTAGAGTTAAAAACGGTTGCTGAAGCTGAATGTGTTGAAGTAACCCAAATCCTGTTGGATGACAAAAAACAAGGTGACAAATTCGAGTACAAGGAAGTAAAAGAAAATGAAACTAGATAAGCTCTGGATCAGCGAATTTAAGAATCTCAAAGATATAGAGATAAATTTCGATCAAGATGAATTAGTCACAGTCGTTATCGGTTGGAACGGCGCTGGTAAGTCAAATGTCATTGAAGCTTTAGTGATAATATTTCGTGATTTAGATTTACATAAAGCTCCTTCATTTTCGTATAAGCTCGAATACATTTGTCGTGGAAATCTTATTGTTGTCGAAGCAAATAAAACTAACGTTAAAAAAGACCAATATGATATTGCATATCGCCCTATTACTGAAACAGATGAAGTTATTAATTTGACTTCAATTAGTAATAAAGAATTTTTTGATGATAAGCCAAGGCACTTTCTACCATCTAATGTGTTTGGATACTATTCGGGCCCAAGTGATCGTTTAGCTATGCATTTTTATGAGCATCAAAGAAAGTTTCGTGAGCAATTACTCCACCCAGAAAAACAAAAGCCTAAACTAGATGAAAAAACATTGCCTTTAAGGCCTCTTTTTTATGCCCAAAAAGTACATAGTAATTTTGTTTTATTGGCATTCTTTTTAGCTGCTGATGAAAAAATCAAAAAATTTTTAAAAGATAAACTCTTTATCGAAGGTATTGAGTCAGTTCTATTCGTTTTAAATAAACCGGATTGGAAAGGGAGTAGTAAAGGAGATTCTCGTTTTTGGAATGCTACAGGTGTGGTAAGACCATTCCTAAATAGGCTCTATGATGCATCATTAGCACCAATGTACAAAAAATTCACACTTCCTGACCCCATGAAGAAAAATGGTAAGAAAGTTGATGCATTATTCTTATTTTTAAAGGATATAGAAGCATTAAAAGAAGTCGGTGCAGACACATCGGATAAAGACTTCTTTAAGCTACTTGAAAGTATCTATTTTTCGAACTTAATCCACGAAGTACGCATTCGTGTCAAAGTAAAAAATAAGAATGGCACAGATGAATCACTGACATTTCGAGAGCTAAGTGAAGGTGAACAGCAGTTGATTACCGTCCTTGGTTTATTGCGTTTCACACGTGATGATGAATCATTGTTCTTGTTGGATGAACCAGATACGCACTTAAATCCAGCCTGGAGCATGGAGTACCTAGATTTTTTACAAGACGTAGCTGGTCTAGATTGGAAGCAAAAACATACAGCGGAAAGTGAGCAAAAAGGAAGCGAGAATAGTCACATAGTTTTAGCTACTCATGATCCGCTCGTTTTATCTAGTCTAGATAAGAAACAAATCCAGATAGTTAAGAGGGATGAAAACACCCTCAACGTATATGCAGAACCCCCGAAACATAACCCCAAAGGACTCGGGGTTACAGGCATATTGATGAGTGATATGTTTGGTTTAAGATCTGATTTAGATAGTGAAACATTAAAAGATTTAGATGAACACGCTCAATTAATTGCTTTGGATGCTATTGATGGTGAAGACAAAAACAGGTTGGATGAGTTAAATGAATCTTTAGATAAAGCTGGTTTTTTAAGAGCATATTCAAATCCATATTTCTCAACTTTTATGAAAGAATGGGGAAAAAGAAATAAAGATCTAGGCAGTAGTAAACTTTTCTTAACTGACAAAGATAGAGAGGAAATGTCTAGACTTACGAAAAGTATTATTGCCAAAATGAATGAAGAAAAAGGTAACTCATGATATGAGATACATTATTCTTCAAGAAATAAAACCGGATATTCCAGCTAAATGGTTTCAGAGTGTTAAAAAAGCTAGGAAAACTATTGCTGGTAATATGAGAAAAGCTAGAAATAAAGTTCGAGCCGGAGGTGGTTCAATAGCCGAGGCTAACTTAGCAGCTATGGATGCCCGTGCAAATGGAATAAAAGCACGATCTCGTATTTGGAGAATGCTAGATAAGCAATTAGCTAAAGCCTCTTCTGGGAAGTGTTGGTATTGCCAATCAAATGATATTAGGTCTTATAAACCAATCGATCATTTTCGTCCTAAGGGGGCTGTAAATGAGAGTCCTGCACATTCGGGATATTGGTGGCTAGCTTTTAATTGGGAGAACTATCGCTACGCCTGTACATTTTGTAATTCCGCTCATCAATCAGAATTAGATAAAAGTGGAAAGCAAGACCATTTTCCTTTGCTTGATGAGGCTGACCGTCAAATGAAGCCAGGGACACCAATAAACGAAGTTCCTTTATTACTGGACCCTTGTAAGTTCGGTGACAATAAACTTATAACCTTTAATGTGAAGGGAGAGGTTATTGCAAACTCAGCAAGAGTTCAGGCAGGAACTGACGACTCTAAAAAAGTTGAAACGTCAATTAGGTTGTATGACTTAAACCACGAAGACATTCGAAGGAAACGTGAGACTATTTATGATGATATTGCGGGTTTAGTTGCCGATATAAATGAAGATTTAAAATATGGGTTCGCAGTAAATCATGAGCGTATTACTAAGAAGCAAACAGAACTGTTGAGCAGAATACGAAATGATAGTCAGAAATATGATTTTAATGTTGCCGCTTATGCATTTTTAAAGTCTTTTTCACCTAATAATGCTTGGGTTGAAGACATAATTGAAGAGTTGAGATAGAAGAATTGAATACTAATATAAGTACTACAGAAATAGTAAACCGCGTTTGGAACTATGCCCATGTATTGCGTGATGAAGGTATAGGCTACGGTGATTACGTCGAACAGTTAACCTATCTAATCTTCCTTAAAATGAGTGCAGAGCGTGTTGTTGGTGGTCAAGAACTTGAAAGCCTCGCAGCAGAACGTTGGGCCAAACTTATTGAACTTGATGGCTCAGATCTTGAGATGGAATATCGTCATACACTAGAAAGCCTTGGTAGCCAAAAAGGCACACTGGGTATGATTTTCCGTAAGGCTCAGAACAAAATCCAAGACCCGGCGAAGCTTGAACGACTAATAGACTTGATTAACAAAGAATCATGGTCTTCGCTTACCGTGGATGTAAAAGGCGCGATTTATGAAGGCCTTTTACAAAAGGGCGCCGAGAGCGAGAAAAAGGGAGCTGGCCAATATTTTACTCCTCGCCCGATCATCGAAGCAATTGTTGATGTCATGCAGCCGCAACCAATGCAGGTGATTGCCGATCCCGCATGCGGTACGGGTGGTTTCTTAACGGTAGCGCACGACTACATTGCCAATAACAAAGAGCGTCCACTATCTAAGAAAGAAGCTCGATTCTTGAAGAATGATGCATTTAAAGGGAACGACATCTCAGATTCAGTTGCCCGTTTATGCTCGATGAATCTGTACCTTCACGGTATAGGCACAACAGAATGTCCGATCTCTACAGCCGATGCATTAGCGAAAGAGGTCGGTGAGAACAAAGTGGATATGGTGTTAGCCAACCCACCATTTGGTAAAAAAAGCTCAGTGACTATTGTCAGCGAAACAACAGGTAAGCTTGAGAAAGAAAAGCTGACTTATGAACGCACAGACTTTTGGGCTGATACATCGAACAAACAACTCAACTTTATCCAGCATATTGGCAATATGTTAAGAGTCGACGGTAAGGTTTCTGGCAAAGCTGCAGTTGTACTACCTGATAACGTGTTGTTCGAAGGAGGAGCGGGTGAAACAATTCGTAAGGAGCTGCTTACACGTTTTAACTTGCATACTATCTTACGTTTACCTACGGGTATCTTTTACGCACAGGGTGTTAAGGCAAACGTTCTGTTCTTTGATGCCAAGCCAGCTTCAAAAGAAGCGTGGACGAAGAGCGTGTGGGTTTATGACTATCGGACTAACGTACATAAAACCTTAAAGACTAATAAGCTCGCTCGCAATGATTTTGAAGAATTTGTAGAGCTCTTTAAGGCTGACGATCTTAAAAAGCGTGTTGCTAACTGGGCGGAAGTTAGAGAAGAGGATAGTGGTCCTGGGCCTGATGGTCGTTGGCGTGAGTACGGATATGATGAAATCATTGCTAGAGATAAAACGAATCTAGATATCTCTTGGTTAAAAGACGATTCATTGGAAGATACTGAAAACCTTCAACCACCAGCAGTAATCGCAAGTGAGATTGTAGAGTTACTCACAGCAGCACTAGAAGAGTTCAAAAGCGTAGAAGAAGCGCTTGTAGAAGAAGACGAAGAGTAATTATGAAAGGGGCCTAGAGCCCCTTTTTTATGTTTTATATATTTGGTTGGAAAGTATGAAGTTAGTTGCGAATGGCTTAAATAAGAATTTTTTTAGAACAATGCTTCCTTCAGCAGGAACAGAAGTTGACGGTGTTTTAGCGGCAATTGCTTACGGTGATGATAGAACGGAACTTCTTCAAAACTGTATCGACAACCGTTTCCGGCTTGATATTTGGATGAGGTATGATCATACCGTTCCTGTATCTCCAGCCTTTTTATCTAAACTTTTAGCTAATACAAAAAACAACATTTTCTGTAAATTGGTCCCAGACTCTCTGCACAGCAAAGTGATTTGGTGGAAAGGGTACGGGGCTTATATCGGTTCGGCTAATCTCACTGATAGAGCATGGAATTCGAATATCGAAGCTGGTATCTTTTTTAGCGAGAGTGATCTTGTTGATTCGGGTATGGCCGAACAACTGACAGAGTTCTTTGATAATTTAGAAGCGTTAGATGTTTGTTTTGACTTGAGCGAAGCCATTATAAAAGAGCAAAAAGCTCTTCTCGAGCTAAACAAACAGAGAGTGAAGGAAGATAGGGAAAGGGCGAAAAAGCGCAAAGTACCGGTATGGGGTGGTGTTAGTTTCATTGATGACCGTAAAGCGAAAGACAAGAGAAAAGACAACTTTAGAAAAGAGTGGGAGAGCACTCTTTCAACAATCAATAATATAGCTTCTCAGATTAATGACTTCAGACCTAGCTGGATAGCAGCTGATACCCCTGTGTACTGGCAGGTTGATCAATTTCTACATGCTTATTATTACAATAAAGTTCGACGTGACAATAATACGTACCCATACGAAGACGACTATCAAATACACAGCAAGAATCCACAAGCAACTCTAATGGTTATGCTTCAATGGTGGAAGGACTTATCAGAGCCACCATCAGATGAAGACTACAACATCGAAGTCAATGCACCGCGAATTCGCAATAGTTTGTCTAAAAGCCAAATAGGGTCGGTTGTACGAGATGATCTACAAGGTATTTTGAGAGCAACTCATGCGACGATGGACCACTTAATCAAAATGAGCACAGAGTCTTTGGGAAGGCCGAATCAGAAGTCACTGACGAGAGAGGAAAGGCTTCCGCTGTTTACTGATTGGTTATACAACCAACGAAATGGTAAAGGACAAACGGTAATAGAGCTATTAGATTTTGTGCTGTACGGAGGTAAACCTGAAAATATGTGGGAGCGAATTTATCAGGCAAGTAAGCATGAAGACTATCGATTCGCCCACTATGGTATCAGCTCGATTGCTGAGGTTGTAGGTTGGGCTAGACCTGAAGATACTCCTCCAAGGAATGGCCGCACAAACAAAGCTCTTAGAGCGTTAGGTTACCCAGTAAAGGTAAACATCTGATAAAAATTAATATTCCGTCTAACTATATTGAAAATGTGAAGGGATACGCTGTGCTGAAAGTGGTTTTATGACACTGTATGCTCATTCAAGGTTATGGTGATTGTAGTATGAAATTAGGATTTTTCTTTGGGGCTGGTGCAGAAGTAGGTTATGGGCTCCCTATCGGTGGGAAATTCGCGATTGATTTGTTTCGCCAAGATGTGAGTGAGCATAAGCAGGCGTTGCGTGATCAATTAAAAAACCTGAATCAGTACGATACGTATGTTACAGGTTGGCTACCAGAAAAATACTCAACGCAAAGGATTCATGCATTTGGGAAAAATGAGTTTACAAGTTTAATTGAATCGTCAATTGAATATAGAAAGTCAGAAATTATTCGCAGGTTGAATGACTTTGATGTGGAAGCCGATAAAGCATTGCAAGATCTGGGTATCGATAAACAAGTTGTTGTTGATAAGTTCAATAGTGAGATGGACCATGCATTTGGAGATCAGCTGTTTTCGACAGCGGTACAGATGAATAGTCTGCTTTCTGACCAAGTGCGATTGTTTGGCTGCGAGATGTACTCTGCGATGTTGAGTGTATTGCGTGTTAAAGAAAACACCGCAGACCTTCAGAGGTATGCAGGAGCTTTTTTGCAACTATTGGTCGGAGCTCATGGCCAAGAGTTAGTGCAACGCCTTAATCAAGAACTGTTTGAAGCTGCTCCTGATGATATTCCAATATTTGATGATGTTTCTGGAATGTTCAAAGTGGAGTTCAGTCAAGCGGGGTTAAGTGCTTTAGAATTATTGATGGAATCGAAGCGAGAGTACGATATCGCTAATGGCTCTATATCTGACTTACTGTCCGCTCTAGCCCAACAACTTTTAGAAAATATATTCACCACAGTACTAGATTATCAATCGCTTATTGATAGTCATTTTCGTTATTTATACTCCCCAAAAACAGAGTGGGCTAAGTTCTCCAAAATGGTTATTTTTTTGTGGGCGACAAGAAAGTACATTAAAGAACAGTTAGACCGAGTAGGCAGTTTACCAGATAGCGGGTATTACCATGACCTTAAACGCTGTGAAGAGCTTGGAATTCAAATCTCAGCAATAGGAACAGCTAACTATAACAATCTTATCGAGACAGTTGCTGCACAACTTGATTATCAAATTCCAAACGTCCATCAGTTAAATGGTGGTGTCTGTGATTTCTACAATCCATACAAAAACTCGGTTGTGTTTTGTCAAGATGAAAATGATGTGCCACAAGACCAACTCCATGTACCATTTATACTCACTCAAAGTGGATTGAAACCCCTAACATCTGTTGATATGTCAAGACGTTATGTCAGCTTGTTTGATAGTTACTCGAATTGTGATGCGATAGTAGTTATCGGATACGGCTTTAATATTGATGATAGTCATATCAATGGTTTGTTCCGTCAGCTCATTGAAGATAACGACAAGTCCTTATACTGGGTCTGTTTAGATACAGATGGTAATGCGGAAGTGCAGAAGCGAGTCTTGGTCCAGAAATTGCGAATTAGTGCCCTTAATCGAAATAAGGTTCATGTTATACCGGTATCACCCTCTGATAGGTTACTTGGGGGAGTTAGTTGGTTGGACAGTATCAAATCTGTGGTTGAGCAAGAGTAGGTTTCTAAAACTCGGTTTGATATCACTCATCTTAAAAACAGGCTGATTTGTAATTTTTTATCTTGGTAGCAATCATGGATGACACATTTGTACCCTCAACAAGCAAACAGTGGTTCGAGATTTTGGTCTCTGAAGAGACTAAAACTAAGAATTCTTATGTAGCCAAACCATCAAACCTTATTCGTGACTACCGAAGTGAAATCGCAACAAGTAATGATTACGAAGGGCGAGAGATCTTAGAGTTATTACAAAATGCTGCTGATCAAGCAAGAGAAGCTGGCATTAAAGGTAAAGTTGTAATAGAGCTTTTGAAAGAAGGAATTTTGATTGCTAACAATGGTATTGCTTTTTCAGTTGGAGGTGTTAAATCTCTTCAAAATGCTCATTTAAGTCCGAAGAGATTGCGAGAAGGACGGTTTATTGGCTGCAAAGGCCTTGGTTTTCGTTCCATTTTAAATTGGACAAATAGACCAATTATATTGAGTGGTGCTTTGGTTCTCGCATACACGGATAAAAACGGCTTTGTTGCGTAATTCAGT
>NZ_AJZM02000162.1 GCF_000272405.2 Vibrio tasmaniensis 1F-187
CCCGGCCGTTATCGTCTACTTACTCGCGGTAAAAGCAGGAGTGGTTGGAGGGTATCGCTTAATACTCACTGGTATTGGGGTCGGGTCCATTTTGAGTGCGCTGAACAGCCTGATGTTAGTTAAGGGTAATTTGGACAATGCCATTTTGGCTAATCTATGGCTTGCAGGATCACTGCATGCTAGGACATGGACACATGTTTATCCTGTACTTATAGGGGTATTTCTCCTCCTCCCTTTTATGATGATGCTAAAGCGTGCGCTTGCCATGATAGAGATGGGGGATGACATCGCAACTCAGCTGGGTATCCGAGTAGAGCGAGTCCGTCTTTCTATGATTTTCTTTGCTGTGGTCTTAGCCGCATTCGCGACAGGAGCTGCTGGACCTATTGCCTTTATTGCCCTTGCTGCTCCTCAATTAGTTGGTCGATTGAGAAAGTCGCGAGCATTATCCTTATTCTCCTCAGCTCTTATGGGCGCGTTGTTGGTCTTAACTGCGGACGTTTTAATTCAATGGTTACCTTTTCAAGCAAGCGTGCCCATAGGCAGGATGACGGGTATTGTTGGTGGCATATATTTAATTTGGCTATTGACCCGATCTCGCCAGTTTTAAGCATAGGTATACATATCTTAATTAATACAAATGAGAATGCTTTACATTAAGTTTTATTGAGAATAAAGTAAGCCACTGATTTTAATAAGCGTAGAGCTTAGAGCCTCCCCCAGAATACTTGTACTTTAAAGGCAGCTTTAGCTTCAAAAAGGACAGTTCTGAATTCTTTCAGACAGGAGAAAGGAACATGATATTTAACTCGCATCACTCGAAGGAAAAGAGTGGATTTGGCAACGCAGTGACAGATTTTGAAGAACGAGTTTGGATGCACCATCAGCAGCATGAAGATTCTGCTCAATACTCAGCTGCTTACCGTCTAGCTGGGGAAGTCAACATTGGTCGCTTGGTTTCTTCGTTGAGTAAAATTTCTCAATTCGTCCCATCCCTTAATGTTTGTTATCAATTTGATGAGGATGCAGGTTTAGTTAAATTTCACGGTAATGAATTTTCTCAGACGATTAATATTGAAGCTGTTGATTCAGTTCAAGATGCTATTTCCCACCTGCAAGCTAATCAATCAACCCCTATAGCGCTGGAATCTCAGTCAGGAATCCAATTTACGGTTTACATTTGCGCAGAGCAAGATGTGGTGTTAGGTGTAGTTTCTCACCAAATTTTGAGTGGTGAAGTGTGCTGGAAAGAAATATTCGAAGTTGTGAGTGCTTTATATAATCATGGCCTTTGCACCATAGAGCAGAGAAAGCAGCCCACAGAGATAGGAGGTTTCACGCCAATTCAAAAGCTTGAAGCTCTTTCGACATCTTATTTGCCATGGATTAAGCGTTCTACACAGGATATTGACTTAGTACAAACCGGTGTCAGTGAAAATGTTTGTTCGTATTTACAAGCATCAGTACCACGTAAGTTTACGACTTCTATTCAAAGAGAGATCTTCGAGAACCGCCTTGGTAGGACGATGAACGAAGTAGAAATCCTCTCAGCTACTGCGGTGCTGTTCGCTCGTTACATCACCGAGTCTAATGATCTCGATAGTCTTGATGTGTTCATGCCGGTTGATATCAGTCAGAAAAATCGAGAAATTAATGGCGCGATGATTGAGACTGGTTTGACTCATCTCTGTTTAGGGCAGCCAATTTCAGACTTAGGCCAAGCTGTTGGCGACCTTACTATGAGGCTAACCGCTGCTCAGTCTAAGACCATCGAGTCAACAGAGTTTTCTCAATCAGCAGCTTTAGTGACTTGGCTTGTAGATCCGTCTGACTATTTGTCACTTGACGATGTAGAGGCTGTGAAATTACCGACCGCACCGCTTCATCCGAAGTTTGAAATCTCTCTTGCGGTTGGCATTAACCGACAAGGTGCCCTGTCATTTGAGTTAGTTACGGGGGCAACGGTTTCTCCTCACTTAGGTGCGTTTCTATTTGAGCAATTTATTGCCTACATTGATGGCCAAAAAGTCACTAAACCTGCATTGGCAAAGCAGGATGTAAAAGCAGCACCGTTGGTGAATGAAAGTGCCGAGCCAGTTTCAATTTTTGAAAAGGCAATACTCACTGAATTTAGAGATGCACTTTCTATAGAAAGCATGAACAAAGACGATGACTTCTTTGATTTTGGTGGTCATTCGCTTATTGGTACTCGAGTCATTGGTCGCTTGTTGAAGGACCATGGGATTGAAGTGAGCATTGAAGACTTATTCACCTACCGAACTGCGACTGAACTGGCTAAGCGCGCTAAGCCAATAAATCCCACGGTTATGCCGGCATCAGTTGAAGCATCAAGTCCCGTTTCTGAGATAAATTCTACTGCCGAACTCATTTTGGCTGAGTTTAAAGAGGCGTTAGCTTCGGATACGATGACAGTAACGGACGATTTCTTTGACTTCGGAGGGCACTCATTGATTGCAACTCGAGTTATTGGTCGCTTGCTGACTCACCATAGTATTGAAATCAGCATTAATGATCTTTTTGGCAACCCGACGGCTCAATCGCTTGCCGAACAAGCTGTGCCGAAAAGTACCGAGTTTATTGAGTCTTCGGCATCTCTTACCGATGTTGGTTCTACACTTGCTCCATTGTCACTCGCTCAGAATTCTCTGTGGAAGGCGATTCCAAAATACGCCAAATTTGGACTCAATACGATTTTTAACTTACCGTTTGTTTTACGCTTTTTCGATGAATTGGATGAAGTGGCTTTTGGGGAAGCTTGCCGCGATATTCTAGTTCGTCATGCCACTCTAAGAAGCCATTTTTATGAACATAATGGTAATCCATGCCAACAAGTGGTTGATGTCAGTGACATCGGCAATTACAAATGGTTTTGGACTTCAGATGAATGTGAAATCGAAGATAGGGATGAGTTTCTTAAACAAGAGGCAATCCATCCCTTTGATTTAGAGAAGGAGTTCCCTCTTCGAGTAAGATTCATCCGTTGCAAGGATACGGGGCAGCAGTTCTTGTCCTTCTTGTTCCACCATATTGTTCAAGATGAATGGTCAGTGAATTTGATGATGGATGAGCTTAATTTAGCTTATAAACTGCGCGTTCAAGGTCAATCACCGGAATGGAGACATGAAGCTCTTCCAATGCACGAGTATGCTCGTATGCAGAGAGGTTCTGGAACACATCAGAAGCACCTCGATTATTGGTTGGATAATCTAAAAGATGTGCCGTGGTCTACCCCTATATTCCCTAAGAGTCACCCTTTATCAGAGAAGGCTGATCCTCAAGGGGCTAAAGGTGGTTGGGTTATCGTTGAAATTGAAGATAACGTAAGGGATGGGTTATATGCACTTGCCAAGCAGCAAAGCGCATCGCTATTCAATGTTGTTTATGCATCTATTGCAGCGGCACTCAATGTTGTTGGTGCACCCAATAAGCTCATAGTAGGAACCTCGGCTTCGGGCCGACAAGACGTTGAGTATTATGACACGATAGGTTACTTCACCACCGTAGTGGCGCATTTAGTGAATTTTGAACGCGTCCGTACGGTGGCTGAACTGGTAGCCCAAGTGAAACATACGATTAATGATTCTATGCCATATGGCGATATTCCTATCGACCTTATTGAAGAAGGTTTGGTTGGGGGGGATCCCGATGTGGATGGGCACATGTTCGAAGTCTTTATTCAACTTCACGCCAAAAGTAAATTTAGTGGTGCTTTTGAATTGTCTAATGGTGACAAAATCAACTTCCAGCAGGTTGATTCAGATCGAAGCGAATCTGGTTTAGGACTTCAGTTCGAAGTGTTAGAAGAAACCGTCAATGATGAGCAGGTGCTACGTGTAATGATGAGCTACCTTACTGAAAACTACAGTCAAGCTCAGGTTGATCTTCTGTGTGACACACTAAGAGCTCTGTTTGCAGAATTTGCTTTGAGCTCAAAGGGGGAGCAGTTGCTCGAAGCAATTAAAGACCGCGTGGTTGAACCCGCAATGTTCTAAAACCGTAGGTAGATTACTCGTCCAAGAAACCATGCGTAACCTTGAGCAGCATCAAGTCTATTCTTGATGCTGCGCTTTCCCAAGTAACTGAATGGCTAGAGCTATTGAGTTAAGCAATCAAACAGCTAATTGGCTAAATAAGCAAATAGTTAAAGGTTACTTAGGGGATATTGTTTAACTTAAATGAATCAGAAGTTTATGAGCCTATCGACACCGGTTAAATCCAACATTACCTCTCGACTAAATGGAAATAACCTTAAACTTGCATACGATAATCGCGTTATTTGTGAAAATCTCGAACTTAATATTCCTGAAGGTAAATTTACGGTCATTGTCGGACCCAACGGGTGCGGAAAGTCTACCTTATTGAGAAGCTTGTGCCGCTTGTTGAAACCTTCTCAAGGTAAAATTTGTCTTGATGGTCAGAATATTCAAAAGGTGCCAGCTAAAGAGTTGGCGAGAGAGTTAGGGTTACTGCCGCAAAGCTCACAAGCTCCTGAAGGGATTCGAGTCGTTGATTTGGTGGCAAGAGGTCGCTACCCGCATCAAAAACTGTTTAAGCAGTGGAGCATAGATGATCAAGAGGTGGTCTTTCAAGCGATGGAAGATACTGGTGTCACCGATTTGGCCGAGAGGCAGGTCGATGAACTCTCTGGAGGTCAGAAACAACGAGTTTGGATCGCCATGGTATTAGCGCAAAAGACACCGATAGTATTACTTGATGAGCCAACAACTTATTTGGACGTCGCACACCAGATTGATTTGTTGGAGTTGTTCCGTAGCCTCAATAGAGAAAAAAAACATACTATCGTTGCCGTGCTGCATGATTTGAATCAAGCCTGTCGTTATGCAGATCACCTGATTGCATTTGCTGGTGGAGAAATTGTCGCGCAAGGCGAACCTAAGTCTTTAATTGACGCCAAACTCGTTAAGCAAGTATTTGGCTTAGATAGCGTTATTATTGATGATCCTGTAAGTCATACTCCATTGATTGTGCCTCTGGGGAAGTAACTCGTATGACTTTTTTGTCAGGTTTGCAATTGCTCACCTTTGGTTCGCAAAATATTAAGGTTTGGCAGTACCACTTTGAACGACAAAGGTATACAGATTGCCTTTTTCAAGAACTTGACGTCGCGTTACCAAATGAAATGAAGCGTTCAGTAACTAAACGAAAAGCGGAGTTTATTGCCGGTCGCAGGGCGGCATTGCACGCATTACGCATTGAAGGGTGTGATTGCCTCGAACTGCCCATCGGTGAACACCGATCACCGGTTTGGCCCGAGGGTTGGATTGGAAGCATTTCTCATACCGATGATCTAGCGGTAGCGACGGTCAGTTCATTAAGTGACGTGAGCTTTGTTGGTTTGGATGTTGAAGAGCTCATCAACGAAAACCAGGTTATGTCACTCATGCCTATGTTTGTTAGCCCTCAAGAAATAAAGCACTTAGCCGGGACTCACCTTCCCATTCAATGGTTTGTCACCTTAGTGTTCTCTGCTAAGGAAAGTATTTTTAAAGCCATCTATCCCTATGTTAAGACTTATTTAGAGTTCAGCGACTCAAAGCTAATGAGTATCGATATGGATAAAGGCGAGGCACATTTTCAACTGTGTGAGCGCGGAGAAAAGGCGTTTGGCGAAGCACTAAATCTGTGTGTGTATTTCTTTTTTAAGCAAGGTAAAGTTTATACATTGGTACGCGAACCTCGCCAAGCTTGATTTGATCCAAGAAATTGTTTGTATATATTTCTAAGTCTTTTTGTACCTAAATGTGGACTATTGGCATTATTTGGGGCTCATGTGCCTTTTTCTTAAGATACATCTTGTTGATATCATTTATTTTTTCTAGCATGTAACTAAGAGAAATGGATTAGAGGCTCTAATGATAATCTGGTTACAACTCAAACGTTGGGTCAAAGCGAATATCTTTGTTTTGAATGGTAAAAACCTACTGTTTACTTTCCTCGGCTACGTGTTTTTATCGTGGTCGACATTGTATTTAGCGGGTGAAACGGACTTAACCAACTCGTTTACTACATTTGCATACTATTTAGTCGTGACGGCTTCTACGGTTGGTTATGGCGATTTGTCACCGACGACGGAAGCGGGGCGATGGATTGTTATTTTGTTTGTTATCCCTGGAGGGCTCAGCCTTTTCGCTGCTTTACTGGGTAAGGTGGCAACAGAAGGTGTTGAATATTGGCGAGCGGGCTTGTTAGGTAAAAGGAGAGTTAGAGTGGAAAACCACATTTTGATGTTGGGGTGGAATGAACAAAGAACCATTCATCTCATCCGTATGCTGCAACATGAAGAAACGGGCAAGCGACCAATCGTATTATGTACGCGTTCAGATATCGAAAATCCGTTACCCGGTGAGATCAATTTCGTTAAGGTCAACAGCTACACCGATGGTAAAGAGATGGAGAAAACGGGCATTGAGTCAGCCAGCTGTATTCTTATTGATAACCCTGAAGACGACATCACGCTGTCTGCAGCGCTTTATTGTGCGAACCGAAACCCTAAGGCTCATCTTCTGGTTTACTTTAAAGATGAGGCGTTGAGCGATTTACTGCATCAACATTGCCCAAACTCTGAATGTATTCCGGCAGTGGGTGCCGAAATGCTGGCTAAAGCTGCGGTTGATCCCGGTTCAAGTGCACTTCATCAAGAGCTTTTAAGCTCAACTAGAGGTATGACACAGTATTCGACGTATTACCCTAAAGATGCCGAACCTGTAACCGTCGCGCCTATTTTCTCTGTATTCAAAGAGAAGTATAAAGCAACGCTGATCGCGATTGATACGGGGAGTGGTATAGAGCTTAATCCGGAGTTAGACCAAGTTGTCAGCAGCGGCACTAAGTTGTTTTACATTGCCGATGAGCGAATTGATCATTTCGATTGGAAAGGCTTTTAGACGGCTATTTAGTCTCTCCTGAAGCGAAAGAAGGCCTCATTGTGAGGCCTTCTTACTATCGTTCGATATAGCGCAGCTTATTTCTCTTATATCTCTCGCTTTAGAGAGAATGGAAAATTATTGAGCTTCGGCTAATGCGATACCGCGTTGCGTTAACCCGCAAAGCATCACGGGCACAGCATTAAAGATCTCTTCAAATTGCTCAAGGCCTTCGATGCCTTGCTCTGCAAGCGTAGCAATGGAAGTTTCTGGATCGTAAAGCATGCTTAGTGAAAGCAACACGCCGCCGACCAGTGCATTGTCTTCACTGTCTTCGGGCATCAGTGTTTCCCAATCATCACGGGCAATCTGCCAGCCTTGAAGTAAGCCTTCACAAAAATCGCGAGCTGCTGTATTTACAACTTCTGCATCATCTAATTGACAAGCTTCAGGCCATACCCAAGTACCTTCGATCAGTTCTGGGCGGGTTTTGTTCCAAAGCGCGATGATAACTTCAATGTAGCTTTCCAGCTGTTCACCGTCGGTAAAAGGTGCGACTTCTTCGCCACCCCAAAGGAATGGCAGCCATTCATGAGGGGTTAACACATTTGGAGCGGCTGCCATTGCAGTGACAAAGCCCATGGTTTTGTGTTCTGTGATTAGCTTTCCTTCCAACTCTGGAAGCGCAAGAATATCTTGTAAAGTCAAAGTGAGGTACCGTAAAAGGGAACATATTTGTGCTTATAGTACCAATGAACTTGCGCCAATCAAGCTTCATCTAAAAACGCTTGATGTCATTAGTGATAAACACTAGGTTAAACAGAAAAGAAAATAACAAGATAATTATGCAAATACGCTCGTCTCTCAAGAAAAAAAGTATGGTAGCGCTTGGTGTATACCTCGCAATGTTCATTGCTATTGTCGGTAGTGTGACGTATTACGTCGTAGAATCTCCTGTACGCGCTAAGTTGCAACAAAACCTCGACTTACGTACACAACTGTTATCGGAATTGATTACAGCACCCCTCGGCAGCTCTCAAGGTTTTGTTGATAGTTTGGTTGGTTTCGCTCAGGCGCAGCGCAGTGATACTGATGTTATACCGTTATTTATTAAGTCAATGTTGGCGGCGAGCGATGACACGATCGTCAGCGCAGGTATTTGGCCAGAACCGCATGCATTGGATTCTGATAAAATCCTTAACAGTTATTTTTTCAACAAAGCCGACGATGGTGATATTGACCAGATCTTTTCTTATAACAACCCCAAAAATACGCCTTATCAAAACGAATATTGGTATACATCTGTATTAAACAAAGCGCAGGGAACCATTGCATGGAGCAATGTGTATATTGACCCATATACACATGTTCAAATGATCACAGCATCTTCACCTTACTATTACGATGGAACTTTTGCAGGTGTCGCGACGGTGGATCTCTCACTCGAAGAGTTGCTCGGCTTTATCAAGAACCATGCGGAAGAATACAACCTTGGTATTACTCTAAGAGACAAACTCAACCAAGTGTTGGTTTCTCATAACTTCAATCTCGTTGATGGGATTTATATTAGTAGTAACCAATTTGGAGAGTTTGGATGGCAAGTGGATGTCGTCAACTCAAAATCACGAGTAGCAGACGAAGTGTTTCGTCAGGTAATGAGCGTTGAAGGCGGTATTGTGCCGCTGTTGTTATTGTGTGTCATGGCCGGTTATTACTTACTGAACCGCTATTTGATAAACCCAATCACAACGATTGCCGCCCAAGTTGATAGTTCTAAAGCGGGCGAGATCATCGATGTTGACTACTCTAGTGATGATGAAATCGGTCACTTAATCAAAACCTTCAATGAAAAAACCATCTATCTCGAAGCTGAGAAGGTTAAAGCTCAAGCGTCAACTAATGCCAAAACGGCCTTTCTTGCGACTTTGTCACACGAAATTCGTACCCCGATGAATGGTGTATTAGGAACGGCTCAGATCTTACTGAAAACCCCTTTGAGCACAGAGCAAGAGAAGCATCTTAAGAGCCTGTATGATTCGGGTGATCATATGATGACGTTACTCAATGAAATTTTGGATTTCTCAAAGATAGAGCAGGGTCGGTTAGATCTGGATGAAACACGATTCCCGCTTGATTCAATCATAGGAAGTATCAATAGTGTCTATTACACATTGTCTTCCGAGAAAGGGCTTCAATTCAAAGTGTACTCCGAAGTGCCTTCTGGCCGTTGGTACTTCTCAGACAAAGCACGCCTTCGCCAAATTTTATTTAACCTCTTAAACAACGCAGTCAAGTTTACCTCTCGAGGCTTTGTCGAGGTGTACCTTAAAGAAATCGTAGAGCGAGGTGACACCTACCTTAGTATTCGAGTTCGTGACACGGGGATTGGTATATCTAAAGAAGCACAAAAACGTATTTTTAAACCGTTTGAACAAGCTGAGTCTTCGACTACGAGACGCTTTGGCGGTACTGGTCTCGGTTTAGCGATTGTGAAGAAAATTGCCCAATTGATGGAAGGCAGTATTAGTGTCACCAGTGAAGAAGGGATAGGCACCAGCTTCGATGTTCGCTTGAAGATTAAGCCTTGCCAGCCTGGCGAAATAGAGAGCTTGCCACATAAAAAGTTAGATTACTCTGGCTTGAAGGTACTGATTGTCGAAGATAACCGAACCAATACCGTCATTATTGAAACCTTCATGAGCAGTAAAGGCTTCACTTGTAAGAGCGTCGAAAATGGTGAACTTGCGATACAAGCCGTGGTGGCTGAGCGCTTTGATTTGGTATTAATGGATAACCATATGCCAGTGATGGACGGCGTTGAATCAACCACTGCAATTCGAGCTTTGATAGGCGAGATATCATCGGTACTGGTGTTTGGTTGTACGGCTGATGTCTTTAAAGAGACTCGCGAACGTATGCTTGGTGCGGGTGTGGATTATATTATTGCCAAGCCGATTGATGAGCGTGAGTTGGATGATGCGTTATTCCGCTATTCAAACAAGCTTTACCAATACCATGAAGTTAAAGCTCATGATCTTGATAGCCTAGATGTAGAAAAAAACGATTCGCAAAGTAACAGCGAGTCACTACCTAAACCTGATCTACGAAACAAAGATAACACCGAAGAGCTACTCGTCACGCTGTACGTTGCGCTCGAAGATAATAACTTAGCGCTGATTAAGTCTGCATTAGAGAGCTTGCGTGTTCATGCTGAACCTATGAATAATGCAAAGCTCACAGATCACGTCGATAAAGCTTTAGAGCAGGTTTCTCTCGGTTTCACTCCTGAACAAGAAATCATCAATACCATTACGGTAAATCTTCCTATGGCATAGTTGTTGTTTAATTACGGAAATATAATAACAAATCGCTCGTCATTTGACCTTTGTGGGTTTTATTGGTGGAAGTGACTGCTTTTAAAGTGGTTTTTGGTTGTTAATTTACAACTTTATTTTTAATTTGGAATGTATGACTGCTTATCTTGTGGTTTAATAGTGACATTATCTGGCTAGGTGTAATCTGGCCTTGTTTATGTGTTGTTAAATCACTAATTAAGTAGTGATATATTTTAGGTTTATTGTCAATGAAGTCTCGTGGTCCATTCTGTATTCGAAACGCAGCTGCGGATACATTCGCTATGGTCGTTTTCTGTTTTATTTCTGGAATGATTGTTGAAGTGTTTATTTCTGGTATGACGTTTGAGCAGTCTCTTGCTTCTCGAACGTTATCTATTCCGGTAAACATAGCTATCGCTTGGCCTTATGGAGTCTTTCGTGATTGGTTCTTGCGTAACGGCGCAAAGCTTTCACAAAGCTCATTGATGAAAAACTTGTCTGACTTGGTGGCGTACGTGTTATTCCAGTCACCTGTGTATACCGGTATTTTATTGGCAGTAGGTGCTTCAAGCGACCAGATTGTTACGGCTGTCACCAGTAACGCTGTTATCTCATGTGGTATGGGCGTGCTGTACGGTTACTTCTTAGATATGTGCCGTAAATGGTTTAGAGTTCCGGGCTACTATCAACAAGCTTAAGAAAAGCAACAAGCGTAAGTACAACGATAGAATGAAATTTGGTTTGTTTTTGATCTAATGAGTTAATTTGTAATCGAACAAACTGAAAAAGGCACTTTTTTTGATAATGCCTCTTGACCAAAGCAAGCAGAATCAATAAAGTAGCGCCTCGTTGAGTGACAAGCTCAACACACAATTTGTGGAAGGATGGCTGAGTGGCTTAAGGCGCTCGCCTGGAAAGCGAGTATACGTTTATAGCGTATCTGGGGTTCAAATCCCCATCCTTCCACCACTATTCAAAACCCTAGCAGAAATGCTGGGGTTTTCTCGTTTTAGAGCACCTATATTTTATCTCTATCTCTATCTCTATCTC
>NZ_AJZM02000163.1 GCF_000272405.2 Vibrio tasmaniensis 1F-187
ATTTGTTATAAAAAAATAATGTTAGGTTGGAATTTAACGAAGCAAGCAAAACGGAAGGCCAAATTAACCATGGAACAGATAATTCACTACGATATTCTCAAGGTTAAAGTTAGAAGCGATAAAGAAAGCACTCGACTGACCAGCCAATGGGATCAGGTTCTACAAATCTGTCGTGACAAACCACTCGGAGAGATCGCGAGAGCAAGATTAGCGTTTAACCTTGTCGATTACATCACAAGTGAAGATCTACCTTTTCGCTTATTCATCACACGCGCACCACAAGCTATGGCCACCATAGGCGAGGAAACACGAGTGTATAAAGAGCATCGAGTTATTAATGGTAAACAAAGCGGAATGATTTACGCCAAAAGCGAACAAATGTTACCAAGAGAAATCCACTATACGAATGAGTTTGTGGCAACCCGCTACGTTGCTGGGACAAAAACACCACTCTCTGCCACCTCCCTCGTTGATTGCCTCAAGGCTGGAGATGTCATAACACCACTCGATGGCATCTTGTTTTTAGGCTGTAAACGAATCGCTAGTGATATAGCACGTCTTAAAAAAATCGAACCCACCATGAACATCGAAATGAAACGTATCGAAGTATCAGACAACTTCACAGGCACAACAAGAAAGATGGCAAGTTACGAATGAATAACGAGGCGTAAACGATTGCCGCATGC
>NZ_AJZM02000164.1 GCF_000272405.2 Vibrio tasmaniensis 1F-187
ATTTTGCTTACCGGTTGGCTCATTACGAAAGCTCAACGTGACGCGGTGAGGGCAAGTGATATTACGAGAAACGTTGCGAAGAGAAGAAAAGGCCTCAGGTAAGGCGTACAAGCGATAATCCCCAGGCAGACGAGAAAGTCCCAAATTGACCAGCCGTGTGCGCACCTCCTCCCCTTGGTCATTGGTATGACGGGTGGCGATATGGCCACGATGCGTTAACGCTTCGGTATCGGGAGAGAGGGCTTGCAGGTTCAAAGGCTCTAACGGGTTGTAGCCTTTTTCCTTTGGCCGGTCTTGTCGTTTATCAAAGTTTAAGATATCACTCACATCGGTCAGCAACATCTCAGGCGTGACGGGCAGTAAATC
>NZ_AJZM02000165.1 GCF_000272405.2 Vibrio tasmaniensis 1F-187
TGAATTACGCAACAAAGCCCATAAATTGAGCCATAAATCACCTTTCCATTATGAATTTATATGTATAATGATAAACTTAATCATCAAGGTTATAAGTGATTAATTTAAGGTGCCAACAAAGTACCATCATATTAATTTTAAAACTAAAAAATATTTAGGAGTATTATGAAACGTTTGAATTTAATAGGAATTTTAGTAACATCAGTTTTAATATCTAGATCAGTTTTAGCTAGCGATACACTGCAAGAAGGTATAAACATTCCCGTTGGTGAATCAATACATATAATGAGTGATATGGTTGATAATTCAGACTTGGTTTATATAAATGCAAAGTATTGGTTAGAATCAGGAATTTATTCAAATGGCATTGAAAATGCAATTGATTTAATTGTAAATAATGGTTATCGTTATCTGGTTGATTTTAGTGAAATAGAAGGAAATAAAGAAAAAATAAAGGCAAAACATGTCTTTAGAAAGGTATTTGGTATTTCATTGGAATCTGATTATATTGCAATAACTGAACATAACCATAACGTTATGTTTACAGAGATCAAGGATAGATATGACACAAATATCCCAATTTTGAGTAAACCTGCACCAAAAAGGCAAAAACGTTCAACATCAAACACCCCAGTAGTACACTCACCGGTACCGAGTATTTCTAGATATTATAATGCGACTAAACAAATTACTGATTCTGAATGTGATATCACTTGGAACACCCAATTAGGAGATAGATCGCGGCATCTTTGTAAAAATGCTAACATTTCGCTTGTTTATAAGATAAACATGCAACGCTCCCTTGCGTTCGGAACAATCGGCTCAGCAACGCCTGATGCTAAAATAGTAAGAGTTGGCATTGATGATTCAACCACTGGCGCAGGGATTAGTCTAAACCCTGAAATATATTCGATGTACTTAGCCTCAAGAGGCATTGTTTGGCCAAGTGGTGGGATTGAATCTGAATGGGTGTCATCCGCAATAGCACAAAACTATACGTTTGAAATGATGGCATCAAATAATAAAACAAGTATTTTAAGAACCATTCCAGCAACAAATTTAAATGTAAATTATGATAAGAAGGAAGTATCAACTTTTCAATTTGGTATTGGAGGTGATGTTGGTGCAGATAAAACATCACCCAAAATTAGTCTAAATGCCAACGCGTCATGGACAGAATCCAAGTGGTTATCATATAAAACATTTGATTATGCGGTAACGAAATCGTCAAAAAGCCCTCAACATGTATCTTTCAAATGGTCTAGAGAGCAATATAATTCACCACATGCGATACAAAAAGATGAATCGCCATATGGAGTAACAGTCAGAAAAAATTATTTTGGGAGGTTACACTTAATCAATCCAATAGGGTACGCAAACTTCACACCCAAAATGGAAGTAATCTATTATTCTGAACCTGAGACCACAGGGACAACAGACATTAGTATATCCTCATCGGTTGGAATTACTGGGTATCGTTATTATTCAGAAATCCCATCTTGGGAAGTCCTAAGATATTATTATCCTAATGAAAAAGACTTTAAAATTAAAAATGTAAAAAAAGATATTAAATTCACTGTTGATTGGGATAATCCTGTATTTATTGGCGGAAAGCCGGTTAATTTACAATTGGGTAAATTTAACAATAAATGTGTAAGTGTTAATAAAAACCTCAGTGTTAATTCTGATACTTGTAATATATCCGAACTAAAGCAGTCATTTATTTTCGATACACTTAATCGATATCAGAGTACAAGCCAACCAGGTATGTGCTTGGATGCTAGTAACATTAAAAAAGTCAGCCCTTGCAGTTTAAAGCGAACACAAAGATGGAAATGGATAGATGACAAAGATGAACTAGAGAATTCATTTACTGGAAGTAGCCTTGGTTATACTGTAAATGAAGGAGAAATTAAATTAATTCCGAAAGAGAAAAAAGCTGAGGATAATATCAACTCAGTTTCAATGTTCTCGTCATACACGGATATATTTAATATGTGACATTTTTTCCCTTGAGAGTAATAACTCAAGGTTATTAAACTTACGAGTACTAAAATACGGTTCTGTCGCAAATCTAGTTAGAGGTGTGACAGGCCAACCGGCTTTGTTGCGTAATTCAATGG
>NZ_AJZM02000166.1 GCF_000272405.2 Vibrio tasmaniensis 1F-187
TCAAAGCCTCTGCCTTGTATAAATTTCCCACAAGAGCTGCAAAATAAAGCTCGAAAGGTTAACAGCCCCTTATAACCTAATGTGTTGAATAAGCGATTCCGGTCTCTATCTGGTGATAAATGCACATTAACGTACATTATTAATGTGATCATGATCGGCTAAAAGAAGGCGTTCTTCCCATAATATGCTTACTTGATTTTAAGTGAGGCTAAATCCGGTGCGATGAATTTCGTAATTAGGCTTTAGAAATAGTATGAGTACATTAGTCGCGATTTCATTAACAACAGGTATTTTGTCAGGTCTATGGGGATGGATAGCTATCTCTTTCGGCTTGCTGTCATGGGCCGGTTTCTTAGGTTGCACCAGTTATTTTGCTTCGCCAACAGGCGGCGTTAAAGGACTAGCAGGTAGCTTATTGACCAACATGACTGGCGTATTCTGGGCAATGGTGATTATCGAAAGCTCGACCTTCGCAGGGTTAGAGATTTTAGGCTATATGATTACCGCTATTGTCGCTTTCTTTATGTGTATTCAAGCCAAACAAGCGTGGCTAGGTTATATCCCAGGGACCTTTATTGGTTGCTGCGCGACGTTTGCAGCAGGCGGCGATTGGCAACTTGTCGTGCCATCTTTACTGCTTGGTGGTGTCTTTGGATACTTGATGAAAGCAACGGGGCTTTGGCTTCACGAAAAATCGACTCAATCTTCGGAAGCGGTTGAACCACACGCTAAGCAAGCGAAGGCTTAATTCGTTAACCTAGCCTTAATTCGTTAACCTAACCTTAGTTTAGTCACTGTGAACTCTTGCAAGATAACCCCCAATTAATTTGTATATCGATTTATACAGGCACACCACTTGGTGTGCCTTTTTTGGTTTCTTAATCAATTCAAGAAATTATCAACAGAAGAACTAATAGCACTTATCAGATAAGCAAGAAGCTAGGTATTTCCGTTTGCCATGGTGATCACGCGTTTCAAAGTCCATCTCAACAACAATGGAATACAGTCTTGTCCTTGATTCTCACAATGAGACACGATCGCTAAAGCCAGGTCTGGTTTTGCGTGTTTCTTTAGAACTTTCGCCACAACTTTTTTCGCTGGAATAGGGTGATCATAAGGAATCTTAACCATGTCTCTGAAAAAGTTCTCAAACCCATTCATGTACAAGTAGTGCTCTATGTCTCTATCAGGCAGTTCTGTGAGGCGATGTCGTTCTTGATCATTACCGAGTTTAGATAGCACAGTCGCCGCATACTTCTTACCAGCAGCGTCTCCGTCAGTCACCACGTGCCAATCGATGCCAAACTCTTGCGCTACTTTAATGAGCGCTTTAAGACCAGACTGCGCGAACTCAATAATTTGAACGCCTTCCGCAGCAAGGTTATACCCACATTGGTTGGCTAACTCGTTAAACAACCAGACTTCGGTTTCACCTTCTACCAACAACCAGCAGCGAGCGTACAGAGCGCCGGACCGGTGAAAACGAATATGAAAACCAATTCGACGAAGTTCATCTTTGCTGAAGTGGTTCACATTGAGCTGGTTGGCTATGGTTTTATCTGACTGACGTACCAAACGACGAATCGATTGAAGCGGCACAGCAGCAAGTAGATCGCCACTGTTGGTGGTCAGGATTTTTTGCATGGGCAGCTTTTGCATCAAGCTCCAAGCCCTTGCCAAGTGCGTTGGGTGCAATCGACCTTCTGGATCTTCAAGGATCAAAAGAGGGCGAGCACATCTTCTTAAGTCATTTGGCCCTTTTGCTTGCAAATAGGCATTAAGTAACCCCATGAATAATAAGCGAGTTTGTTTGTTTTTGGTCTCTTCGACCAATTGATGAATGCTCTTGTCGTTCGCACCAGCTGAGTAAAGTAACCCATCACGCGGTTTTCTCGGATTTTTACGTGAGACACTCTTAAATGAGAAGTAGTGTTCTATTAAGCTTTGCATCGACTCAAGACTACTGCGCATTTCACCTTTATTAACATGTCCGGGTATCGCCATAAGGCGACGGCAGGTGTTGTCGATGCGTTTTTCTATCCTTGCCTGACGCCCATTTCCGTTTCCATTGCTGCCATTACCATTGGTTGTTTGACTCTGGCCGTTACCATTTCCACTCACATTATTAGCGTGCCCGTTACTAGCATGAACGGTGTTAGTGTGAACATTACCCGGTAGATGAGCATTGTGGTTAAGTGAGTTGCCGTTGAAAGGGCGATCGAAGTGTCTTGCATCTCTTAAACGAATTACAGGGTGTAACGTCATTAATTCTTGAGCGAGCTTTTCTGAGTGATGAAGCTTGAGAGGGTTTCCGTCCAACCCCAAAAATGCATAGTGTGTTGTCGTTTCATACTGTTCTAACGTGGCACTGATTCGATAATAGATACGAAAAACACCAAACTCGTCTTGAACCCACACCGGCTTGAGTTTGCGATAACGTCCTGCATTTAGCTCACTTTTATCGTTGGCTTTTAACGCGAGAACAATTTGAAGGTGTTGAGACTGCGGATGTGAAACTGAGTAATCGACATGGAAATCGGTCATTTCGAAGTGATATGGAACTCCGTCTGAAGGGAGAACGACGGAAAGGGCATCCAATAATGAAGACTTACCCCAAGTATTTTCACCAATAAGCGTGGTTAGCTCATCAAACGCAAGAGACATGCGCTTAATACCTCGAAAGCCAGAAATCTCGATTCTTTCTAGTTGCATAGGCTTACTCCTAACGGAAGGCTCTGCTAATTGTTTGAAAGCTAACAGATATCTTTAATCATAATCGAAAAACACAAATCTGGTATGCTCACCTGTCACAAAACCCGTTGTTTATTTATACGGTGCAAAATGAGATTTTCGATCTATCTCGAGTATTTTTTTGCAGTGCAGTTTCATAAAATTCACGATTCTGTCATGATTCTCGACCTAGTATGAAGGGACAAAGAGAGAAGAAAATATGACTAAAAAGAATAAGTCGACAAAAATAGTGTTGGCACACATCAACGACACCCACTCATACTTTGAACCAACCTCGTTACAGCTATCACTTAAAATGAACAACCACATCATTGAACCTTATGTCAGTACTGGTGGCTTTGCTCGAATTTCAACACGCTTCAAACAAATAGAACAAGATGCCCAGCGTCAGAAGGTTGGAACCCTGTTCCTGCATGCTGGTGACTGCTTCCAGGGCACTTTGTACTTTTCTTTATTCAAGGGAAAAGCCAACGCCGATTTGTTGAACGCCCTTAATATAGATGCCATGACGCTCGGCAATCACGAGCTAGACATGGGTAATGAGCCCGTTGCGATTTTCGCTAAAAGAATCAAATTCCCACTGTTGGCCGGTAACTGGAATCTATCGAATGAGGATATCAATAAAACTCATACCTTAGCGGACAACGAAATTGTTAAGCCTTATCTGACTGAAACGCGAAGTGCTTGTTTTATAACGAAAGAGTTTGATAGCGAGAAGGTTGCAATATTCGGCTTAAGCATCGACAAGATGGCAGGCATTGCCAATCCAGATATCGATACACCATTTGAAAATGCTTTAGAAACAGCAAAAGCGACCATTGAGCAGATTCATAAAGCTGGTATCAACAAGATTGTCTTACTTAGCCATCTTGGTTACGAAGCTGATTTAGAATTAGCAGCCAACGTAACAGGTATTGGCGTCATTGTTGGTGGTCATAGTCATCGCTTACAAGGTGATTTCTCTGATATTGGCTTAGTTAAAGATGATGATTACGGAGTGAAAGTCGATGACACCTATGTTGTGCAAGCGGGTTTCCACGCCATGAGCCTAGGACACTGCGAAATCGAGTTCGATGCTGAAGGCAAAGTGACTCACTTTAACGGTAAAAACGAACTGCTGTTAGGCCGTCGACTGTTTATAGATGCAAAGCTAAGTGAAGTAGGGCAAGACGACGCTCATGATATGGCGTGTGAGTTTTTGAACAACCACCCCAATATTGCAGTGTGTAAGAAAGATCCTGAGCTGCAGAGCATTCTGACGGATAAATACCAGCCGCGAGTACGAAAGCTTCAGCAACAAGTTATTGCTCATGCCGATACAAAACTGCGCCACATACGCATCCCGGACGAGAAAGGCCCGAGCCAACTCGCGCCCTTGGTTGCTCAATCATTTCACTACCTAATGAACAAAAAAGGGCATCAGGTTGAATTTGCCATTCACAACGCAGGTGGTGTTAGAAATTCACTGAATAGCGGCGATGTCTCTGTTGCCGATATTGCCGGAAAACTACTACCGTTTGCCGTACCCATTGGTGTGTATGAAGTAAAAGGTGAAACGATCGCAGGCATGCTCGAAGGGGCAATTAACAACGCGCTCGATAATGGTGTTGTGGGCACGGGTTCAGGTAGCTTTCCTTATACTCATAACTTGAGATTTTGTTATCACAAAGAAGCACCCTTAGGACATAGGATTCATCATCTAGAAATACACTCTGAAACATCCGGTTGGCAGCCTGTGTCTCGCGACCGAATTTACCGAGGCGCGTCGTCAGCCTACACCATGAAAGGAAAAGAGGGCTATAACGCCGTCTTAGATATGATAGGTGATGGCGTGGTGACGACCGATTCTATGGCAGACTGTTTTATTGAGTTCTTGCAAGAATACCCAGAATCTCTTAAACACAATGAACCGCTGAATTGCATGGAGTGTTTTAGATAGCCAGCGTCAATGCTTGCACTTAATAATATTAGTTATAGCTGTTTATAAATTTGGCATTGTTTATGCTTTATTCCTGCAGGTCACACTTCTTGTGGAGATAAGCATGGATAAGAAAGATTGGTTAGATGCAGTAGCGGTGGTTGGTTGGGTATCGGTTTGGTCCGCGTTAGTGTATTTGATACCGACTGCAGGATTGTAATTTACGCAAGATAGTAATTTGCGCAGAATTATTACTTGATCGTTTTGCAGTGTAACTACGCAGTGCCATCGTGAATTTGGTTAGCGGATTTATTCTTAGAATCAATTCGAGTGTCTATTTGACAGGGTGGCATCAATAAGAAAGGAGCATTTGCTCCTTTTTTGTATTTCTAGTGCAAATTTTAATAGACGAAACACAAATAGGGGAATATTATCCACGCGTTTGGGGAGTAGTTAGCGCAAGTTTACATGTCGTCATCTCGTTAGGCTAAGAGCCTATCCGGTATGTAAAGGTGAAATCCCATATTTCACTTCAACGAGACCAACGCAATCACAATCAAGATCCGTCGTGGAACTTGATATGTTTTGTTTGCGGAAGGTCTTTGTTAAGTTCTTCCGCCCGGAGGAATAATGAACTCAACTCAATCTCTATTATCTACAAATAGTGAATCCTTTTTTTCATCGCCAACCATGACGACTTATGCGGGTTTTTTCCTGCTAACAGTGATTCTCGTCTCTATTGATATCTATCAGACTCGTGGTGGGAACGTCACAATTAAAAAAGCGGCAATCTGGAGCGTTTTTTGGTTTGTACTTGCATTTTTGTTTGCTGGTTCTATTTACTTATTCTGGGACATTTATGCACCAAATAGTGACTACACAGCGCAAAAAGCAACCGTGTCATTCATTACGGGTTACTTGCTAGAAAAATCACTCAGTGTAGACAACCTATTTGTTTTCGCGATGATCTTTGCTCAATACCAAGTTCCTGAGCATCTAAGACCACGTGCGCTTCTTTGGGGCGTAATTGGTGCATTGGTACTTCGTGCAATTATGATCGCACTAGGCGCACAGCTATTGGCGGAATACCACTGGGTACTTTACGTGTTCGCTGCGTTCTTGATTGGTACAGGTATTAAGCTGGCATTAGACAAGGGCGAAGAGGAGAGTGTGAATACACTGCCTGAAAAGCTACTTCGTAAAGTGATGCCGGTAACCGAAGATTTCCATGGCCCTGCATTAATGGTTAAACAGGGTGCTAAATGGGCATTCACTCCAATGATGTTGGTGATCGGTGCGATTGCAGTTATGGATGTGATGTTTGCATTGGATTCTATTCCTGCGATCTTTGCGGTAACACAAGAACCTTTCTTAGTACTTGCTGCAAACGTATTTGCGTTACTTGGTCTCCGTTCTTTGTACTTTGTACTGCAAGGCATGATGGATAAGTTCATTTATTTGAAGCCTGCACTGGCATTCATCATGGTCTTCATTGGTGTAAAAATGCTACTGGTTGATAGCGAATGGGCCATCCCGACGTATTGGTCGTTGGCGGTGCTGATTTCTACCATGACGATTGCGGTTATAGCGTCGATTTATGCGAAGAAGCCAGACATTGAACAAGTGAATTAGAAACAAATATAACTTATCGAAAAGTTTATAATCGGTACGTGGTCGATGAAGTGGAAAATTTATTCATGTAAAATTCCTGTGACATTGGCCACTGTAATTTGAAGGGTATTTGTACTAAATGCATGTTTTTAACGCCATTGTGAATTTATAGTCACCATTTGTGAATATGTATTTTCACACCTTGTTAATGGTTTGTTTTATTAGAAAAACTAATCTGAAAGTCCAAATTTAGTCATTTTTTAACGTGTAAAAAATCACCTATTATTCTTGTCATCAGAACGAACCACTTAAACAAATTTATAGAGAGGCAATCATGGCTCAAGCAATGCAAATGAATACTATCGCTGTTCCTAACTCTATGGATAAGAAGACCTACTCGGTTAACTTCAAAGGATTGATTGCACACATTTTCGATATTCTTTTTGTAGACAACTCTCCACGTAGTTACTACTCAAGCGACCTATCTGGTCACATGCAACGCGATATCGGTATCAACCGTTAATCTCTGCGTTAACATGTAAAAATATAGAATTTAAAAAACGCCAGCTGCTAAAGCTGGCGTTTTTGTATCTGAAAGAAACTGTGTATCTAAAACAAGCTGTCTATCTGAAATAAACTAAGCATCTGAAATAAACCCAGCACCTGAAAGAAACCCAGCACCTGAAAGAAACTCATCACCTGAAAGAAATACTTAGGCATAACGGTCTGTATTTGAGCGCCAATCAATTCGCTTTGTACAAGGATCATGGTATGTCACACGCCACACGCAATTCATCATTGATTAAACTCTGTTTACTTGCCTTGCCAATCGGCGCCCATTCTTCTGTGTCGTATGCACAAACGTGGAGTAACGAAGGCCAGCCTGCTCAGGTTATTGAGCTGTTTACCTCTGAAGGTTGTTCTAGTTGTCCGCCTGCTGACACGTACCTTAGTACTTTTGCAGAGCATCCAAAACTTTGGACCGAGGTCATACCGCTTGCTTATCACGTAGACTACTGGGACTACTTAGGCTGGGGAGACAAGTTCGCCAGCAAGGCATTCAGTCAGAAGCAGCGTTTATACAAAGCTTATGGCGTAACAAGTGGCGTTTATACACCGGGCTTTGTTGTCGATGGAAAAGAGTGGCGTGGTTACTTTAATTGGCAAGACAGAACGTTGCCTTCGCTCCAACAACAAACTCATCCCAAATTAACAGTGAACCATAAAGGCGATACGTTCAGCGTGAGTTACGAAGGCAAAGGGGATTATGTCGCTCATATTGCTTTGTTAGCGATGAACGAAGTCACCAGCGTTAAAGGAGGCGAGAACAGAGGTAAGAAACTTGAGCACGATTTTGTCGTGGTTTACGACGGCTATCAACGTGGTGAGTCTGATTGGCAATTCAATATCGATTTCGAGCCACTAGTCGCTAAGCCAGATGCAGTAGCCGTTTGGTTAACCGAGCTCAACTCGTACACGCCAGAGCAAACGGTAGCAGGGTGGCTTAACTAAATTTGCGATAACTTGATATCTGGATGTGTTTTAGAGGGGCTTAATCGCTGAAACACGGGAGAAAGGGGCGATTTAGTTACGTAATACTGCTGAAATACGTTAATATAGCGCGCTATTATTTTAGCTTTGAGTTCCTGCAATTAATGACTAACACCACAACACCAACCAACTTCTCTGATCTTGGCCTAATCTCTCCTTTGATGGCTCGTTTAACAGAGCTTGAATACCAACAGCCAACGCCTATCCAAGCGCAAGTTATTCCAAGTGTGTTAGCAGGAAGCGACCTAATTGCAGGTGCAAATACGGGTTCAGGTAAAACTGCAGCATTTGCACTGCCGCTGTTACAACAAATCCATGAAGATGCACCTTTAGACCGCAGAGCAGGCAAAGGTAACTTTGTGTCTGGCCTTATCTTGGTGCCTACACGTGAGCTTGCTAAGCAAGTAGCCGACAGCGTTAAGTCTTACGCAGTACACTTCAATGGTGCGATCAAAACGGTTTGTGTATTTGGTGGTGTATCGGTAAACACTCAGATGCAAGCGCTACGTGGCGGCACTGATATCTTGGTGGCGACACCGGGTCGTTTACTGGATCTGATCTCAAGCAATGCTATCAAGCTAGATAAAGTAAAAACGTTAGTGCTTGATGAAGCTGACCGAATGTTAAGCCTTGGTTTTACAGAAGAACTAGACGCGATCTTGAAACTTCTGCCAAGCAAAAAACAAACCTTGTTGTTCTCTGCGACTTTCCCCGAGCAAGTTAAAACGCTGACTCACGAACTACTGAATGATCCAATTGAAGTTCAACTTCAAAGTGCTAATGCGAGCACATTGGTTCAGCGTGTATTCGAAGTAGAAAAAGGTCGTAAGACAGCATTGTTAGCGCACCTGATTCAACAGCACGAATGGCGCCAAGCTCTTATCTTCGTAAACGCGAAAAACAGCTGTGAGCACCTTGCAGACAAGCTTTACAAGCGCGGTATCATCGCAGAAGTATTCCACGGCGATAAAGGGCAGGGTTCACGTACTCGTATTCTTGAAGATTTCAAATCTGGCGAGATTGACGTTCTTATCGCGACAGACATCGCGGCACGTGGTCTGGATATTGAAAAGCTTCCTGTAGTTATCAACTTTGACTTACCACGTAGCCCATCAGACTACATGCACCGTATTGGCCGAAGCGGTCGTGCAGGTGAGGTTGGTTTAGCATTATCTTTGATCGATCACGAAGACTACCATCACTTCACAATCATCGAGAAGAAGAACAAAATTCGTCTTGAGCGTGAGCAAATCGAAGGCTTTGAAGTGGATGAAGAAGCAACCGCTGCACTTGTTGCTGCGTTAAAACCCGTTGCTCCACCGGCTGGTACAGGCAAGAAGAAAAAGAAGAAAGCACCTAAAAACCAAGACGTTTGGTTGAGAAATAACTAAACTAAGAATGGTTAGATAGTAGATACAAGAAAGGCGCTCAATAGAGCGCCTTTTTTAATTCTACGAGTAAAAAGTCATTACTTCTTACGGCAGAACTCAGCGATTACGTACATTGATTGACCGCCGTTTGTTTTACCAGAAACAAGCTTAGGATCGTCACCAACGCTGATGCCACGGATAACAGTACCTTGCTTAATCACTTGGTTAGTACCTTTGATTGGCAGATCTTTGATTACTGTTACGTCGTCACCTTTTTTAAGTTCAACGCCGTTCACATCAAGAGGCTTATCATCAGCAGACATGCCGATTTGTGCCCAAACTGATGTTTCTTCTTCAAGGTACATCATGTCTAGTGCGTCTTGAGCCCAGCTTTCAGTGTTCAGACGAGTAAGTTGACGCCATGCCGTTACTTGAACTGGTGCCTCTTGACTCCACATGCTGTCGCTTAGGCAGCGCCAGTGGTTGATATCTTTAGGCTCGTCAATCTCACCAAGGCATTTGTCACATACCATGATGCCGTGATCCACTGTTACGTGGCTGTGTGGCGGCACTGCGTACGCAGTAAGAGAAGAATCAGAACCACATAGTTCACATTTAGATTGGCAGCGTTCTAGCATAGTAGCTTCAGAAGACATAATGGACTCACATTTATTAGGTATTAATTACGGGGCTATTATCCACTTTATTTACAATAAAGAAAGAGGTCGTACGGTATTCTGTCTTGATTAATTTTAGCCGAGATCAACCATTTGTGTTTTAACGTTTTATGCAAACGGTTAACTAGGGATGTTTGGTTGGTGGTAGAAACAAAAATGCCAGCGGTTAGGCTGGCATTTGTTTAGTTGCAACTATTTTTATTCCAAGAAAGAAGCAGTAATAGATGCTGAAGTTAACGCGTTGTCGATCAAGAAGTCTACAGCTTGTGTCTGCATGCTTACATGATGACCTGCGTCCAAAGGTGTTGGTGTAGTGGTATCTTGCGGTATTACAAACGTACTGTGTGCAGCAACATCACTGAACTTAACAAAGTCCTTCGCACCGTCAACAGTTAGATTTTTTGAATCGACCTCTTTTAAGCCTAGCTTTGTTGCTAACGGTTGCGTTCCCGCAAACGGAGCGTTAGCTACAGAATTTGGTACTGTATCATCACCTTGTACTTGCCCCATATAAATAGGCAGAACCGGTGAGCCAGAAGCAACTAGATAAGCAGCATTGGTAAATGGATCAACAGTATCCAACACAGTTTGTGCAGCGTAAGCGAACTGCTGAAAAGCGGCTGTCATGGTTGCTTTCTGTGCTGCAGTCGCGTTTGCTTCAAACGTTGTGTAACACTGTTTGCTAGAGAGGCTTCCACAGTTCGCGGTTGCGAAACCTGCGTATTCAGTTGAAGCGCTCAATGCAACGCTGTGCTTAACTTGAGGGCCAAACTCTGTAGAACCCAGTAGAAGGTTAGATATCTGACCGCCTGAGTTTTCTATCGCTGCTGAACTGAATGAGTAAAGCGAATTAGCTGCGACACTACCGAGAGTACGGTTAGAGGCTGCAACTGCTGTTGTTCCAACAATACCACCTAGCGAGTGGCCTAAGAACTTCACTTGTGAGCCAGTAGTTAGATTAAATGCCTTCAATGGAGAAGTACCGAGTCTGAGAGCTTTTAATGAAACAGCTAACGATGCGCGTAAGCCCATAACATCAAGTGCACTTTGACGTACGTTATCGCGAGCGACGGGTAAGTTCGCTAAGTTTAGATAAGCCAAAACGTCAGTATTTGCCGAACGAGTATCATCTAAACTACGTGTACCGTGGAGCGGTAAGTCAATGGCCAATACTGCTACACCAGCTTTTGCAAGGTTGTAAGCGAAAGCATAAGCGTTTTCTTTCGCTGAGGTGATACCGTGTTGGTAGATCACAACATTAGTAGGATCAGAACCATTTGGAGTAAACAGTAAGAATTCGACGTCTTCTAATGATTTAACTTGAGGGACAGGTGAGTATTTGGTGAGGACTCGCTCGCTATCAAGTGCTGAACCATCTTTAAGAGTCAGGTTTAAACCAATGAGTTTAAGCTGCTCTGTTTGACTCGTCGCTAATATACTTGCATCAATACCAGCAGCAATAAGTTGAGCGGCCATGTTCGCCTTTTCTGCACTATTACTTAGAGCATTTGAAACCTTAGCTAGGCTAGGCATAGCGGATTCAAACGGCTGAGTATTCCATTTGCTGCTGCTTGTTTCTAAGTAGTGAGGTAACTTAACCGACCCTTGACTTACATTGACATCTGCACTTGATGCATCGTACATCGCCCCAATAGCAAATTTGGCTTTAGCAATCTTAGTCGAGTCGCCGCCACCAATGTATTTATCAAAATCAGTGTCATTGGCTAATGCTGTTTTGAATGTGACTGCAGGATTAAAGGACATAGTGTAAGCGGCTTTTAGGTCAACCGAATTAGGGTTTGCACTGCCTTTCCATACACCATTTAGGTTCGCAGAAGCCAACCCAGTCGCTGTTGCTGCTTTTGTCGCGAAAAGCGAACCGCCAACCGACTCGGTGGTAAACCACGTCGAGTAAATGATGTTCTCAGTATCAAGAGTAATTGCACCTTGAGCGTTCGCTCCGGCGAAGATCTTCTCGACGCCTTGAGTCACTTTCTGTGCTTGAGCTAAGCTTCCGTCAGTATATATTACTGAACTTGACTTCAAAGCTGCGTAGCTTGACGACATACCTACCGGGTCGCCATTAACATCGGTCAGTTCATTCGACAGTGCCAACACGTATTCGCTTGAAGCATCGAGTGAATCTTTAAATACAATAGTAAAGGCATCCGTTGCAGCGCTAGATAACACATTAAAGTGCGCACCTAGAGTCAACACGCCTGTAACCTTTGGCGCTGTTGTGGATGTTAATGAACTGCTAAGTTTTAGAATGTAAACGCCGCCAGTCGCGACACCGTCGGCAAGACCGGTACCTTCGAAATTCATAACGATTGGCATCGAAGTAGACCAGCCATCCATGGTGTTCATTGCCGCGATTGGATTCGTTAACGAATCTTTGCCACCCGTTGGTAACCCGAGAGTGCCATCCGTCGTGTCCATCAGAGCAAAGCTTGGCAGTGGAACCGCTTTGTTCGCACCACTTAGATGAAACTTAATACTCGTTGTGCGAGCCAGTGAATCTTGAATGTACTGCTCATATTTAACGGCAGTTGAGGCACCTGAACTCGAAGAGTCATCACCACAACCTGCAAGAAATATCGCCGAAGCAAGCAGCGAAACACTAAATAACTTTTTCATGTTTGAATTCCGTTTAGTTAAAGGTGTAGTTCAATTGAATTGCAGATAGGTAAGCTACTGCATCACCTGAAAACTCAAGCTTTTGACCCAGTTCGTTAGTTTCCGTGAAATCACCATCTTTACTTTGTACAAGTGCAAAACCAGCATCAATAGAAAGATCTGGGCTGTATTGGTAAGTCAAGCCAGTGCTGTACCAGTAACGATCGCTATCTGGGATACTTAACGTTGCTTGACCAGCTTGCTCGTCATAGGCAAGACCCGCCCTTAGTGTCCACTCTTGATTCAACTGATAAGTCGCACCCAACGAGTAGCGGTTGTTATCCTCGTAGTGTTCTGTCTTTTTAAAACACACACCATCTTTACAATCTGGACTGGTGGCTTTAAGTTCTTTAAAACTGCTCCAACCCGTTTGTTGCCAACCGTAGTGGATAGCCCACTGTTCGGTCAGTTGGTGGAAAGCCGATATTTCAATAATTGAAGGTAAGGTAATTTTTAAGCGGCCAGTCGTTGCAGTTGCGCTACCTTGTACGATTCCACCGGTGTAATCTTTGAAATCACCATCGTCAAAATCAAGGTCAACTTCCGAACGATAAGCGATAGAAAATCGATTGTTTTCATTCAATTCATATAAGCCACCCACATTCCAACCAAATGCGAATGTTTCGCCAGTCATACTGATTAGCTTTTTAGAGTAGGACTCGTTAGCAAATTCACCAATAGCACCATGGTGTCGGTTGAGCTCTGCTTCTGCGTAAACAAGGTTTACACCAGCACCAATGCTGAATTGGTCGTCAATTCTATACGCTACGTTTGGGTTTAAATTGACAGACATTAGTGATGTATCACCAGCTAGATCACCTGCGTAGATATCATCTGGGTAATCGGTAGCAACACCGTAGTTGGAAAACATACCAATGCCCCAAGCCCATTGTTCATTGATTGGACTAATGTAGTAAGCACCAGGTACAATCTGAAGGGGAGCGACGTCTTTAGATGTCTGACTTTGCCCGCCAGAACCTGGAACATTGTTTTGAGTAATGTCTACTTCTGGATCAACGACAGAAACCGCGCCTGAAAATTGGGCTGTATCAAATAGGGTCATTGCAGCGGGGTTTCTCGCAAGTACACTCGCGTTGTCGGCAACTGCACCTTCACCTGAAAACGCGCGTCCAAGACCTGAGGCAGAGTGCTCAGCGACTTGGAAACCAGCCGCAAGTGAATTACATGCAAATAGTACAGAAAGCGAAACGAGAGAGCGTTGTATTGTTTTCATCCTTGACCCTCCTAGGGCATCAAATCTCATTCTTATTGTTGAAAACACACTGAGCATTCTTATTTGTGATGCTCCAATGTAAATGACATGTTAAATTCATGTTTCATGTAAAGTCAAAGAATGAGTTATCATTTTGTGAAGTTATAATTTTAAGGGGCGGGACTTTAACATTTATAATATGCATACAATCAATGGTTTATTCGTGGTTGGAGGTGTGACCAGAATGTTTATGCGCATTATCGGAATAAATAGTGTTCAATTGCTTAAATATGTAACAACTTCGTTTGTGTTTACCGTTAATCGCTAAATCGGCATAATACGGTTTCATTTACGATGGCATTAAATTGGAATTTAAGTTTGGAATTACTCGCGATAGAGTTTCTTGGAAAACCGCTTCGTTTAGAAGGTTCAATGGCTGGTTGGCAACAGCTGTTCTGGGATAATACACTTGTGTCTCAACTGGATGCGACCTCTGAGCAAGATAATGCTCGAACTCACTCATTCATGTTGCAATCTGGCGAAGATACGTTGCAGTGTCACGTCAAAGCGTCAGTTCAATGGCAGCCATTTGAGATGTACTACAAAGCCTCCGTCAATGGTCAAACGATTGCCGAAGGTAACCGCGACACTAAAGACATCGAGCAACAAACTCCCGTTGTAGCACCTAAACCTGAGAAGCGTTTTAGCTTAATTGGATTAGTGTCGCTTGGTATGAAAGCATTAAAAAGTGCCAAGCTAATCAAAGTCGTACTTGCCTCAGCGAGCTTGGCTGCGTATTCATGGCTGTTTTCAATTCAATTTGCTTTAGCTCTAATCGCTTGCCTTATGTTCCATGAATACGGCCATATTAGAGCGATGAAATACTTTGGTATGAAGACCAAAGGCATCTATTTGATACCATTCCTTGGTGGTTTAGCGTTATCCGATGAGAAGATCAATACGCGCTGGCAGGATGTAGTTATCTCAATCATGGGGCCATTGTTCGGATTGATATTGTCTTTGGTGTTTATGGTGTTGTACTGGATCACTGGCGAGATGTTCTTTGCTGGGCTTGCGGTATTTAACGCGCTATTGAACTTGTTTAATCTATTGCCAATTCTGCCTCTCGATGGCGGACATGTACTGAAAAGTATCAGTTTCTCAATGAACAGCGTGCTTGGTATTGTATTGTGTATCGCAGCAGCTGTTGCTGGTGTGGTACTGAGTTATCAGTTGAATCTGACTTTGTTTGGTTTCTTATTGATTATGGGTAGTGTGGAAATACTGTTCGAATGGAAAGGGCGTCACCACAGTCACTTGTTGCCATTAGACAAATACGGTCAAGTCGTGTCGTTTGTTTGGTATGTGGGTTTAGTGAGTAGTTTGATTGGTGTTATCTGGTATTTTGCATCTACTGGTGATCAGCTATTAAGCCTACCATTGCAAATTCTTGGTACTTAACAAGAACCAAAACAAAAAAATGCCCTAGCCAATATGGATAGGGCATTTTTGTATTCGAAGTTTAGCGTCTAGACAAGTGTAAAATTACGCTTTGCAACTTGGTCTTGGAGAACCCGATTGGGGAAGCGTTTTGATCGTCGCTTGCAGATCTTTGATACGCGTACTGTGCGAAGGGTGTGTAGAAAGCAGTTCTGGGGGCTGATTACCACCCGATGCCTTCGCCATGTTTTGCCATAGGTCGACACTTTGGTTAGGATCAAATCCAGCTCTAGCCATATACTCTAGGCCAACAACATCGGCTTCAGACTCTTGAGTTCGTCCATACGGTAGAATAACGCCGTACTGAACGCCTAAACCTAAAGCAGCCATCGTCATACCTTGATATTGGCTGTATTCTGATGCGCCTAATGCGATGCTAGTAACCGATAAGCCAGTGTTAGCGATTTGAGACTGAGATAGGCGCTCGTTACTGTGGTCTGCTAAAACGTGCGCCACTTCGTGTCCGATAACTGTTGCGAGTTGGTCTTGATTAACCGCTACCTTAAGCAACCCGGTATATACGCCAATTTTTCCGCCTGGTAGGGCGAATGCGTTTACTTGGTCACTGTCAAAGACAACAACTTCCCATTCACTAAAACCTTGTTTAGGAATGTATTGCGTGATGCTGTTTGCAACGCACTGTACATAAGCGTTCGTTTTTGCATCTTTGCTGATGGGTTGTTCTTTCTTCATTTGTTCAAAAGACTGTGCTCCAAGCTGAGACATATCTTTATCTGAAAAAAGCAGTAATTGGTTTCTGCCTGTTGGGGAAGCGCTGCATGCACTTAGCCCAGCGAGTGTAAGAAGCGAGGCAAACTTCATCCATGACGTCATACAATATCCTCTGTGTATTCGGTTTTTATGCATGTTAACATCAACTTGTGTAATAGCTAGTAGCAGTAAGATAACTATTTCGGTAATAATCCCAGCAGTAATGCTAACGTTATTGGTTTTATCAACCTATTAACGATGATAAAACTGCACACGCGATAACAAAGCCAATAATTAAGGAACCTACATGAGTATTTGGAAAAAGCCCGTTGACCTAGAGATCTTCAACGCGACCTCAAAAAATACCTTAATTGAACACCTCAATATTGTATACACCGAGGTCAACGACAACTCTTTGGTGGCAACCATGCCGGTTTGTCATTTTACCCACCAACCTTTAGGTATGCTCCATGGCGGCGCATCGGTTGTATTAGCAGAAACGCTTGGCTCATTGGCTGCTAATTTTTGCGTTCCAGAAGGCTACTATTGCGTTGGGCTAGATATCAACGCAAACCACGTTAGATCCATGCGCGAAGGTCATGTTGTCGGTACTGCTGAGCCTATTCACTTGGGTGTGTCTACCCAAGTATGGCAGATAAACATCACTGATGAGCGTCAACGCTTAGTCTGTACAAGTCGTTTAACTATTGCCGTGAAGAAACATAAGCGATAATAGGCTAAGCATTAGTTAGCTGTGTTTGTATTTATAAGAAGTAAGCTGTATTTAAAAATAGTCCGAGAAATCCATGGTCATAACGTTTAAAAGTGGGAAAATCATCGCAACCGCACATGAGCTTGTCGTTCGTTTGGATGGTGAGCACAGAGTAACGCTACAAGCTCAAGTTGATGCAATCCAACTGATAGGAAAAGGGGCAAATGTCATTTCAGCCAATGGTTCTGAATGCAAGTGGTCGATTAAATTAGACAACGAACAGCAGCTCCGAGATATTGCCAATGAAATCGGCTGCGATGTGATGTAATCGTATACTGCAAAAGTACTTAGACCTTCTATTTGAATCAAACATTAGGACACCATACCTAATAAATCGCAAGAAAATCACATCAGTAAGATTGATTTTAAGTCTTAAAATAGGGAAACTGAATTCAATATCCTTTGAATAAGTTTTCCTCTTTATGAGCAGCCCAAGACTTCGCGTTCAATTTGAAACCCTGTTTGAATACTTCGATGGTAAAGATTCTGATGTTCAGCTCGACGACATCACGGATGTACTTTGTTGTACCCGTCGTAATGCCCGGATGGTACTCAATAAGCTTGAAGAAGAAGGATGGGTTGAGTGGTTACCTGCGGCTGGGCGAGGCAAGTTATCTCAACTTATTTTTAAGCAGAATCGTTGCGATGTCAGTGAAAACTTAGCAAGACGCTACTTACAAGAAGGTAAAATTGGACAAGCGCTGTCAGTGCTTGATCACAATGCAGCCAAGCTGACTCAAGTTATTCAAAATTACTTGGGTGTGCAATACCAGGAAGGTGAGCAGGTTATTCGTTTGCCTTATTACCGACCGCTTTCTATGCTTAACCCGACAAAGTCGATGCGACGATCTGAGCAGCATATTACCTGTCAGGTATTCAGTGGGTTAACACGTTTGGATGAGAACGATCAATTACAGCCCGATCTTGCTCATTCATGGCAAAAAATCAGCGATTATCAATGGCGATTCTTCTTGAGACCCGGAGTCCGTTTTCATAACGGAGAGCCTTTGTTAACTAATCATGTTGTGGATACGCTGCTAGCACTCGAACCTCTCAATATGTTCTCACATATAAAAGACGTCTCTTCTCCGGCAAACTGTGTGGTTGATGTCTTTTTAACGCGACCAGATAAACACTTCCCACTCGCTCTGACTGAATCTGTTGCCAAAGTCACCTTACCGATGATTTTACGTGGTGAAGACTACGATATTCGACCGATTGGTACTGGCCCTTATCGCATTGAAAAGAACGATGAGAAGCAACTCGTGCTAACGGCTTTTAACGGATATTTTGGTTTTAGGCCATTGATTGATCGTGTTGAGGTTTGGGTTGTTGATGAGGCTTACTCTTCAATGGTTTACCCAAGTCTTTCTAAGCCTGTAATGGCGGATCGCGGCGATAGCGACGAAGTCGAACTTGATCCCGGCTGTACCTATCTACTGTTGAATCGGAAAAAGGGCATCGCACAAGATCCTGCATGGGCGCAATTTTTATCTAATACTTTGAATGCGGCCGATCTGTTTGTACACATTCCGAAAGAAACTGTTATCGATTTGGGAGTGTTACACGCTTATGGGATAAAGCCCGGTTGGTATGACATCAAGTTGAACACGCCGGTTTGCCCACCAGCGAATGCGAAACCAACCATTAGATTGGCTTACCAATGCCAACACCCAATGTTTCCAACACTTGCGAAGGCTATTGTTACAGTGTTGAAGCAATATGACGTCGACGTTGAACTTTATGGTTACGAAACCGATCCTCCACACGCCGATAATGTCGATATTTGGATCAATCCAATGGGTATCGCCAACAATAGAGATGACGCGTTAGCGGGCTGGTTGATGGATTACAGCTTTCTCGATGAATCTAGCCCGGCAGAAGACTTCGATCAATGGTGTCACATGATCGATCGTTGGCGCTCGGGCGAATTCGAGCAATTCCCAGCAAGACAGTTAGGTAAACAATTGGTGCAAAGCAATCAATTGATTCCAATGTTCCACTGTTGGTTAGGCGTTAACAAAGATCAATGCGGTACGCTGCAGAACGCCAAGTGCAATGCACTGGGTTGGTTCGACTTTAGCCAAGTTTGGGTAAAACCGGACGTTGACTAAGACCAGAGATAACTTGATTAGGACAACACGATGCAAACGGTGATGATCACATTTATAACGCTGGTGGCGTTTGCTGCCAATTCAGTGTTGTGTCGTTGGGCTTTGATGGATCAAACGATTGATCCTTTGAGTTTCTCGATCGTTCGTATCATATCGGGTGCGCTTACACTTCTGATTTTATTCACTTTGTCTTCCCACTGTAAGTCTAGAGAGGAGCTAGTAAACAACGACACGTCGGTAGAGACAAAGCTCAAATTACCGTTTCAATTCACATCAATATTGTCACTCCTCGTTTATATGTTTGGCTTCTCGTTTGCTTACCTAGAGCTTGGTGCAGGTCTCGGTGCTTTGGTTCTGTTTGTCGCGGTTCAATTTACGATGATTGCCGCGCACCTGATAGCTGGCAATAGAATGTCATTGTTAGAGTGGTGCGGTTGTTTGTTGTCAGTTTCTGGGCTCGTTTACTTACTCATGCCGACGGATTCGACAAGTTCGCCCGATATAACCTCCATCATATTGATGGCTCTGGCTGGAGTAGGTTGGGGGATTTATACACTTGCGGGTAAGAAATCCACGAACGCGTTGCAATCCACTACTGCCAACTTTGGATTTAGCTCGTTAGTGATCCTTGTGTTAGTAAGCCTGTTACTTGTCATCCCTAATGTGGCATCGCAAATATCCATCACAGAACAAGGCTTGATTTACGCAATATTGTCGGGCTCAGTGGCTTCTGGTGTGGGTTATAGTTTGTGGTATTACGTGGTGAAAAAACTGGATACAGTGGTCGCATCCATTGCACAGCTTTCTGTTCCCGTTATCGCGACACTTGGTGGCGTTTTGTTGTTATCTGAACCTGTTACTATGCAATTTATTATCTCATCGACTGTTATCTTACTTGGGATAAGCTTGGTTCTTGTCGCACCTAAACTTAAGAAATAAAGGGTTCAATCATTAACTTCTATGGCTAAACCAAACAAAAAACAACCGACTAAAACGGTTCAGATTTTCTGTGCGAAATGCAAAACGCAACTTTTTAAATATCGGAAAGGCGGCAAAGGGGTGCTCGTAAAGTGTTTTAAGGAACGGATCGTTGAAGATTTCACAAAAGACCCTTGTGTGTGCCCTGAATGTGGAATTGAATTTGCGCGAGATACTTTGGTTCGAGGTACGCCTGCCTACAAGTTTGTGGGTGGCAAGGTAACGATGAAGTAGTTGAGAAGAATAAATGCCGCAGCACATCATGTGTGTGGCATTTAAATCGACTAATTAACTTTTAAGCAAGAAGTTGAGCGGGCTATCTACGAACTACTGAGCTCTAACTCGTCCTTGAAGTTGCAACAGTAATAGCGAGACAATCGCACCCGTTGTATCACACAGCATGTCTTTCTGTGCATCCCAAATATCACCTTGTGAGCCAAGGAACGCGATACCTTCATCACCACCTGCAATCTCTGCATACCACCACTCAATAATTTCATAACCTGCTGCAACACTCATGATCGCAAATAGGGCAAAGAAACAGGCTAGTATCGGCTGAGCCAATTTCTTACGAATCAAATACTCTGCGAGTGGATAGGCATAAAGACCAATGGAGAAATGGGCTACTCGGTCAAAGTTATTGCGCTCAGAGCCAATAAGGTTATTGAACCAGTCAAATGGCACTTCTGCGAAGGTATATTTTGCGCCTATCGTGTGCAAAATAAGCCAGATAAACAACAGAGCATAAGCTGTCTTAGAAAAGGTGAGCTTGGTGGATAACCACCATATCCCGATAAGAATACCGAGAGCTGGGACGATCTCAGCGATCCAAACGGCTCTTGAAGATGGCGCAAAGGCTGAAAAGAGAAAGATAACAAGATAGACAGCAGTTAGTGAGAGTAGAGGTCTATTTTGAGCAAGTGGCGTAATTGTCATCATCAGATCCTTTATAAGTTTTTTGTATAGTTACATAATAATGAACAGTGTTCAATTGTGTTCTAATCACTAGATTTGTTGAAAAGTAGTGTTATCGCCCAGTATCTAGACAAACGGTTGGCGGAGTTTCACAAAAGTTTGATTTACAACAAAGCGATCCTTAAAATCATTGCATTACTACATAACAAGAAAGAAAAGTCATGAAACTGGAAACTGTCGATTACCTTGCTGACGACGCAGCAGAACAATTTGTTCGATCTCTACGTGAAACGGGTTTTGGTGTTCTTAAGAATCACCCCATCCCAAAAGAGCTTGTTGAGTCAATTTACGAGAACTGGTACCAATTCTTCATTTCTGAAGAGAAAGAGAACTTCCACTTCAATGTTGAAACACAAGATGGATATTTTCCACCTTCTGTTTCTGAAGTTGCTAAGGGCCACACTGTAAAAGACATCAAAGAATACTTTCACGTATACCCTTGGGGTCAGATTCCTGAACAGTTAAAAGAACAGATTCTAGATTACTACCAACGTGCTAATGCTTTTGCTCAAGAACTATTAGGTTGGGTTGAAGCACATGCGCCTCAAGAAGTACAAGAGAAGTTCTCAATCGCGCTTTCTGAAATGATTAATGGCAGCGAACAAACACTGCTTCGCGTTCTTCATTACCCACCAATGCAAGGCGATGAAGAGCCAGGTGCTATCCGCGCAGCTGCTCACGAAGACATCAACTTACTGACTGTTCTTCCTGCAGCAAATGAGCCGGGCCTTCAAGTTAAAGCTCAGAATGACGAGTGGTTAGATGTTCCATGTGACTTCGGTAATATGATCATAAACATTGGTGACATGCTTCAAGAAGCATCAGGTGGTTACTTCCCATCGACAACTCACCGTGTAATTAATCCATCAGGTGAACGCCAAGAGAAATCTCGTATCTCTTTGCCACTATTCCTTCACCCAAAACCGGAAGTTGTACTGTCTGAGAAGTACACCGCAAATGAATACCTAATGGAACGTCTAAGAGAGCTTGGTGTTATCTAATTAACTAGTTCCTTGTGCTAAAATTGGTATAGATATCAGAGGTCAGCAAAATTGCTGGCCTTTTTTTGTTTTTCCAAAGAGCTAAACCAATCATAGCCAATTACTGGTCACCTTAGCTGCGTAATTTTGATGGATAACGGGCTCTTGAGCCAAGCAATTGAATGTGGTGTTCCATTAAGCTCGACAAATCGTAGAAAATCGCTTTCAATTAAGAGAAGTCAGCCCACTGACCTAGGGCAATTCATCATGCCTAACAAGCTAACAACTTAATAACCCAAATGAGCCAACTATGTCGAATAATCAAGGTGTGAGAGCGAGCTTTCATAGCCATATGGAGAACCCTTTGCTCTGGCCCATTATGGAAGTGCTTAAGCGAAAACCAAGTGGATGGAAAGTACACACACTGGCGGCTTATCTAAACGACCTTGGGTTTATGCCTGTATTAGATGCAGCACCCGAGAAGGAGTTATTTAAAAAGAACTTTCTCATTATGAATGCGCTGTATCAGCTTCAAGAAACCTTGCACCCTGATGGTTGGCTTCAAGTTCAAGCAATGGATATTGAATTAATGAATGGAAGCTATCATGGAAATAGCCACAGCATTGATCACCAAGACCCTCTTCGAGACTACTACACTAATTGGACTAACTATGAAGCGGATGAAGGTGAAGTCAAAAGGCTGCTGAACGAGTTTTGGACTCGGTACAGAAAGTTTGTTGGCGCTGATACGCTCAATTTAGATAAAAACCGTGCATTGAAGTTATTTGATCTCCCTGTAGACGCAACGCATAAGGAAATTAGAAAGCGTTGGCGACAGCTGGCGTTGCGGTGGCATCCCGATAGAGACGAGGGCAATACGGCAAAATTCCAGACGCTTTGTGAGGCGTGGCATGTATTACGAAGTTCATAATCGACGTAACTCTTACTGCGCTGTTTATTGACTCTTTAGAGTGAAATTTAAGCCCTATATAAAATTGAAAGCCCCATGTTGTGAGTGACACAAGTGGGGCTTTGTCGTCATTATGCTTGTATTGTTACTAGGCTATGCGTTGTTACTAGATTAAGCGTCGTTACAACTTCATTTATTGTGCTATGAGTGATCTTTGTTTTCTCCACTCTTATGTTCGAATGCATAGTCGAGTACTTTACGGATATAAGGAGCACCGACCTTGGAACCACCATTACCGTGCTCGATGACCACAGTCGCAACATATTCAGGGTGTTCGTAAGGTGCGAATGCCGTGTAAAGCGCGTGGTCGAGTAAATGCCGAGCCAGTTTCTTGGAGTTGTAGACCTGATCTTTCGCAAGATCAAATACTTGGGCTGTACCCGATTTACCGCCGCTAGTGTAATCAGCTCCTTTAAATGCACGTCTGCCGCTACCTCGACTGCCGTGGTTTACGAGTCGCATCGCATTAATAGGTACATCCCATATCTCGTCTGGTACTTCAGTGATCGACAGCATCGGCTCAGGTTCAACCAGTTTTTGCGTATCAAAATCTTCACCGTGATCTAAGGTAGCTCTCAAGATATGAGGTGGCATTACCTTCCCATGATTAACTAGTACCGAGGTTGCTTTGGCAAGTTGCATTGGCGTGGATGTCCAATACCCTTGACCAATACCAATAGGGACGGTGTCACCTTGATACCAAGGGGTACGATAACGCATCATCTTCCACTCTCGAGTTGGCATGTTGGCGGTACTTTCTTCATAGATATCGATGCCCGTAGGTTCACCAAAACCAAAGCGATTCATCCAACTTGAGATGCGGTCGATACCTAAATCAAAGGCGGTTTGATAGAAGAATGAATCCACCGACTCTTCAATCGCTTGAGTTACGTCAACAGGACCGTGACCCCAGCGTTTCCAGTCTCGCCATGATTTAGAGTTGCGTTTGGAACCGGGAATTTGCCATGAACCGTGATCATCACGAATGGTGTTTTCTGATATAACATGCTCTTGTAATCCAGCAACGGCCATAAATGGTTTTATGGTGGATGCTGGAGGGTAAACGCCCAGTGTGGTGCGATTCACCAACGGGTGAGCAGGGTCATTCAATAGACGTTGGTAATTCTTACTCGAAATGCCGTCGACAAATAGATTAGGGTCATAACTTGGGCTAGATGCCATCGCCAGTACACTGTTGTCTTTCGGATCGAGGATAACCGCACTTCCGGTTCGGTGATCAAGTTGCTCAAATACGTATTTTTGCAGTTCAAGGTCAATATTTAATACTATGTCTTTGCCTGCAACTGGCGACACGTACTCAATAGTCCGAACAACACGGCCACGACTGTTTACTTCAACTTCTTGATAGCCTTTGGTTCCGTGTAGGATATCTTCGTAATAGCGTTCGACACCGAGCTTACCGATAATGGTCGTCGCTTGATAATTCGCTTCGATGCCTTTTTCTTCTAGCTTCTTTAGGTCACTATCATTGATGTGTGCCACATACCCTAAGACATGTGTCAGCACCTCTCCATTTGGGTAAAAGCGCTTTAAGTTCGTATCAATCGATAAGCCGGGGAATTGGTACTGGTGCACCGAGAACTTAGCAATCTCTTCTTCACTTAGGTTCTCTAATATAGTGACAGATTTGAAACGGCGCGTGTTGTGATAACGTTTTTTAAATCGAGCGATCTGCTCAACATCACGCGGGATGTATTTGTCGAGCTTGGCGAGCATGGTATCGACATCATCTGTTTGCTCGGGAATCATCGTTAGATTAAACACAAGCTTGTTCTCGGCAAGCAACACACCATTACGATCGTAAATTAGCCCGCGAGTAGGCGCGATAGGCAATACTTTGATTCTGTTGCCATCAGCACGAGTTTGATAGCTTTCAAAATTGTCGACTTGAAGTCGGTACAGGTTGGCGACTAAGACGAGAGTGAACAGTAAGATCCCACAAAACGCCACGATTACACGGTTTTTGAATAGGTTTACTTCGATTTTATGGTCACGCATCTTAACGCGTTTATGATTCATTGAAGCCTCAAGAGTCTGTTACATTTAGTTACACCTATCGAGTCGGAACTTTATCTGAATATCGCCATAGTTTTGTAAAAGTTGTGTCATGATTTTGGGGATTTCTATGATTAGAGCGCTGACCAACAATGTAGTCACGTAAAGAGTGGGTGAATCAGTTAGAAATATAGGAATTGAACGAAAAAAACGGCCCTCATAAATGAGAGCCGTAATACGAGATAAGGTTAACTTAACGCGACATATTAGTTCGAGTTGGAGTTCGAGTTCGAAGGTTTGAACTGAGATTTACGCATACGGTTTAGTGCGGCCATTACATCCAATACTCTTGGTTTCGCTAAGTCACCGTAGTTTGGCATGTTCACGTGCCACTCATCGCTTAAGATAGCGCTAAACTCTTTAGCAGGGTTGTTTGACCAACCTGGAGTTTGTGCAAACTGGAACCAGGCCCAACCAATCGCGTTCACTTCTGACGTTGATTCTAACTGCTCTAATGCAGAAAGGTCCGCGAATTCCTTGCCAAAACGCAGTGACTCTTTGCCTTTTGCGTTAACTCGGAATTTGCCGTCAGTAAGAATGTTCATCAATGCTGCACGGTTTAACGAACGAGGAACAAACGTTTCTAATGCGGTCTCACATTCGTTAGTTCGCTGAGTAGGGTGTTGAGCGATGACTTCTTGTGCTTTATCAGTTACGTCTACTGCTTGGTAGTCGTGCATTTGAATCACAGTGTCAGCCACGTCTAGGTAATCGCCAGAACCACCCATTACAACAATGGTAGAGATATCCATCTCTTCACGTAGTTGGCCAATACGGTCAACAAGTGGAGTGATTGGCTCAGCACCTTTTGATACTAGCGCTTGCATACGTTCGTCACGAATCATGAAGTTAGTCGCTGACGTATCTTCATCGATAAGGAGCGTTTGAACGCCTGCTTCAATCGATTCTTGTAGCCAAGCCGCTTGCGATGTAGAACCTGATGCATCTTGTGTGCTGAAATTAGACGTGTCTTTCTGCATTGGTAAATGGTTGATGTAGTTTGAAAGATTCAAGTTGTGTACACATCGGCCATCTTCAGCACGGATCTTCATCGTATCGGTCGCAGTCACGATACCTTCACGGCCATCACCAGGAATATGGTTATAGATAGAACGTTCAACGGCGTTCAATAGTGTAGATTTACCATGGAAACCACCACCAACGATCAGCGTGATGCCTTTAGGAATACCCAGGCCAGTCACATCACCTTGGTTTGGCGCGTTTAGCGTCACACTTAAAGACTCTGGTGCTAGGAAAGGAACCGCGCCTTTCATTGGCAGGTCGCAGTTACCTGCAATACGAGGTAATACACTGCCATTTGCAACGAATGCTGCTAGGTTGTTTTCTTCCAATTGAGCACGCAATGCGTCTTGGTCTTCAACAGTTTCACAATGCTTAATCATCGCTTCGATGTTGAGTTCGCGTTCAAGCGTTGCGCGACGAATAAACTTAGGCAAATAGAATGTAATGATGTTGATTGCTTTCTTTGCAAGAATACTACGACCATCAGCGGGTAGGTTGATACGAAAACGAATTTCGATACCGTGCTCGGTGAAAACCACAGATGTGTTATCCAAAACAGTTTGGCCTGTTAGTGCGATAGACACGGTCGCTTCTTGCTTAGCAAATTCAGAGAAGCTACGTGCAATAAAATCACGCGCTGCTACTTGGTATTCGTAAGATTTTTCTTTAAGCCAATCTAACCCTGTTAACGACCAAGCGCGTGTTGCGCGAAAACGTGAAGATGATGCATACGGGTCACCTTGAACGTGGTCGATGTGTAATTCGAAATCAGCAAAGTCGTATTGACCTTTAATTTGTTGATATGCGCGGAAGTTTTGTTTTTCGAGCTTTTTAAGCTTTGCAGTCAACTGATCCATAACGAGGAATGCCTATATAAAGGGAAGATAAAACAGAAAGGCGGCGATTATAAAAATCACCACCTATAGAGTAAAGAGAAAGTAGGCCTAAATCCAAAACAAAGTGCTCTTTTTCGCCTTAAGCGTAACGAGTTGTCCCCAAATAGTTTTGATTGATTAAGCTGTGTTCGAATTCTTGGCTCGGCATTGGCTTGCCATAAAGGTAACCTTGTCCCACATCACAGCCTTCATTGATGATAAATTGCTCCTGAACCTCCGATTCAATGCCTTCAATCGTGACTTTTAAGTCGAGCTTTTTCGCGATTTGGACTATGGACCGAACGATCTCTGAGTCTTCCTGTGAGTTGAGCATTTGGTCGATGAAGCTCTTATCAATTTTAATCGTATCGAATGGGAATTTCTTAAGGTAACTGAATGAGGCATAGCCCGTCCCAAAGTCGTCCAGTGACAATGTAACGCCAATGTTGTGTAACGATTCCAATGTGTTTTTCGCGACGACTTCATCTGCAATGAGGCAACTTTCCGTGACTTCAAGTTCTAAGAAATGAGGTTCTAGGTGATAGGTTTCCAACAGGTGAATAATTTGGTCTGCGAAATCAACATTCTTTAATTGAATAGCAGATACGTTTACGGCTATTTTGAAATCTTCAACGTATTCGGACCACTCTTTCGCTTGCTCAATCGCGTTGCGCAGAGCAAAATTTCCTACTTCGAAAATTAACCCGTTTTGCTCGGCCATGTGTATTAAGGTTTCGTTAGAGATATCTCCCAAAACGGGGTGTCGCCAACGCAGTAGAGCCTCTGCACCAACCCAGCGATGAGTCAACGGGCATACTTTAGGCTGAAAATAGAGCATAAGGTCATCATTGCGAACCGCTTGGAGTAAATAACCTTCAATCTTATTAATATGGCTTTGTTCTTCAGCATGAGACTGAGAATAGTAAGCGAACTTCTGTCCGGAATCTTTACATGCCAGCATCGCTTCTGAAGATTTTTGGATAATACTGTCAGCACCATCGTCGTGATCAGTAATCGCAATCCCTATAAAGGCATGCAGATGAACTTTGTCACTACCGATGTCAAATTCTGAATGACCCACTTTTACTAATGTCTGGCATAGTTCTTCGATACGCTGGTGCAAATCTTTAACGCTGAACGCCAACACAAGGTCAACTGAAGTAGGGCGCGCAGTTAGTACCTCGACATCAGAGATACTGTCGATGCGTTGCCGGTATTCAACAAGCACTTGGTCTAACGCGTTGTAGCCATATCGAGCTTGAATGCGCCTGCCATTAGTAAATCCAATATGGATTACTGCGAGTGAGCCACCAGTAAACCTTTGTTGTGACAACAACTTCTGATCTAAGCGCGATTCAAAAGCACTTCGGTTCAAAAAACCCGTGCCGAGATCGTGATTTTTTTGGAAATTGATCTCTTGTTCTGCCGCTCTGCGCTTATCAATCTCTTGGTTTAATGAATAATTAAGACTCGCGAGATCTTTAGTGCGAGTCGCAACTCGGCTTTTTAAGTCACGATTCATTTGAGTGAGCTTAGCGTGTTGAAACAAGGTTTTTAATTGAGATTCTATAGAGGTGCGAAAGCTTTCTAATAGCTTAATATAGGTAGGCGTGTAGTGATTTTCTTTCGAGTCCAAGATACAAATGGTGCCGAACAATTCGCCGTTAGGCCAAAATAGCGGAATGCCACAATAAGAGATTAAGCCAAGCTTTGTGTCGGGGTTGTTTTTCCAATCAACATCGGCAAGCGCATTGGGTACTAAAAGCTGCTGCTGAGACTCCATCACCGTTTCGCAGTAAAGCCCATTTCCTAATGTTTCAGAATCGCCTTTGTTATAAGGGTTATCCCGACTGTGGCTGGTAGAGAAAACTTCAATGTAGTTGGTATGAACACGCATGATAAGTGCAGCAGGCACTTGAGTGATTTGAGCTAAGAGGTCGACAATATTCTGCCAGCTGGAGGCCATATCGTCAGGGATATCTAAGTCTATCGTTTTTATCTTCTTCATATGACTCCGAGTCAATTATGCTAAATGCATCAACACATCCTGTGTTAATTAAGATGAACCAAATAAACTGTGAATATTACATTAACTAAGTATAAGAAATGTTGCACAAAAAAACCTC
>NZ_AJZM02000167.1 GCF_000272405.2 Vibrio tasmaniensis 1F-187
GTGAAACCAGCGGTCGACGCGCAAGGCACGCAAGTGGACGAAGGCGAAGGCGCGGTGTTTGAGGTGAGCTTGTCGAACCCAAGCGCGACGGACATGACGTTTGATTTTGCGCTGGCCGAAGGCACTGCGATAGCGGCGGACTTTGATAAAGACCCAAGCAACGTGACGTTCAGCGATGGCGTAACGTACGATCCTGCGACCAAGCAAATCACCGTTCCCGCGGGCGTGACGACATTTACGGCGACTGTGGCGACGACTCA
>NZ_AJZM02000168.1 GCF_000272405.2 Vibrio tasmaniensis 1F-187
ATTTAATTACGCAACAAAGCCACTATTTGTTTACATCGTGGGGTGAGACGGAAGTAGGTACAAAGAAAGCTCTGACTATCAAATATAGTGGCAAGTTAGTAGAGAAGTACTCAGTAGAACTAATTGGTGAATATGTTGATAGTGCGTTGTTGCTAGGGGCTAACAGTGAATTTTATGTATGTCGTGATATAAAGTAGCCACTTAACTTTCAACATATAGCAAACGACCAAGGCGCCAAGCGGCGCCTTTATCTACTTTAACTCACCAACTCTTTCCCTTAACTGTCAACAATTCTGCCAACCTAGAATTCGCTGTCTCTGCAATCTTCGCATAATCCTCAATAGAAAAATAACCTGGCTCACGTAGCAGTTCCGGAAGTCTTGAACGCTCAAATACCATTACATCATTACCAACTGGAACAGTGCCGATCACGCGGCCATTTTCTAACGTCATTAAAAGCTTGGTTGAAACATTGGTTGGCGTTGGAGCTGTGAGCTCGTTGGTTTCGTTGTTCCAGTATCGCCAAAGAACATCATCACATTCGTTTTGAGGTTGGAGTACTTTGTCGCGATTTCATTACGGATTCGATTAGGTTGAAGCGTTTGGAGCCAGCCAAAGAGTTTTCGAAGTGGGATGCAGATAACTGGGTTGTGCTTATCAATAGAGGGGGTTGCTATAATAGCAACATCCTAATATTTTTATTGCTAGCTAGTTTTCGTGATTGATAGCTCCAATCTAATCCATACCTTCGACTATTGGCTTCATAGGTATGTGAGCTTCGTTATCGTGCTTTGCCTTAAGTACATTATTGTCATTTCATGTTAATTCGTTACAATACCTTTGGAATAAATGAGGGTGCATCTGTATTTGTACCTGAATTTGTACCAAATCTTACATATATCCCCATCAAGTTATCTAACTTTTTGAATTAAATATATTAAATAATTTTCATGTGTTGCTTGGTGTGCAACACCACTGTAAAGGACAAATAATGCCAATTATTACTCTTCCTGACGGTAGTCAGCGTCAATTTGACAACCCTGTATCAACTCTAGATGTTGCCCTATCAATCGGTCCTGGTCTTGCGAAAGCAACCATTGCTGGTCGTGTAGATGGCGAGCGTGTTGATGCTTGTGATCTTATCGAAAACGATGCAAGCCTAGAAATCATCACAGCTAAAGATGAAGTTGATGGCCTTGAGATCGTTCGTCACTCTTGTGCTCACCTTTTAGGTCACGCGATTAAGCAGCTTTTTCCAGAAGCGAAAATGGCGATCGGTCCTACTATTGATAACGGTTTCTACTACGATATCGACCTTGAGCACTCTCTAACGCAAGAAGATCTAGAAAAGATTGAAAAGCGTATGAAAGAGCTAGCGAAGACCAAGTATCAGGTTGTTAAGAAGAAAGTTAGCTGGCAGGAAGCGCGTGACGCATTCGAAGCTCGCGGCGAGACTTACAAAATCGAAATCTTGGATGAGAACGTTTCTAAAGACGATCGTCCAGGCCTGTACCATCATGAAGAATACATCGATATGTGTCGTGGTCCCCACGTTCCACATATGGGCTTCTGCCAACACTTCACACTACTTAACGTAGCAGGTGCTTACTGGCGTGGTAACAGTGACAACAAGATGCTTCAACGTATCTACGGCACTGCATTCCATGACAAGAAAGCGCTTAAGGCTCACCTAGTGCGCCTAGAAGAAGCGGCTAAGCGTGATCACCGTAAAATCGGTAAGCACTTAGATCTATTCCACATGCAGCAAGAAGCACCAGGCATGGTGTTCTGGCATCACAACGGTTGGACTATCTTCCGTGAGCTAGAAGTATTTATTCGTCAGAAGCTGACTGAGTACGATTACCAGGAAGTAAAAGGCCCATTAATGATGGACCGTGTTCTTTGGGAACGTTCTGGTCACTGGGATAAGTACGCTGAAGCGATGTTCACGACTTCTTCAGAGAACCGTGAATACGCGATCAAGCCAATGAACTGTCCTGGTCACGTTCAAATCTTTAATCAAGGTTTGAAATCTTACCGTGATCTACCGCTACGTATGGCTGAGTTTGGCTCATGTCACCGTAACGAGCCGTCTGGCGCACTTCACGGCATTATGCGTGTTCGTGGCTTCACTCAAGATGATGCTCACGTATTCTGTACTGAAGACCAAGTTCAACAAGAAGTTAAAGCTTGTATTGAAATGGTTTACGATACTTACACAACTTTCGGTTTCGAAAACATCGTTGTTAAGCTATCTACTCGTCCAGAACAGCGTGTAGGTTCAGACGAAATGTGGGACCGTGCAGAGGCCGATCTTAAGCAAGCGCTTGAGGCGATGGAGATTGCATACGAGATTCAAGAAGGCGAGGGCGCGTTCTACGGACCTAAGATTGAATTTACTTTGCATGATTGTTTGGACCGTGCATGGCAATGTGGTACAGTGCAGCTCGATTTTGCATTACCAGAACGTTTAGGTGCAACTTACGTAGGTGAAGATAACGAGCGTCACACGCCAGTTATGATTCACCGCGCGATTTTAGGTTCACTAGAACGCTTCATCGGTATTCTTATTGAAGAATACGCTGGCTTCTTCCCAACGTGGTTGGCGCCAGAACAAGCAATTGTTATGGGCATTACAGACAAACAGTCTGAATATGTACAAGAAATTGCGAAAAAACTGCAAAAAAGTGGATTTAGAGTCAAAGCAGACTTGAGAAATGAGAAGATTGGCTTTAAAATCCGCGAACATACTTTGAAACGTGTACCGTTCATGCTTGTGTGTGGTGACCAAGAAATGGAAGCCGGCGAAATTGCAGTACGTACACGTAAAGGTAAGGACCTTGGCAAATTTAAAGTGGATGACTTTATTTCATACATCCAAGCCGAGGTTTCAAGCCGTAAGCTCAATCTGGAGGAATAGCTATTAAAGGCGGAAGACGTGGCCAACAACCGGCCAAACAAAACCAGCACCGTTTAAACGGTGACATTCGTGGCGTTCGTGAAGTGCGTCTAACTGGCGCAGACGGCGAAGCTGTTGGTGTAGTAACAATCGCTGAAGCGATGGAAGCTGCAAATGAAGCTGGTATGGATCTTGTAGAGATCAGCCCTAACGCCGAGCCGCCAGTTTGTCGTGTGATGGACTACGGTAAGTTCCTCTTCGAGAAGAGCAAAGCTGCGAAAGAGCAGAAGAAAAAGCAAAAGCAGGTTCAGATCAAGGAAATTAAATTCCGACCTGGAACTGATATTGGAGACTATCAGGTAAAACTACGCAACCTGACTGGTTTCCTTGAAGACGGCAACAAAGTGAAGGTAACAATTCGCTTCCGTGGCCGCGAAATGGCTCACCAAGAAATCGGTGTTGACGTTCTTAATCGTTTGAAAGTAGATACTGAAGAATTTGCAGTTGTCGAATCTTTCCCAACGAGAATTGAAGGTCGCCAGATGATCATGGTGTTGGCCCCTAAAAAGAAGTAATTAACGGCTTTGCAAGTAATTAAACCCTGCAGCCTCAGGTTGCGGGGTTTTATTCGCCCTAATTACTATGTTATTAACAACTCAACAATGCGGAGTTATTCATCATGCCTAAGATGAAAACCAACAAAGGTGCTGCTAAGCGTTTCCAGAAAACTGCTGGTGGTATTAAGTTTAAGCACGCTGGTAAACGTCACATCCTGACTAAGCGTACTACTAAGAACAAGCGTCAGCTACGTCCGAACTCGATCCTTCCTAAATGTGAAGTTGCTCAAGTTCTACGTATGATGCCATACGCTTAATTCTTTTTAGTTTATAAATTCGTTTAGTTTAGGAGAAGCATAATGCCTCGCGTAAAACGTGGTGTACAAGCTCGTGCACGTCATAAGAAAGTTCTAAAACAAGCTAAAGGTTACTACGGAGCACGTTCACGTGTTTACCGCGTAGCTTTCCAAGCAGTTACCAAAGCTGGTCAATACGCTTACCGTGACCGTCGCAACAAGAAACGTCAATTCCGTCAACTTTGGATTGCACGTATCAACGCGGCATCTCGTCAAAATGGTCTATCTTACAGCCGTTTCATCAATGGCCTTAAGAAAGCATCTATCGAGATCGACCGTAAGATTCTTGCTGACATCGCAGTATTCGACAAAGCAGCATTTGCTGTTCTAGTTGAAAAAGCGAAAGCATCTCTATAATTTAGAGTTAGCTTAAAGGTTTAATAAAAGGAGAACTTCGGTTCTCCTTTTTTATTGCCTGCTATTTGGCTTTGCCGCATTCTCTCGCATCTAATTTTTATTCGCTTGAACAAGCATTCTGGTATATAAACATCTACCTAACCTCTAATGTTAAGCGACCGAGATAAATGACCTCACCTACTACTATGACGTTCTTTGAACGTTTTGAAGCCGATATCCTTTCAGGCAAAAAGACCATTACGATTCGTGATGAATCTGAGCGCGATTACCAGCCGGGCAGTGTTGTAGAAGTATCAACGCTAGAGCAGGGACGTGTATTCTGTAATCTTAAGATCATTAGCGTAGAACCAATCTTGTTTGATGACTTAGGTGAATTCCATGCTCAGCAAGAGAACATGACGCTAGATGTCCTCAAGGATGTGATTCAAGATATCTACCCAGGGATCTCTGAACTGTATGTTGTCTCTTATGAGTTGGTAGCTTAAGCCTGATTGGATTAGATTGACTAGCTAGGGATGGCGATTAATGAGTAATAACCAGCAGACACTGCTTCAGCTTTACTGTCGTGAACAGCAAGCGCAAACGTTACTGTCTAAGAATGACCTTGATAGCGAACTGAGCGAGAGTGCCGATTATTTAAAGTGGTGCGAGAGCAAAAGAAACTTTGTTGAAGAAGATGTCTTAGGGCGGACTTGGGTAAAAAGTTGCCCAGCAGGGTACATTACCGAGGTTCACTTTCATTCTGATGGTAGTCTAACGGAATATCGTTTGTTCGATCGATTTGAAACAACAGGGCAGTGGCAACTAAAAGATGGGTTGTTACACGTCGAGATTTTGAAGGGCGAGAATCGCTACCAGTTTACTGTTGTGGCTCGTGCTGATCTCAATATTCACTCTGCGGTGGAATATAAAAATGGTGAGCTGCATTCGTATCTGAAATTGGTGCAGGCTGAGCGTTAATCCCTTTTAGCCGACCTTGCTTGTCCATTAGAATAAGTGATATTCCAAGAATAAAAAAGCCAACAGTGATGTTGGCTTTGTTGTTTTCAATTCGACCGATTACTTCCAATCAACACGCCATTAAGCTTCGAAGTTCGCCAGTTGAGTATAAAGCTCGCTGTCTTGATCTTGCTTTGCACAAACCGTCAGTAGGTCTTCAATAAAGTACTTCAATGCACGCGCTTCAATTCGACGAATGCCTTGTTGCTGCTCTTCAGTCAGATAACCGTAGATAGTTGCTGCTCCGAAGTCACCAAAGATCATCTGACCTTGCTCGTTAACCAAAGTGTTGTGTGCGTATAGATCACCATGACAAACTTTGTTGGCATGAAGGTGTTCAAACACATCAATCATCTGCTCTGTAATACTATTGATCTTAGCAATTGAAAGCTCGAAGCCTTCGTTGAAGGTATCGCGAGTGCAGCTTTCAAGAGTAGGGGGCAAACCTAGGTTGTAGTAGTTGCTCGGGATAAGCTCCATCACCAATGCTAGGTAGTTCTCTTCATCAACTTGTGCGATAGACTTCACTAGGTTGCTATGTTGGCCTGCTTGAAGACATGCTTCAAGTTCATCATGTGGGTAACCGTCACTGGTCACTTCGCCTTTGAATACTTTAACCGCCACTTCTTGTGGGAAATCAAAGTCACCGTTTAACCAGTTAGCATGAGAAATTACACCAGACGCACCTTGGCCCAGCACTTGATTGAGTGAGTAGCATTGCGAGCTTACGGCAGGCACGCTATCTAAGCTACTTGGATGTTTGCAAAATGGGTTACCCGCAAACGCTAACCAAGCCAGTTTTGGTAGCTTGATAAGGAACTCTGGGAATTCAGTCAGTTGGTTTGCAGACAGACGAACCAGTTCAAGGTTTGATAGGTTTTCCATGCTTTCTGGCAAAACGCGAATCTTGTTGCCTGCTAATGCCAGTTTCTGTAGTCGTGGTCTTTCACCTAGCGAGCTAGGCAGAACCTCGATCTCATTGTCGGTCAGGATTAACCAACGTAGTTGAATAGGTAGAGACTGCTCGCTAACGGTTTTAATTTGATTAGATTTGAAGCCAACCATTTCGAGCTTAGGAAGAGTACCTAGAACATCAGGAAGGTGCGTGAACAGGTTATTCGACGCGAAGATGATACGCAGGTTAGTCAGCTGTGATAGCTCGTCTGGTAAGCTTGATAGTTGGTTTCCATAAAGGTCTAGAACCTCTAGAGAATCGGCAAGCTCTAAGATCTCTAATGGAAATTCAGTGAGCTCTGCTGACAGTTTTAAGTGCTTAATCCCTTTAAGTTGCCCTGATTTAAGTTGTTCTAGAGTATGCAAACCTTAGCCTTATGAATAGATGTTCGAGGCGTGTAGTTTACTTGTCTCAATCGAGAAAGGCGAGCACCGGAACGATGCTCGCTTAACTAAGCTAAGTGAACGAATTTACGAAGGTTAAAGTCGTATATGATTTTGGCTGACGCCGACCTCCTCAACAAAGTCGCTGTCATGACTCACCAAGATAAATGCGCCTTGGTATTCACGCAAAGCGGATGCCAATATTTGTTTTGAGTCGATGTCTAGATGGTTGTCCGGTTCATCGAGTAATAAAAGCGGGGTGTCTTGCTTATGGCTAACGATCAACATCGCCAGTTTCATTTTTTCACCACCACTTAAATGAGCCACTTTTCGGTATACAGAGTCTCGTCTGAACCCAATCCCTGCCAACAAGGTTCGAGCGTCACTTTCTGTTAACCCAAAGCTGTGTGTCATCAAACTATCGAACATGGTGTCGTTGGTGTCTAACAGGCCAAAGTGTTGATCCAAGTATACGGTCGCTCCTAAGCGCTTAATGGATCCGATATAGTTCGAGTGCTGGCCATGAATGGCTTTTAACAGAGTCGATTTTCCGCACCCATTAGCCCCAGTTAGATAACATCGTTCCCCTTGTGATAGAGAGAAGCTAATAGGAGCACCAGAACCAAAACTCATGCGACACTCTTCAACGGTTAATAGTGAGTGTTTTTTAGAACGATTCGCTTGTTGTAGGTACAACGCTTGCGGCTTCAGTTGCTCTTGCTGTTCTTTAAGAGATTGAAGCTTATGTTGGTTTTGATCCTTTAAGTTCCTGTGGCTTGTTGCCGATGCTCCTTGGGTTCGTCCTGCTTTATCTTTCATTGCATCCAATAATATCTTGGGTTGGCTACCTGATTTTCGGAGTCGGTTACCTTGAGATTCACGTTGTTGTGCTTTTTCCTTGTTAGTCTGAGCTTGGCGCTCGAGTCGTTTCTTTTCCGATTGATGATGCGTTATCTGCTTGTCCAGTACTTCACTTTGACTCGACATTTGCGTGAAGTAATCATCGTAATTCCCTTTATAGAAACGCATGCCCAAACTGTTGAGGTGATAGATCCCTTCCATGTGTCTCAACAAGCTTCGATCGTGACTGACGACAAGTACTTTTCCTTCAAACAACTGGCACTGTTCTAGTAACCAATTGCGCCCGTCGCTATCCAAATGGTTTGTCGGTTCGTCGAGAATCAGTATGTCGTAGTGTGATACGAATAAGCGATGAAGCTGCAATAGGGATAGCTGCCCGCCGCTCAATGTATGGCACGGTGTGGTTAATCCACTGGTTATTTTCAATGTGGCTAAAAGTTGCTTTGTGTTCGCTTGTAAATCCCAATCCTCGCCAACGATATTGAAGTGCTGAAGTTCGCAGCTGCCTTGTTCTATGGCATGTAATGCGTCTAACTTTTCGGTGATCCCCAAGAAGTCAGCAATGCTGGTTGTACTATCCAATAGCTTTGAAGGCAACTGGGAGTAAAAGCCGATCGAGCCTTGTCTGGAAACACTGCCTGATGTGGGTTGTGTTTGCCCGACCAGTAACGAAAGCAGTAGTGACTTCCCAGCTCCATTTCTTCCAACTAGACCTGTAAGGCGCGTGTTCAGATTAAAGGTGATGTCTTTGAATAACCACTCACCAGTATCGAGTTGGAATGAGAGATTGTTGGCTAATATAGTAGGCATAAAAATACCTCCCTTTACGTGTAAACGAGTAAAAGGGGTGAGGCGCTTTTCTACATAGACACCAACATGGGAGTCTAAGAATAGATCGCCAAGACGTTACTTAGGTAGATGACCAATCAAAGATAGAAAGCTGCGCTGAGATAATTTCTGTCTTTGAGGTACAGTTCTGCAAGATACATGTTGTCAAAAGACGGATCTTTAAGAACTTGATTTGTCGCGAAAATAGATGACGAAGTAACGCCCACTAACCCCGAGTGTCCAAATGATTTTTATAAAAATAAATCGGATGTCAGGATGTTAGTACTTCATTATGGCGTTATGCTCTTTTGAAATGATGGTGGGATGTTACTGAAAGAGACTGCTTAAAGTCAATATGGTGATGTGATTAAAATGTATCCAAATAATTAAAGCGCCTCATGCCTATATATAGATATAACCATGAGGAGCTTTAGAGTGTTCTTTTAAAGCAAGAGCTTCAAAGAATTTGAAAATTACAGGTTTCGTCCGCCGACAGCTCGCCAGCACATGTCAAAGCTATCGCTGATGTACTTGGCTGACTGCTCTGGTGGTAACTCATTCTGCTCAATCAACCAGTTTGCACAAATCAAAAAGTGGCTGTGGATGAAGTGCCTAACAAGGTTGATGTCTAACACCATCAGCTCACCAGTTTCTTGTCCTTTCAAAATGATCTCGTCTAACGATGCGAACATCTTTGAAACAATCACTTCTCGAGTTTGAGTCGTCGGGTCGAAATGAACATTGGTGAAAAACTTCATCGCAACTGGATTTTTTAAAGCCCATTCAAGCCCTGTAATCCACATGAACTTAAAGGCTTGGTAGCGATCTTGTTCAGCGATTTCTGTGTGCTGGTCAAGGGTAGAAAATAGCTCTATTTTCAGTTCACGAAACAGTTCATCAATCAGTAGAGACTTGTTCTCAAAGTGATGAAACAGTGTCGCTTTTGCGACGCCTGCTGTTTTCGCTATTTGTCCTGTAGATGTGCCCTCTAGCCCTTGCTGAGAAAAAAGCAGGAGTGCAGCATCTAGGATTTTTTGTCTTTTAGTGATCATCTATTGAGTACTTTGAACAGAATCTTTTTAATTGGGTTGTTGTAAGGAGGGTGCATTAACTTGGTGAAGTTAATTTTACCTCTACTTAGAACGGTTTTAGCATGACTAAAGGTCTTAAAGCCTTCAATGCCATGGTAGTGTCCCATGCCTGAAGGGCCTATACCACCGAACGGCGCGTCTTCTGCAGCCACATGCACCAAAGAATCATTAATACACACGCCGCCAGAGTGCGTGCTCGATAAGATTAGATCTTGAGTCTGCTTATCATGACTCATCAGGTACAAAGCAAGCGGACGTTCTCTTGCTGTGATGTAGCTGATCGCTTCTTCAATAGAGTCATAAGGCACGATAGGCAGAATAGGGCCAAACAACTCTTCTTGCATCGCGACCATGTCGTCGTTCACTTCGGTTAGAAGGTGTGGCGTCATTCTGTGGTTCACATCGTCTTGTGATTGCTCGGTGACAGTGTGAATAACCGCACCTTTAGACTGAGCATCTGCAATCACACCCTTCAAACGATTGTATTGGCGCATATCGATCACTGAGGTTAAGTCTTTGCTTTCAATACCGGCTTTATACAGCTTTTTGAAGTACTGCTTATAAGCTGTGATGAACGCGTCGGCTTTTTCTCGTGGCAATAAGATGTAATCGGGTGCCACGCAAATCTGGCCAGCGTTTAAGCTTTTTGCAAACAGGATGCGTTCAACGGCGTCAGCCACATCAAAGTCAGGGGCAATAATCGTTGGAGACTTACCGCCCAATTCCAAAGTTACTGGCGTTAAGTTGTTGGCAGCTGCTCTCATTACGTGCTTACCCACAGAGGTTGACCCTGTGAATAGAATATGATCAAACGGGAGTTGGCTAAATTTCGCGGAAACGTCAGCTTCACCTTCTATAATCGCAACCTGATCTTCGTTAAAACCCTCAGCCAACATCGCTTTTAAAACTCGGTTGGTCGCTGGAGTGAACTCAGACATCTTGAGCATTGCAGTATTACCTGCCGCCAACGCAGTGATGAGGGGCCCTAAAGAGAGCATCACCGGGAAGTTCCAAGGAACAATGATACCGACAACACCCACTGGCTGATAATGAACGGTGATCTTCGCGGGTGTCAGCATTAAGCCTGCTTTTCTGCGAGATGGCTTCAACCATTTCTTAAGGTTCTTCAGGCTGTAATTGATCTGGTGAAGAGAAGGGGTGATATCAGCAATCAAGCTGTCGTGTTTTGCTCGATGGCCATAATCTTCAGACACCGCATCAATCAATTGCCCTTGGTAGCGCATTAGCAACGCTTTTAATTCCGAGAGGTTTTTTCTTCTCTGCTCAAGCGTTGGATTAACATTACTGCGGTAGTGATTTTTTTGTCGGTTGAATGTTTGATCCATGTCGTTGATGTTCGACGTGGTTGGTTCAAGGTCTAGATTATGGCTCATAGTATCCCCTAAATTCTAAGGCTGACCGATTGGTCGGTCAGTTGAGTTTACAAGAAGATCGAATCGAATACAAGATATGCACGAGAAAAGTTCAATAATTGAGCGGCTACAACATTGAAGTGAGCGAGTTTTAGTTGGAAGAACGAAGTGTTTATAGGTATCGAATTACGGGATACAAGTTGTGTTTGTGATAGCGAGAGTTCAGATTGGGAAGTGCGCATATTTGTCACAACCCTGACTTAACTTGACCAGGTTAGCTAAGAATTTTATGTGTCTTTGGTATTTTATTCACCTGATTCTTTGTTAGAAAGTGCTTTAAATCTAATGCACTTCAGCCTGTTTTTTGGCCTAAAACCTTGTAATACCTTACCTGTCACTTTAAGTCGGGTCGACGATAAAAAAACGTAATCGTAACCACAAATATCAATGGTTGGACTCACTCTTAATAATATCGGTTAATGCAGCCAACAAATCGTTTTCGAACGTTTTTTGTTGGGTTATACCTCGCTATTCCAATGAGGTATCTTCTGTCGATGGCCCTATAGTGTGAGGTCTCTAGAATTGGAAAATTCGGTTAATTTGGAACGCATCCGTGCTGAGTATAATGTAAAGCACTGGAGCCAAGGTTTTTATGGAATTGATGATAATGGTGAGGTGTATGTATCACCGAGCGAAACCGATCATCAAGTTCCGCTAAGTCAGATCGTAAAACAGTTAGAGCAGAGAAATATTGGTTTGCCTGCTCTTGTGCGTTTTCCTCAAATAGTGCATCAACGTGTGCACAATATCTGTAACGCATTCAACCAAGCGATCGACGAATATCAGTACGATAACCGTTACCTACTTGTTTACCCGATTAAAGTTAACCAACAGAAAGAAGTGGTTGACGAGATCTTAGCGAGCCAAGCTCAATTAGAGCAGAAGCAGCTTGGTTTAGAGGCGGGCAGCAAGCCTGAACTATTAGCGGTATTGGCACTGGCTCAAAAAGCGAGCTCTGTGATCGTGTGTAACGGTTACAAAGACAGAGAATACATCCGTCTTGCGCTTATTGGCGAAAAGCTAGGCCACAAAGTATTTATCGTTCTAGAGAAGTTGTCAGAGCTTGATCTTGTCCTTTCTGAAGCAAAAGCGCTTGGCGTGAAACCTCGTTTAGGTCTACGCATTCGTCTTGCATCTCAAGGTGTAGGTAAATGGCAAGCAAGTGGTGGTGAGAAGTCGAAATTCGGTTTGTCTGCATCACAAGTATTGACCGTTATTGAACGCTTGAAAGCAGAAGATCAACTGGATGTTCTAGAGCTAGTACACTTCCACCTTGGCTCGCAAATGGCGAATATTCGTGATGTACGAAATGGTGTGAGCGAAGCGGCTCGTTTCTACTGTGAACTGCGCGATATCGGTGCTCAATTGAAGTACTTAGATGTTGGTGGTGGTTTGGCGGTTGATTACGACGGCACACGTAGCCAGTCTTCAAACTCAATGAACTACGGCTTGCTTGAGTACGCTCGCAACATCGTAATGACAGTAGGGGATATTTGTAAGCTCTACAATCAGCCGCAACCTGTGATCATTTCTGAATCTGGTCGTTCGTTGACTGCGCATCACGCTGTGCTTGTTACTAACGTGATCGGTACAGAAAGCTATTCTCCGGAAGATATGGCGGCTCCAGAAGCTGACGCACCAATGTTGCTAAACAACATGTGGAAGAATTTCTTAGAGCTAGATGCGGGTAATGATGACCGCGCGCTGATTGAGATCTACAACGACACGCAGAGTGATATCGCAGAAGCGCACAATCAATTTGCCACAGGCATGCTGAATCTTCAGCACCGTGCTTGGGCAGAGCAGATGTCTTTGCGTATTAACTATGAACTTAGTTCTCGTATGAGCACTAAGAACCGTTATCACCGTCCAATTTTGGACGAGTTGAGCGAGCGTTTAGCCGACAAGTTCTTCGTGAACTTCTCGCTGTTCCAATCGTTGCCAGATGCTTGGGGTATCGATCAGGTGTTCCCTGTATTGCCTCTAAGTGGTTTGGATAATGCGGACGAGCGACGCGCTGTAGTACTGGATATTACTTGTGATTCTGACGGTACGATTGACCAGTATGTTGATGGCCAAGGTATTGAAACGACTCTGCCAGTTCCTGCATGGAACCCAGATGAACCATACCTGATGGGCTTTTTCTTAGTAGGCGCATACCAAGAGATCTTGGGTGATATGCATAACCTATTTGGTGATACCCACAGTGTAGTGGTGAATGTTGATGAAAGTGGCCAAGCGAATATCGACTACATCAATGAAGGCGATACGGTTGAAGACATGATGCGTTATGTTCACATTGATACGGATCTGATTCGTCAGAACTACAAAGATTTGGTCACGGCGAAAGTACCAGCACAAGAGCAGCAAAGCGTACTTGAAGAGTTAGAGCAAGGCTTGATGGGTTACACCTATCTTGAGGATTTTTAATGAACGATCTATTTACCAAACCAGATTACTCGCTGTATTCCAATGCGATGACGTTTATGCGTCGTCCACTGGTGCAGAACCCAATCGATAACGACGCTGACGTGGTTGTGTTGGGCGCGCCGTTAGATATGGCGACATCAGGCCGCCCGGGTGCTCGCATGGGGCCTGATGCGATTCGTCGTGCGTCGGTAAACTTGGCGTGGGAAGGCAAAAAATTCCCTTGGGACTTCAATGTATTTGAACACACCTCGGTGATTGATGCTGGCGATCTTGTGTTTGATTGCGGTGATGCTGAAGACTTAACTCAGCGTTTAGAAGCAGCCGCTGATGCGATTCTAAACAGTGGTAAAACACTGTTAGGTTTAGGTGGCGATCACTTCATTACACTGCCTTTGCTAAGAGCATACGGCAAGAAGTACGGTGAGATGGCTCTGATTCATTTTGACGCGCACACTGATACTTACAGTCAGGGCAGTCGTTACGATCACGGCACCATGTTCTACCATGCGCCAAATGAGGGGCTAATCTCGCCTGAGCATTCTGTGCAAATAGGTATTCGTACAGAGTATAAGCAGGAAGGTCACGGCTTTAATGTTATTAATGCGATGCAAGCGAATGACATGAGCGTGGATGAGATCATTGCTCAAGTAAAAGGTATTGTTGGCGACAAACCTGTTTATGTAACGTTTGATATTGACTGTCTAGACCCTGCGTTTGCTCCGGGTACTGGGACACCAGTGTGTGGTGGTTTGAATTCAGATAAAGTGCTCAAAATCATCCGTGGCTTACAAGGTATTAACATGGTTGGTATGGATGTAGTAGAAGTGTCTCCAGCCTATGACCAAAGCGAAATTACCGCTCTAGCTGGTGCAACTATCGCACTTGAGCTGCTTTACGTTTGGACGGCAAATCGTTTAACAAAATAAAATAGTTAGCGAGCCATGTTGAACGTGACAATCTCGTTTTACAGATAAACACCATATTGCGGTACATGATCTTCTAAAAGCCGCCCGAGTTAAACTCGGGCGGCTTTTTTGTATCTATTGTTTTGTCCTAAAACGTATTCCTTTTGATATGTGTATATCCAATGATAAGTCATGACTATTGTTCCTCCATAGCACCTTAATATGTTGATGGGCATATATGAAATTGGCGAAATATACGCTTAATAAATGGTTTTTCATCCGCTTTGTGCTGAACATTGTCTCAAGTTTGGGACTACTCTCTGCTTTATTGCTATCACATCGTTTGCCTCAAGCAATGTCTTATATTCGCTCATGATTTATCTACTTTATTCCTGTATATCTTTATAGGATTAAAGAGATGTAACATCGCTGTGAGTTTATTTGCATATAAATCAATGCACTACTAACGTTTAATTTGTGTTTTAGAAATCCATAGAGAATAAGTGAATTTGTGAAAAGGAGTCTCTTAGCACAGACATGGCATTTTTTATGGGGAAGACTAGGCTTAACAGTAAGTAAACTATAAAAAAAACAGGTTAAATACTTATCTCTTTTCAACTCGAAGAGGCACAACAAAAGATTGGCCATTGATGAGGGGTAAGTATGAATTTGAGTAAAGCCTGTAATGATTAACAAAAATAATTTGTACAGCTCTAGATAAGAGTGCTTGTGATAACGGGGGATATATGGATATTGAGGTTTCGCGCCAAGCTGCGGTTGTTGAAGCAGTAAGTGGGGATGTGGTTGTAGTAACACCTGACGGCAACCCAAAAAAAGTTCTAGTTGGCGATATCATCCGTGAAAATGAGATAGTCATTACCGCAAATAATGCAGAACTTGTATTGGGTGCTCCAAATGGTGAGGTTCTGGTTGGCGATAATTGTGTTGGATGTATTGACCAAGAATTGTCTTGGGCAGATGCCCCAATCGCCGGAGAGGTCAACTTCGATTTAGAGCAATCTGACGACGGAGCCTTTACTGACGATGATATTGCGGCAATCCAAGAAGCTATTTTAGGCGGCGCCGATCCTACTGAAATTTTGGAAGCAACGGCTGCTGGTGAAGGGCTAGGCTCTGCAAATGCTGGCTTTGTTACGATTGAATACAATAATATTCAAACTCAGCCCTCGACATTCTTTGAGACATCAGGGCTTGCGAAAGAAGAGGTAGAGGAAACTCGAGAGGAATTTAGAACGATCACCCGTTCAGCTGGTGGTCAATCGATCAGCGGATCAGTCACTGAAGGTTCTATTTCTGGCAATACCTACCCCCAATCTATTACGACCACAGAAACGATTATTGCGGGCAGTTTAGCTCTAGACCCAGATTCTTTTGTCCCAGACACACTCTCCCTTGCTTCACTCCTAAGTGAGCTTAATAACGACATTACATCAAGCGGCCAAGTTGTCACGTTTACTTACGACTCGGTAACGAATTCCATTGTTGGTGTTCAAGGTACTGACGAAGTATTACGTATCGATATTGATGCTACTAGTGTTGGCAATAATATCGATATCTCATTAACCACCACGATTTCTCAATCTATTGATCATGTTCCGTCTATCGGTGGTGGGCAGGTCTCTTATACTGGCGATCAAATTAACTTTGCTTTTGATATTCAAGGTGAAGACTCCGCAGGAAACCCAATAGCATCACCAATTAATGCGCTGGTTACTTTATTTGACGGAGTGAATCCGTCTGCTGAAAGCGTGAATATCAATAATGTAGAAACGAGTAGTGCACCTATTGAAGGCACTTTTTCTAATATTGGAAGTGATAAACTTCAATCTGCTGTCTTTGCTGCAAGTGCGTTAGAAGAGTTTGATGGGCTGCTCAGTGATAACCAAAATACGGTTGCAAGACTGTCTGATGACGGAACAACGATCACTCTGTCTATTCAAGGGAGAGGTGAGGTTGTTCTCACAATCTCTCTCGATACCGATGGCACATATAATTTCCAACAGTTTAAACCAATAGAAGAAGTGAGCTCCGACACGCTTTCATTCTCTCTACCGATCACGGTTACCGATTTTGACCAGGATGTCGTAACGAATACGATTAAGGTTGATATCTCTGATGGTGATAGCCCGTTCATTATTAATGTTGATGGCATCGATGTTGATGAGTCAGGCATTGTTGGCGGCTCACAAGAAGGAACAACCCCAGTAGGCGGTATTGGCAGTATCACAGCAAGTGTTTTTGAAAGTGACATTATTGACCATTACGAACTTGAACCGACTGAATTTAATACAGCGGGAGCCTTGGTTTCCAATGGTGCTGCCGTTCAATTAGAGTTAGTTAGTCAAACCAATGGTGTGAGAACGTATGAAGGTTATGTTGAGGTCAATGGATCTCGAATTACGGTCTTTGACGTTAAAGTCGATAGTCCATCATTGGGGAATTATGAATTTACTCTGTACGAATCGCTTTCACATCAAGGTTCTGAAGGTGAGTTGCTAACCTTTGTATTGCCCATTTACGCGGTTGACGCGGATGGCGACCGCTCTGCACTATCTGGTGGGTCAAATACACCAGAAGCTGCTGAGATCTTAATCAGTGTAAAAGATGATGTGGTCGAACTCATCGATAATGTCGTTTCCGTCGATGAACCGACTTTGGCGGGTGATACTGTTGTTTCTTATAATCTATTCAACTTTGAGGGTGCGGATGGTTCGACAATCCAATCATTGTCTTACGATGGGGTCGAATACAAGTTAGACCAAAATCTACTCCCAGATGCGGCACAAACTTTCCCATTTACAGAAGGGGTTGCAACGATTTCACTCAATGGTGATTTTAGTTTTGAAGTCGCTCGTGATATCAACCACTCAAGCAGCGAAACCATAGTAAAACAATTTGCCTTTTTAGCTGAAGATGCTGATGGCGACGAGAGCTTCTCAACGCTTGATCTTAGTATTACTGATGGCCAAGATCCGGTAATTAACCTAGTTCCACCAGTGACATTATCTGAAACGAATCTTGGTGATGGATCTTCGCCAAGCGGAAATGCGGTTAGCGCCACTGAAACGATTACGTTTACAGCCGGTAGTGATGATGTCGCGAGTTTTCGAATTGATCCAAACTTGTTCAATACTAATGATACGCTCAAATCGAATGGGCTTGTCGTTGAACTCAAGGAAGACCCCCAGAACTCAGGTACTTACATAGGTTTTGTTAACGATGGGGTAAACCCTGATGTCCCAGTATTCACGATTAGCTTTTCTACAAGTACATTAGGGGAATACACCTTCACGCTGCTTGAAGCGTTAGATCATGAAGATGGCCTTGCAAATAACGACCTGAGCTTTGAACTGCCTGTTTATGCCGTGGACACTGATGGCGATAACTCGCAAATTTCCCCGCTTACAATGACCATCGGTGATGATGTGCAAATCATGAAAGATGGTGTGCTCAATATTGTTGAACCGACGGTTGCGGATTTGGCTGCTGGTAAGGTGACGACTGCCACCATTGATGTGATGCCTGATCAGAGTGCTGATGGCGCGACCATTACCCAGATCACGTATGATAATACCGTTTACACCTTGAATCAGGGCTTAACGGGAGAGCAGCTTATCACTGTGCCTGAGGGAAAACTGTTTGTTACCCTTGAAGGTGAAATACGCTTTGAACCCAATCGCGATTTAAACCACACAAGCAGCGAAGATATCGTTAAGACGATCGTGGTGACGTCAAGTGACTTTGATAAA
>NZ_AJZM02000169.1 GCF_000272405.2 Vibrio tasmaniensis 1F-187
AGAGCAAGCCACCCTAGAATCGGTGCTCTCTGGCAACCTTGGGGATGAAACCATTAAAGGGAAACGAGATAACCATAAATGCGGTTTAGATCTGACTTTGTCCGTATCTAAAGGCTTCTCCATTGCAGCATTAGGTGGTGGTGATATGCGCTTACTCGGCATACTCAAGGACGCCGTTAAGTTTGTCGCCGATGAAATTGAAAAAGACACCGCACAAGTCACGTCAACCAATAAAGAAGGGGAACGTGAATACATCAATACAGGTAACATGATTTTCGCAGCTATTGGCCATAAGACCAGCCGTGAAAACGACATGCAGCTTCATTACCACTTATTAGCGCCAAATATGACACGAGATCAGGATGGACAACTTCGCTCACTCGCTTCAACCATTAAGCAAAAAGGGGGCGTGATTAACGGGACTGGCGAGCGCATCTATAACTTCCAAAAATATTACACGGCGTTATTTCACAGCAAAATAGCGCATGACGTTGAAGGCATTGGATATCAAACCCATGGGCTAGGCAATGGACAGATAGACATATCTGGTGTACCGCAACCTCTCATCGAAAACTCTTCCACTCGAACGCAGCAAATCAACCAACAAGCCTTAAACTTTGGAGACACACAAGCAGCAAGGGATATGGCAGCACTTGATACACGCAAAAGTAAAACTTACCTGAGCACCGGTGAGCTCACCACAAAGTGGCAGCAACAAATTAAAGATATGGGGTACAAGCCCGAAGAGTTGGTAAAGAATGCACAACAATTCACTAAACAAGAATTTCAGCCAGCCTTAATCGCTCAAGAAGCCCTGGCACGAGCTGTTTCTCATCTTGAACAAAACAATACAGCCCTTCGCTTGGAAAAAGTCGTTGAATTGGCCGTTTCTGACTTTACCAAAGGGGGTATTCAAGCCAATGCCATTGAAGTAAAAACCATCGCCGATGAATGGATTAAAAATGGCACACTCATACCTTTAGGAGAGAAAGGGCAATACACCACCAAAGGC
>NZ_AJZM02000170.1 GCF_000272405.2 Vibrio tasmaniensis 1F-187
ATTCATAAAACAAATAAAGACAATCTCATTTATAAAATTTAACTAAGAATAACTACACGCCTTTCTACTTAAATCGCACTAAAATCAAGATAAGGAGTAATGAACACGCCTATAATATTTGCAAACTTACGGCATTGAATTAGGTATGAACCAAACAGAATTCCAACAAAAAATGGCGAGTTTCACCTCGATTGAACAAGCGCTTGATTACTTCGAAATTGGGTTTGATAGCAAGTTCATCGACCAAAATAGAGTCGAGCTTGTGAAACGCTTTAATGGTTATCTGATCCTGTCAAAACCCGATGATTGGTTCTCAGGAAGAAGAGCGCTGAAAAACGCTTATTGTAAGGTTCAACGCAGCAAGTTAGATCGCCACACGCGTTCTGCCTGTCGTGGGTGTACAACTTGCCAGCGTCGATAGATCGGAAGTACTATTCAAAATAGAGAACTAAAAAGTAGATAGTTGAAATAACATCTCATTACGATTTAGTTAGTGGTTTGCTCGAAAAAAAGTGTGCTAGTCTTACGGCAACTCAACTACGAGATAAAAACTACAATGAAAATTTTCAGCAATTTCGAAAGCGGCAACATTCACGTCGTTTCAGCAGATTCACCACAAAACATTCAACTGACTATCCCAGCAGACTACCAAACTGAAATCTCTCAGTGGTTTCACTTCCGCTTAGAAAGTGAAGCTCAACAAGCTCACCACTTTGAAATCGGCCAATTGGCAACATCTGCCTACCCTGAAGGCTGGAAAGATTATGATGTGGTTGCATCGTATGACCGTGAAGAGTGGTTCCGTATTCCATCTCAATTCGATGGCGACACTTTAAGCTTTGATATCATTCCTGAACACGATTCAATGTACTTCGCGTACTTCGCACCGTATTCATACGATCGTCATCAAGATCTCTTGCACAGTGCTCAAACGCACCCTGCTTGTAAGCTAGAAACTCTGGGTCACACATTAGACAACAATGACATCACTTTGCTAACCATCGGTGAGCCAAGTGAAGAGAAGAAAAACATCTGGGTCATTGGTCGCCAACATCCGGGTGAGACCATGGCTGAATGGCTAATCGAAGGCTTGCTTCAACGTCTACTCGATGAGACAGACACAGTAGGCCGCTCACTGCTAGACAGCGTTGTATTCCGTGTTGTGCCTAACATGAATCCAGACGGCAGCATCCGTGGCCACCTGCGCACCAATGGTATTGGCGTTAACCTAAACCGTGAATGGCAGTCACCTTCTATGGAACGCAGCCCTGAGGTTTTCCTTGTTCGCGAGCGCATGCTAGAAACTGGCGTTGACCTTTGTCTAGACATCCACGGTGACGAAGCGATTCCATATAACTTTGTTGCTGGTAGTGAAGGTACGCCTTCATACAATGAGCGCATTGCAAAACTAGAGAATCACTTCAAGCAAGCTCTTCTGACTATCACGCCAGAGTTCCAAGATGAATTTGGCTACGATAAAGACGAACCGGGCAAAGCAAATATGACCGTCGGTACAAACTGGATCGGCGAACAGTTCAAGTGTTTGGCATACACTGTCGAGATGCCATTTAAAGATCACATCAGCCACGCTGACGAACTGTACGGTTGGTCTCCAGAGCGCAGTGTTGCATTTGGTCACGACATGCTAGCAGCGGTTTGGGCAACAGTAGACGAGCTATAAGACGAAACAAACTCGTTAGTTTGTCTTTAGAAGTAGTTTGTTCATATAGATGACAAAGCCCAGCACTTGTCAAAGTGCTGGGCTTTTTATATCAGATAACGATGAGTTACTTGGGTTTTAGGCGTATAGAAGCTTTGCTTATGCCACTCTGAGGTTCGCGAAGAAAACCGGGTACCTTTGCCTAATGTGTCGTTGTTCAGCCACCATATCTTTGAAACTCGGGCCTTGTGATAACAGAACGATCACTTCATCGCCTTCTTGCCTCAATACAGAACCACGAATATCAATGCTGTTATTACCATGCAACCATAAAGTGCCTGCCATTGAGAAGCCTCGATAGACCGGGATGATGTTACTCATCATCAAGCGCACGCCTTTTTCAGAAACTTCACTGACATGAAAAAGTTCATCTTTGATTCGTATCACTGGGCGCGCCTTTTTAGGGTACTTCAGGCGGTAATACTCACGTTTCTGGGTGAATGACTCTTCACTCATCGATGACTCCCTATCTTTGTTTCATGTTTCTGTTTCTTGGTAAAAATGAACAAGCTAACTATCTGTTGTTTTCTGTTTCAAATCTAAGCTCGAAACATACACATTCATCCAATTGATGACTGTCCATTATATCGACTTTACATAGCAATGCTTTAGCCATTTATGAAGAGACTCTAAAATTCCTGAGGATTCAGTAAAAAATGAGAACTGAATAGAATATGGTATATGCCCCATTCTTAGCAACACTACCTCAGAGCTGAAACAATGCTAGTTGAATACTAAAGCCCACAAATAGAACACCACAAACAATGTTCATCATTTGTGAGGTTCGCTTTTGAACCAACAAGCGCTTGAACGTATCCGCCATTAAGATCACAATCAAGAACCACATCGACACTACTGTCGCCTGAATCCCACCAAGCATCAAACTGTCTGTCACAATCGCATCTTTTGAAACAAATTGAGGGAATATAGAAAGATAAAACAGGACGATTTTAGGATTCAGTAGATTAGTGAGGAGCCCTTTGAAAAATTGATTGTATAGCTTACTTCCCGATGCACTTACCGCATAAAGTACACCCTCTTGAGCACGCAGGGCCGCGCGAAAATGGTTATACCCAAGCCAGACAAGATACAAAACCCCAGCCCACTTAAGCCCTTCAAAGGCCATTGGGGTGTTCGACAATAACAAACTTATGCCGTTGGCCGAGATAAAGGCGTGAAAAAAGAAACCACATGACACGCCCAACACGTTCACAAATGCGAACAGCTTCCTTTGAGTTAAGGCTGTGCTTAATACCAGCAAAGCATTAGGGCCTGGAATAATGGCAATAAAAAACACGATAACAATAAACAGCGATATACTGTCCCAACTCATTTCGAACTCATTTCATGAACATTTTTAGGGCGGACATTGTACGTCCATTCAATGCCATTACAATATGATGAACGTTTAATTATCGCGTATGGCTAACATACATAATTCACGCATAAAATGAGAGCGTTTATCGTGTAACGTTACAAAACTGATTTTCTAACATTTGCAGCCCTGTTAGACTCCACCTCCCTTTTGATACTTGGTTCATTTATGTCATTTGATAGCCTAGCCCTCAACCCAAAAACCGTCTCCGCGATCCCATCTCAATTCAATAAGCCGACAGAGATACAGCAAGCGGTAATTCCTACAATTATTGCGGAGAAAGACGTGCTGGCGTTGGCTCAAACGGGTAGCGGAAAAACGTTGGCATTTGGCTTACCTTTGCTGAACAGCATCAAGCATGATGTAAATGAACTACAAGCGATAATCATTGTTCCAACCCGTGAACTTGCCTCTCAAGTAGCCAAAGCACTAGAACCCATCGCAACCACACTTGATATCAAAACGGTGACACTGACTGGTGGAGTTGATATCGAGATCCAGCAACAGCAATTGTTAGAAAAGCCACAACTCGTGATCGCAACTCCTGGCCGCCTACATGCCGTTATTCAAGAGAACAAGCTCGAGCTAACCCAATGCAAGTCTTTAGTTCTTGATGAGGCAGACCGTTTACTCGACATGGGATTTTGGCCAGATGTTCAAACCATTATTTCTGCTCTTCCTAAAAAGCATCAAACACTGCTGTTTTCGGCTACGCTGCCAAAAGAGCTGATCAGTCAGACTGAGGCGCTTCTTGTTAATCCAGTAAAAGTTACGACGCATCAAGAAAACAGCGTGGTCGCGGCTATTGAAGAAACTCTGTACTTAGTGAACAAAGGCAGTAAAGCTCAAGCGCTGATCGCCCTAGTCAATCAGCACGCATGGTCGCAGGTCTTGGTATTTATTGGCGCAAAAGACAATGCAGATGCATTAACCAAGCGATTGAATAAAGCCAAAATCAGTGTGAATGCGCTACACGGAAATAAGAGCCAAGAAGAGCGAGAGCAAGCATTAGAGAGTTTCAAAAATGGCAAGACTCGTGTGCTTATCGCCACCGACGTTATGGCTAGAGGCATCCATATTGATCAACTACCTGTCGTAATTAACTTTGATTTGCCATCGCATTCGGCGACTTACGTCCACCGAGTTGGTCGCACAGCAAGAGCAGGAAGTACTGGCAGCGCGATCTCTCTGGTTAGCCACAGCGAAACTGACTACCTGAATGCAATTCGTACTCTGACCAATAAACCTCTTATGCTACAAGCGTTGGAAGGCTTCCCTGTTACAGACAAACCTGCATCTGAAACGGCAGCTCGCAAACGTCCGCCTAAAGACAAAATGGCTAACCGAAGAACCGCAAAAAAGAAGAGTGTTAAGCAATTTAAGAGCAAACCAAGTTCTTCGAAATAACCTGTTCTTCAAAATAACCACAGAAAATCGAATAGCCCAGTTTGCACTGGGCTTTTTTATGGTTGATCTCATATTAGCAGGACCAAAATACAAACTTACGCCCTCAAACCTCCATAAAGATGCCAACCTAAATGACACTTTTATGAATTATGATGCCAAGGTATTGATTCTTGGTTGCTCAAAAAAAATACTCTGAAATCACGTTGACGCCCCTATATCTGACAACTAGATTTTTCTATTAGTGTCTAAAAACCGGGAGGTCATTGAAATGAAACGTGCAAGCTCTACATATCGATTACAACTGATTAAGGAAGTGGCAACTCGCCGAGATCGTCAGCGTTCTAATGACCCGATGGCAAACTACATACAAAACCTAATAGACAACAAAGATGACTGTGATACCTCGGTGGAGCGTAACCAGAGATTCAGTGGCAGTCATTTTGATGAGCATATTGGTGGTTGGGTTAGCGACCATTGGGGTAGCAAGTAAGCCTACATCTCTAGTCACTGATATAGTCGATAGAACAGCATCGTTAGCTGTAAAATTAATATCTGCATTAACCTATTATCTGCAACAATTCCCTATCCAAGAGTAAGCAGAAAGTGTCTGAGTTAAAAAGAGAAAAAGAAGTGATGGTTGCCTTCCAAGTGATCCCTCGCGTTAAAGAAGGCAACAACTTCGAAGTGGTTGATAAAGCAATTGAAGTTGTGAAAGCTGCCGATGTGCCTTTCCAAGTCGGAGCTATGGAAACCACGATGAAAGGTGAACTCAACCAACTGCTAGATATCGTTAAAAAAGCAGAACAAGCTTGCTACGATGCAGGGGCTGTAGAAGTGATCACAAACATTAAAATTCACAGTAAAACCACCGAAGCCGATGATACATTTTGCACGTACCATCGTGGTGTAACGAAAGCGAATCACATGTTTGTTTAGCAATATGTTTATTTCAGAAAGCTGTTTATTTAAGAAAACAGGGCTTTAAGAAAGACTCTGAAGAACCAGTGATGTTATTGAAAAGGCATGTCTGAAAGGTGAGAAAGGATTTCCATTCGCTCTTCTTCTGACATCGAATGCCAATCACGCGGAGTCTCTTCAGGGTCATCTTTCGCCCCGATTGGTTTTCGATCCAGTGCTTTAACTGGCTCTTTTTTGAATTTTCCGTTCTTTTTATTCATACCGACACCACTCCTTCAGGTACAAAGGTACCTACCTTAATATTACACCCCAACCATTATGTAAAGTAATAGTTACCTCGAGGTTAAATAAAATTTCAATACTTCCTCTTTAGCCGAAAAGATCTCTTTGGGGACTTGTACTTCCCTCTTCGTCAACCGACTTACCAACCAAATTTTTTTGCTTCATTATTTTTCTTCTATAGCGCTGACGACACAGCTTTATGACGTGTAACTGTTCTGACGGCGTCATCGACATCCAATTAAAGCGCTCCTCCCTTTTACGCATACAGCCATTGCAATAGCCTTTGTCATCGCTTGAGCAAACCCCGACGCAAGGGCTTGGAACTTGGAAAAACTCTAACTGCTCCACCGCGCCTCCTTACATAATCAAAATTACGCTTACTATCTCAAAAATAAGCGATTAATTTGTCGCCTAGCTCATGAAATCCATACTAAACTATGACCTTATACTGACACATATAGTGTTTTGTAAACTATACTTTGAACCCATCAAGTTACACTTATTCGGTAACTTCGTTCTTTCCTTTGGAGCCTTATAATATGAAGTTTAGTTCAAAAAAATTACTAGCAGTAGCCGCTTTACCTATGATGCTAGCAGCATGCACAACAACAGGTGATAACGCGATGCAAGTAACACCAACCGATCTACAGCACCATAATTGGGAACTTGCGCAAATTGATGGCAAGAACATTGAGAAAAGCGAACACCAAGCGACACCTCGTCTAGAGATCGGCGAAAAGATGACGGCAAACGGCATGGCTGGTTGTAACAACTTCTTCGGTCAAGGCGAACTAAAAGACGGTCAATTCCGCATTAAGCAAATGGGCATGACCATGAAAATGTGTCACGGCTCAGCAATGGAAATCGAACAATCGGTTTCCGCGACTCTAAGCGAGTGGAGCGACGTAACACTAACAAACGATACGCTAGTATTGAAAAACGATGTACACACGCTAACGTACACAATTCGTGACTGGGTAAACTAATCAGTCAAAGAAACCAAATATTGATTGAAGGAGCCCTAGTGGCTCCTTTTTTATTGCTTTTTTACACTCATGATTCCTTCAAAACTGACACTCATCGCTTACTTTTCGTACCAACCTCCAATAAACCTAAAAAATCTATCATTTGAGTGCAATAAATTCATCAGTTCAACGGTCTGTTGCTAGGATGGTAATAGCCCTTAAGTAATTGATTGAATTTACTGTTGAATTAGAAATTATTTCAGAAACAGATAGAATAATAGGGCGTGTTGATCTTTCG
>NZ_AJZM02000171.1 GCF_000272405.2 Vibrio tasmaniensis 1F-187
AGGCACCCTCGCAGCCACTTCTATAACATTGAGTCGTTTTCATGACTAAGAAAAGGAATGTCTATTCTTCTGAAGGAATGTATCATATAGAATAATAAAAAACTTGATTCATATTAAATAGATATCTGTATACGTAAATAGCCAACGTCTTGATAGACTTAATCCAGTCAATTGCTTGAGTTGATGTATAGGATCTTTCGGATAAGTATTGGTATGTCAAAACTGTATTGATAACTTGTGACCAAGTATTCTCTCCAATACACACTTGGCACTTTTGAGGTACGAAGCGACAAGTGTAAAGGTCCTAAACCGCTAGCTTCGCATAAGCAGAGTCTGGGCATAAAAGGTCCGAAAGTATCTACTGAGAATGTAGCTATTCAAACAATGTTCTTGATAAAGGCTGGGAAGTGGAGCATTCATTCACCAAATACGCCAAATGAGTACAGAAAACTCTATAAATACAGTAACATGACTCCGTCACATTGGCAGCAAGGAGTTCATGTGAGTCAAGAAGATGAAAAATACCCAGCCAGCGCGATATCTTCGTGGAGTGGCTTCGTTTATCAAGGAAAAGTTGCACTATATCATTCGCTTAAGCTTATTCATGATGGTGATTTGGACTTCGAGCTTCAGCTAGATAGTAGTGACGACTTCGCTATTTATAAAGATGGAAAGCTACAAACCGCCCATCAAGTAAAAGCGAAGATTAGTAAATATCGTAGTGGCTACTCCAAGGCTCTGGAGCAGTCCACGTTGATCGAACACGACAAAATAAAAGGGACGCCCCGTTACTTTCACGTATCTGTACAGCTAGACAACACTGATGATCACAAAGGCACTAGCGGAGAAATAGTGAAATTCTACCGCTATGGAGGCAACTTTCATTGTGGACTGGGTGAAATTGAGGAACTGACCAAAGCACTGATAAAAAATATATGTGAGAAACAGTCCATCACGGTCAGTGATAATCTCATAAATTTTAACTATTGCTTACTCTCAGAAAAAATAAGTACCAAGGCAATACACAATCATAAACTAAATCAAGAGGACGGCTTTTCAGAAAACAAAGCTGCTTACGAAGGCCGTATCGAGGCAAAAGATATCCTAGAGGAATTGCTGACCGAAAACCCCTATCAGAATCGCGACTACTATGCCGTTGAGTTGAAGGCCAGGCTTCAAACCTACCTAGAAGAACGGCTAGATCAGGCGCTACCAACAATGAATGACACCACCTATGAAAGAGCCAGACGTCTGTGCGAGCACCTGCGCGATACACATATCAATGAATTAAAAAACTTATGCCAGATGATGAAGCCATCCGAGCGGTTTCAAGATATTCAGAAGAACGATATCAGGCGCTACACCAAGCTCATTCAGGCTATTTCAGTGGAGCCCATATTCAACCATCTTCCGCATTACATCGACAGCGAAAATAGGTTCTACGTACCCACAGCGCTTGACGTAGATGAAAGTGAAGAGTGTGAGTCTGACATGAACTATGAAATGAAAAACAACGGTGACCTACTGAGACTCCTTTTTGAGTACAACCATTTAATTGCCAGCAAAGTAGAAGCCTCATTTACCTTTGATACAAAATTCACGAACTCAGATAACTTCGACGATAAGTTGGCCACTGAAAAGCTTGAAAGCAACATTACCAAGTCGCTATGTATTAGCGTAATGACAAAAGACGACGCGGAGGGTCGACTGAATGATAAAGCAACTCATTGATGAAGCACTTGTTGCTCATGGCTTTGTGAGTAAGCGTGAATTGGACACCACAAGTTTTTATATTCGTGAGTCTGGGTCTGCCATTAGATTTGCCATCGTACATAACCTTGACGAACTCATTACACCAGTGGAGTTGAATAGCCAGATCAATCAACTTGCTCCTGAGGAATTTCTCAGAAACCCAAGCTTCAAGAAAAACTGTGACTTGATTTGTATTTATCGCCTTGACGTATTGGCTGAGTTCAAAAAGTACGAAGAAGGAATCTTCGATATCGAGGAAGACCCGCATTTTTATAAAAAATATGTCCTCTACTACAGTATTGCTGAAGAAAGCGCTCTCACTGATTTTACCTACGACAAACTCGTATCCGTGATTGCTGACAAAAAGGAATTTATTGATTACAAAGAAAATCCTCTTGTAGCTTCACAATACAGCTTCGCTGCGAAGACCTTTATTAAGCTTCCTTTCTTGGAGCTACCTAGTCACCAAGGAAGCCTTGTCTCCTTGAGACAGCAAGCAACTGAGGCCGTTGCAGAAGCCGGCCTGAACGATACGTATTCGACTATTCAGCAAGTCACAGACGCAAACGCCGATGAAATAATTAAGGAAATGATTAAAAATGAACTGGCAAATATCCAAGATTGAAGTCTCTAGCTTCAAAGCATTCAAGCATATCTACTTGGATCTTGGCGAGTCGTCCTTACTAACTCTTGATGGACCGAACGGTTATGGTAAGACCAGCATATTCGACGCCATTGAACTGCTGCTCACTGGCCAAATCAATCGAATACAAAACCTGTTCTCTACATTATTAACCAAGAAAAAGAGAGACTATGCGGACAACCTCTTTTGGAACAGTCGCTCTGGTGAAAATGACCTATTGATTAAAATTGAATTTATTAATGATGGTCAAAAGCTTGTTTTAGCCAGACATTGCCAAGCAGCGATGTTCAAGAAACCAGCATACAATCGTGCTGACAAATACGAAAACTTCAAGCTTTACGAGCTACCAGAGTTTGAATCAACTGCCTTCACGAAAGCCAATCAGCGCGATGATAACTTCCTTGACGAAGTTTTTGGGAAAAATTTTAGGGAAAACTTTTCTTTCCTTAACTATCTGGAACAAGGACAAAACCGGCTGTTACATACGCGGGTAGACGAACGCAAGGAAAAACTAGGAAACCTCTTTAATATCAGTGATATTGAAGCTGAGATTGAAAACTGCAATACCATATACAATAAGTTCACAAGGTACATCAACAATCCTGAACGCGCGGCAAAAGTTATATCACTTAAAGATGAGATAGATACCCTACAAAGCACATTACAGGCAGAGACTGGGATCGTTGAGTACAAAAAGCTCTCAACGACTGATATCCAATCAGGATGGGACAAGGAGATCTTGTTCTCAACGTACTCAGCGGTCGACCATGCTGCATACCTAGAGTCAGTTCGTAGAATTAATGCCCTTTTACCGCTCAAAGCCACGATCAAAACCAGAGTTCACAATGAGACAATCGATGCCGACATTCAACGTAACGAAGAATCTCTGAGGAGCTTGGTACAGTTCGGTAAAGACCTTGGCAAACTTGATGAGCTCGAAGTAATCAAGAAGGGGATTGATGAATTGGAGCGCTCAGCGACCATCATCAAGCGAGGAGCCTCGATGATCCAGGCCGAAGAAGCCCAATCACTGCCAAACTGGGGGGAAGGGCGTCTTGAGTGGTTTGAGTCAAAAATTGAAACCCGAAATAGGCTACGAGAAAAAAGTAGTGCCAACGCGAAAGTCGCTGCTGAATTGGAACGCCTAAAAAGGCAGCTGCTTGAGGAGCATAAGAAGTCTTATCCTGATGATCAGATGTGCCCTCTTTGTGGAGCTGATTGGGAGACTCACAGATCAATGGTGGATGCCATTGAAACAAGAAGCAAGCAGATCTCTAATTCGCTATCTCAAGACGGCAAAGATTTACTTAACCTTATCGCAGCCATGGACGCAGAGCTGAAGCTCATCGACACACATGTACAAGATAGGCTGAAAGTTATCAGGCCCAAATTTGAACCAAATCTTTATGCGGCACTTACAAAAGTTAGGCTTCAGCTCCCGGTTATAATTCAGTTGAAGGAGAAGCTGCAAAACGAAAGCATTCAATTCACTGACTCATTTACGAAAATTGATGATGTAGTGGTGGAGCGACTGGAAAAGCTAAAGGAGATTCTAAGAAATAAAAAAGAGGTTGAATCGGATGCTTTAGCTCTGCCTGAGGACTGGCGAGACACAATAAGCATCACCTTCAAAGACCTGCAGGATTTCTACATAATCACTGCTGAGGACTTGAGGAATAAAGAGCAGTATATATCGATTAAAGCTAACGAGGCTCAAAATGTCAGGCTCCAAACCTGTATTTCCGGTCTTAAACTTATCGAAAAAGAAACCTTAGCCGCGCAAAAAGCTCAAAGCAAAATCAAAAGGCTCCGAGACACACTGAAGGAGACAGAGCAAAGGTATACCGACCAGACGATTTCGGCTATTGAGCTCATATTCCATATCTACAGTGGACGACTGATCCAAAACTACCAACGTGGTTTGGGCCTATTTATCGAGAGTCGCGAAGGTACGCAGTTGAGATTTCTGACTGCAGAGAAGTCAGAACACGACGCAGTCATGTCCATGAGTTCCGGTCAGGTGTGTGCTCTTGGCCTTGCCTTCTTTCTTTCACTCAATAAGGTCTATGCTAAGGTACCTCTTATCTTGATAGATGATCCGTCGCAGTCTCTGGATGAAATCAACGTTGCATCCTTAACCGATTTACTTCGTTGCGAACTCAAGCATTGCCAGTTGATTGTTTCCTCTCATGAGGATGATATTTCTGCCTATATGCGGTACCGCTTCGACAGAGCGGGCTTGAAAACGAGTTCACTGAACATGCAGCTCTTGGCGAAAGATGCTTTGTAAAAGTAGCCCATAGTATGCTATAGAGCTGGATGACCGTGATGTTCATATTGATGGGTTAGCCATCATGAAGAGGATGTCAAAAACAACAATAGGATCTGGTTTTGCGCTTTCCTTCATTAGATTAAGTATTGCAAAATCAGATCTCTATTAATGGACCTTCTGTCAACCATAACTTACTGTGGGGCGCTTCTAGGTTAAAAAACATCATTCGCTTAAGGCTCTAGACAGAAATACTTTAGAACCAGAACCAAAGCACTAAATTGACGCTTTCGAACAAGCTATGTTTCTGCAAAGAAAAACCCAAAGACGTCGATGAAGTTGGTGGTTCTTCACAAGCTGTTTATTTACAAGCTTCCACAATAAAAGCTCCATATCGTGAGGTTTATCGCGCTAGTGATTTTGCTTACACTCATACCAAACAAAATACCAATTTGTTAAGAATCCAAAACATCGTAAATTCAAACATCCCCCCTATGATGTTTGAGTTGCACCAACTACATACGAAACATCCAGCATACGAAAGGTATACCAAGAAGAAAGGCTTTGTGAGAGCCATTGCAGGTTACAGTACATCAGAGCAATAAAGCCACACGCGTATGACGAAGTCTTGGCTAAGCACGGGGGGGAGCAAATGATGTTTAAAAAAACCAATATTAACACATTCCCTAAAAGGATTAGACTGAGACGTCAGATGTGAAGTGATGATATGGACTATTACCCATATTAATTAATATTATTGAGAGCTAAGCTGCTTTCATCAAACAAAATGCTTCATTGAAAATACTAGCGTACTGTACCATATGCATAATGTTTTTATATGAAGGCTAGAGCATGGCAATAAAGAACGTCATTCTTCATGAAGTTACTCGTGACAAAGATGGTGCCCCTGTAGTAACAAATCTGCGTGATGAAGAAAACTCCACTGAGGGCTTGGGAAGCAAGCTAACTGAACAACTAATTGAATTGTTCTCTCAATCAACGCTTAACATTGGTGAATTTGGTGTAGATGGTGATCCGACGCTTGAACCAGCTTTCGAGCAGCAATTAAAGCGCCTACATAACAAAGAGAAAACCTTCGTTTGATCTGCTCCAGTAAGACTGG
>NZ_AJZM02000172.1 GCF_000272405.2 Vibrio tasmaniensis 1F-187
CTTATTATCAATGCCTTTCGGCTACGTGGGTCGGCTCACTCCAACGCACCGCGATAGAGGTATCGCGACAAATAGCTCAGTGCAGAAGTGAGTGCAAGTTTCGTTGTCGGCTTTGAGTATGCAGGCGTTATAGCTCAGGTCAGATTCACCTTTCGAAAAGTCATAACTACGTTAATCACGTATAGTTTTGCCATGTGTACGTCACTTGCGTATACTCTGAGTATGAAAAGTGTATTTGTCGAATCGACCATATTTGAAAAGTACCGTAATGAATATCTCAGCGATGATGAGTTTAGGCTTTTTCAAGCTGAGTTAATGTCTAACCCAAAACAGGGGGACGTGATTCAAGGTACAGGTGGTTTGCGAAAGATTCGAGTTGCAAGTAAAGGTAAGGGCAAGCGTGGCGGCTCTCGTGTTATCTATTACTTCCTCGATGAAAAGCGTCGTTTCTACTTGCTGACAATTTATGGCAAGAATGAAATGTCCGATTTAACTGCAGATCAAAAGAAACAATTAAAGGCTTTTATGGAGGCGTGGCGTAATGAGCAATCGTGACCTATTTGCAGAGTTAAGTACTGCTCTTGTTGAGGCTAAAGAGCATTCAGAGGGTAAACTCACTCTTAAAACTCATCAAGTTAACGATATCAGTGAGTTAGATATTTCACCTAATGAAATCGTGAGTATCCGTGAACAGTTTAATATGTCGCGTGGTGTGTTTGCGCGTTTACTGCATACATCATCCCGAACATTAGAAAACTGGGAACAAGGGCGTAGCGCACCAAATGGACAAGCTGTGACCCTTCTAAAATTGGTTCAGCGTCATCCGGAAACTCTTTCGCACATCGCTGAGCTATAACAAATAAGGGCTAGGGTGTTGCGCAGCCAACACTAAATCCCGAGTGTT
>NZ_AJZM02000173.1 GCF_000272405.2 Vibrio tasmaniensis 1F-187
CTCGGTTTTTTATTTGGCTTTCAGAAACATGAGTTACTCGAATTCATTTCCCCAATTATCAAGTTCTCTAGTCCCACAGACCTTACATTCAACGTAACGATCCATGTTGTAGTAATGACCACCATTGATAATTGAATTAGCAAACAGCTTTATTCTTCCTAACAAAGTTTTGTCGGTATCATAGCTGCTTGTTTGGCGAACAAGAACTTCACTATGTGGCGTTTCTTTATTGCACGTTTTACAAAAATGAGTCGCTGGAAATCCAGACATAACCTTTTCCTTTGGTTGAGAAAACTAGGTTAGAAATAGCCGTAGAATTAGGTCAGACTCATTTAGATATCATTGCATAATAGCTATTACATTCGCTAGATTTATAAATTCATTTTGTCGAGGTATGTCGCTTAATTGATTTAGTGAGGAAATGTTACCTACTCCTGCACTCAGTACTTGTTTAGGTATTTAGCAATAGAGTTAACTGTGCACAAAGTCATTTGTAACGAACCGCTTACATTGCGGAGTTTGAGCGCATTTCGTTATTAATATTCTTGAAAGATATAACGAAGTAAGAGAATGTTGGCGCGTTGTTTTCATATGAAAGGTCTAGCATGACAAACAAAGTAATCTTGGTGGTCGATGATAGTCAGGACATTCTTGATGCTCTTAGTGAATATCTGGAACGTTCAAGCTTTACGGTTATCACAGCTCTTGAAGGCAATGAGATGTGGAAGAAGCTTGAAACTGTCACTCCAGATCTCATTATTTTAGACATCATGCTACCTGGAGATGATGGTTTGACCTTGTGCCAGAAACTACGTCTTCAATCTCAAGTTCCCATTATTATGCTCACCGCAGTAACCGACGATGCTGATCGAATCGCAGGATTAGAAATTGGAGCCGATGACTATATTACTAAGTCATTTAACCCGCGAGAGCTATTAGCCAGAATTAAAGCTTTATTGAGGCGTTCCACGTTTAGCCATAGCCAAGGTGAACGGACTCTGAAATTCATGGATTGGACTTTTGACACTCTTAAACGACAACTGAAACATGAAGATGGAGAGGTGGTATCTCTTTCTAGTGCTGACTATAACTTGCTTACGCTCATGTTGGATTCCCCCCAACCAATTATTAAGCAGAAATGATATTGCTCAAGCTCTTTGGGGGAGGGATGCGGAACCACTAGAAAGAGGCATTGATGTACAAATTAGCCGGTTAAGGAAGCAATTAAGAGACGATGACCGTAACACGATTATGACGGTAAGGCATCGCGGCTATATGTTAGTGATCGATTCACATATCAATCGTATTAAATTTTGAAAAAAAACATACACCAGTCAATGGTTGCGCGTATCACCCTGTCTACGTTCACGGTTATTCTCATGGCTGAAATACTGGCAGGTGCGGTATGGTTTACGGCAACATCAGCATCAAAAAAAGAGTCAGCTAGCCACGCCATGACAGCTATATCATCAGCTGCAGCAGATACTATTAATTACTTCTCTGGCTTACCCATTAATTACCGTCACTTGGTGTTGGAACAGCTACGAAATATAGGAGGAACAAGGTTTTTCATATCCATAAATAACCATAAACTTCCTATCACTTCTTTATCTGATTACTCATTGGTTCCTCAGATGGAAGTACAAGCGTCTGAACTTCTGAATCAGCAACTTAGAGACTCCCGCAAAGTGCATGTCACTTTGACTAAGCGAGAAGATTTACGGGTGTTTAACTCTGGTATAAAGCTTCATGAACTTCCTGCATTGTGGAAAGACTACAGTTTAGTATTAGGAAAACTGGATCTCCCAATTGCTGTTATTCAGGTGGAGTTTTCAGATAATGAATGGCTTTATTTAGCCACCGTTCTACCGCTGTCTTTTGATAGTCTGACCGATAATTTCATTGATAGCAGACAAGTCATATTTCTCCTTATTGTTACCTTCATGCTTATGGGGGGTTCTTATGTTGTCTTACAGAAGGAAATTCGTCCTTTTCGTTCTTTAGCACGCTCTGCCACTCTTATGGGGTCGCAAATGCAGATTGAAGAAATCAAAGAAGAAGGCAGCTCAGAAACCAGAGCTGCTATTCATGCTTTCAACAAAATGAACCGTCGAATCAAATCGTATTTGCGGGATAGAGATATGTTTTTTAATGCGATATCCCATGATATTAAAACACCATTAGCCTGTTTAAAGTTACGAACTGAAATGATGGATGATGAGCAAACAAAGTTAAGGTTTGAAAAGCTATTGAACGAAGTCGATATGATGTTGAACGGGGCTTTGCAATATATGCGAGAGAATGACATCCACGAAGAGTTAGAGTGGATTGATATTAACGATATCCTTGAACAATGCGCGGCTGTTCATAACAAAAATGGAGTATGCGTAAGCCTGATAGATCTGCCAAGGATTGAGCTTTATGGCAAGCCACTAGCAATCAAACGTTGTTTATTCAACTTAGTTGATAATGGCGTTAAATATGGAAATACGGTCGACATCAGTATGTTTTCTCACTCTGATTCTATTCAAATCGTGCTGCGTGATGCAGGAAAAGGAATCAAAGAAGATATGTTAGAAAAAGTCTTTGAACCTTACTTTAGAGACAATGATACAGGCATTGAAGGTTCAGGTTTGGGACTAGCAATTGCTCGTAGTATCGCAAGGGCACACGGTGGGGACGTTCAGTTATCTAATTCACCAGAAGGTGGGCTTGAGGTGGACATTATTTTGGTGAATGCCCTATGAAAAAATGGTTACTGTTAAGTCTTTTGTTATCGACGAACCCCGCGTTTTCTTCCCCCTCTGTTGAAATGCTGCATTGGTGGACGGCTGCTGGAGAAGAAAAAGCGTGGTCGGTCATCGAGAAGCAATTTGAATCTCTGCCTTATACATTAAAAAGTGAACCAATCAGTGGCGGTGGTGGTGCACCTGCCAAAGCGATTCTTCAAGCCAGAGCTATTGCCGGGTATTCCCCTGATATTGCTCTTATGGAAGGTCCGGCTATTCAGTCATGGGCGGCGTTAGGTTTTTTAAATGATGTCAATGAAGTCGCAGAATCGCAGAGGTGGGATCAGTCGCTGTATCCTGATATTAAAGCCATTCACCAATATGACGGGAACTTTGTCGCCATACCTTTGAATATCCATCGATTAAATTGGATGTGGATAAATAAAAAGGTACTAAATCAGCATCAACTTTCATCACCTCAGACGTGGGACTCGTTACTGTTAGCATTAACTACGCTGAAAAGTAAGGGGGTTAATCCTTTGGCTTTGGGAGAAGACTCTTGGCAAATTGTGCAAGTTTTTGAAAATATTGCATTCGGAGTAGGTGGAGCAAATTATTATCGACAGGCATTTGTGGATTTAGACCCTGACGCATTAAATAGCGATAAAACACTTGAGGCGCTTAAGCGCTTCCGCTCTCTGGCTAATATTGTCGGTAGTGATTTACCGAGTATTAGTTGGGATCAGGGGACAAAATCTTTGCTTGAAGGGGAGTTTGCCTTTCAATTTACAGGTGATTGGGCTCTGGGAGAGATGTTTATTAGTGCAGAAGGTGAAATTCCAGATTACATAGAATGTCGAGCGTTCCCTTCTACGGAAAAAGGTTTTATCTACAATGTTGATAGCTTGGCATTTTTTACAAAAGTAACGGGTGAAGATCATAATATGGTATCGGTAATGACCTCGTTATCTTCTCCCCAATTTCTTTTAGACTTCAGTAAAAAGAAAGGTTCAATACCTGCTCAAGCAAATATACCTGTGAATGAATTATCACGATGCCAACAGCAATCTTATCAAGATTACATTCATGCGAGTTCTGAAGGTACAGCTATGCCAAGCTTGACCGATTCAATGGCTGTTAACCCTGTTCTTCAGAATGCGGTATCCAACGAGTTATATCGCTACTTTATGGACTCTTCCATTTCAGCGGAAACACTTATTGGACACCTACATGCTATTAATAATGAGGTGTTTCGTTAGCTTCTTGTTCTTCTTTTGACTTTAAATGTCTAGCTAGAAATTACTATGTACCTTCGACATTTTCCAGCCTAGGTCTATTGTAAAAAACGAGTTACAAACTACTTGCTATTTGTAACCTTGAGATTCAATTAGCTTGATAAAGTTCGTTGGTATTCTAACGATATTAAAGGACTTTATTATGCTAGATAGTTTTAAAAGCGGCTTATCTAAGCTTTCCTTAATTGGTAAAGCATTGATGTTGCCCATATCTATATTACCCGCAGCGGGGTTATTACTTGCCTTCGGTGCTAAGCTCGACATCCCCCTAATGATGCGTGCTGGTGGCGTTATATTTGATAACTTAGCCTTACTGTTTGCGGTAGGAGCCGCGGTTGGTTTGACTAAGGAGTCAGGGATTGCCGCTTTAGCCGCGATTGTCGCCATGGTCGTGATGAATGCGACAATGGGGGTGGCGCTCGGCATTACACCTGAGATGGCGATGGGAGGTGGCCGTTATGCAATGGCGATGGGTATTCCTTCATTGCAAACAGGTGTCTTTGGCGGACTTATTGCAGGTATCCTCGCAGCCGTTATGTATCAACGTTTTTATGATACTAAGCTGCCTGATTTCCTTGGTTTCTTTGCTGGTAAACGCTTTGTACCGATTGTGACTGCGTTTTCTGCATTCCTAATTGGTTTAGTTTTACCTCATATTTGGTCATATATTCAATCAGGTATTGATGCGCTATCGCATATGGCGAATGGCGGAAACATGTACGTATCAACTTTCATCTACGGATTTATGGAGCGCGCTTTAATTCCAGTTGGTCTCCATCATATTTTTTATAGCCCTTATTGGTTTTCTTTCGGTGAGTACACAACTGCCGCGGGGACCATTGTAAATGGCGATCATACCATTTGGTTTAAAATGCTTGAAGATGGAGTAAAAACGTTCTCAACCAGTGAATACCAAGAAGCAGGAAAATTCCTATCGGGTAATTTTGCTATCTACATGTTTGCTTTCCCTGCTGCATGTTTAGCTATGTATCATGAAGCGAATGATAAAAATAAAAAAATTGCAGCAGGTATTTTAGGCTCTGCTGCTCTTACTTCGTTTGTTACAGGTATAACAGAACCCGTTGAATTTGCTTTTATCTTTGTCGCACCTTTACTTTATGTTTTTTCTGCAATCATGGCAGGGGTGTCTTACGCGGTGACTTATGCGTTGGATGTTCATATTGGTAAAACCTTCTCAGCCGGCATTATTGATTTCGTGTCTTTTGGTGTTCTTCCCGCGATGGATGGGTTCAAAACTAACTGGATCAATGTGATTCTTTGGGGTCTAACCATGGCCGCTATTTATTACACGGTTTTCCGTTTTGCTATTCGAAAGTTCAATTTGAAAACAGTAGGACGTGAGGATACTCAAAGTAAGGCGATCACTTTGGACAATGAAGATTTAGCTAGTGAAATCACAATCTTGATTGGTGGTGCCGCTAACATTACTTCGATAGGAGCATGTATTACGAGATTGCGTTTACAGATTAAAGATCAGGCTCTTGTGAATGAACAAGGAATCAAAGACCTAGGTGCTATGGGGGTCATAAAAGTAGGTTCAAGTGGCCTGCAAATTATTTTGGGCTCAAGAGCTCAATTTGTGGCTGATCTTATGAGTGAAAGAACTGGTGAGTCACCAAGTGCACTATCAACTAACCCAAGTTAAAAGTACGGGCTACTTCCGATAAAGCTGATGGCAACAAGCTTGTTGTCTCTTATACATAAATAGTAACGCTATCAACGTTATGGTTGGTGGCGTCTATTTATATTTAAAGTTTTGAAGTTATGACAGCTTTAGTATTCAACTAATGCGCTTTGAGTAGGATTCAGTTATCATCTGTTGCACGAAATTTTGGTTAGATGTACGGAACTATGCTAAAAGTCGCGATAAATGGATTTGGACGAATAGGGCGCAATGTATTGCGCGCTGTCTATGAAAGTGGCAAAAGCCAACAAATCAAAGTAGTAGCGGTCAATGAGCTTGCTCAACCTGACGCTATGGCTCACCTATTGCAGTACGACACCAGTCACGGCCGCTTCGGCAAGAAAATCTCTAATGATCAAGAGCACATTTATGTTCATCATGGCATTGGTGCTGAAGATAAAGGCGAGTTTGATACCATTCGTATCTTACACCTGGCTGATATTGAACTGTTGCCTTGGCGTGATCTTGAAGTCGATATTGTTCTCGATTGTACCGGTGTTTACGGTTGCCGAGATGATGGCCTAGCGCACATCGCTGCTGGAGCTAAAAAGGTACTGTTTTCACACCCTGGTGCTAACGACCTTGATAACACCATTATCTATGGTGTAAATCACGATACTATCGAAGCTGACCACCGAATCGTTTCCAATGGTTCATGCACCACTAACTGTATTGTCCCTATCATTAAAGTACTTGATGATGCCTTTGGTATTGAGTCAGGTACCATTACGACCATTCACTCTTCAATGAATGATCAGCAAGTTATTGATGCATACCATAGCGACTTGCGTCGTACTCGAGCAGCAAGCCAATCTATCATTCCTGTCGACACTAAATTGCATAAAGGTATTGAAAGAATCTTCCCGAAATTTTCTAACAAGTTCGAAGCGATATCTGTGCGTGTGCCGACGGTAAACGTCACTGCGATGGATTTAAGTGTCACAATTAATACAAATGTGAAAGTTAATGACGTAAATCAAACCATTGTTAATGCTTCCCAGTGTACATTACACAATATAGTTGACTATACTGAAGCGCCGCTCGTTTCCATCGACTTTAATCACGATCCCCATAGCGCAATCGTTGATGGTTCACAAACTCGAGTGAGCAATGGCACCTTAGTGAAAATGCTGGTGTGGTGTGACAATGAATGGGGCTTTGCGAACCGAATGCTGGATACGGTTCTTGCAATGCAAGCTTCAGAAGGCAAGAAGTAAGACCTAGAAGCAAATGTGTGGATTATTTATTTTTTAGCTTGAAATAAATACTAAGTGTCCACATATTATTAGCAGTTAAAGCATTACCAGTTGAATAATTTATAGGCTTAGCAGGGTTGCTGAGTTTCCAAAACTTTATTTTTATTTAAATTTGAGAGGACAAATCATGTCTGTGATCAAGATGACTGACCTGGAACTTGCAGGTAAACGCGTATTCATCCGTGCTGACCTAAACGTACCAGTAAAAGACGGTAAAGTAACTTCAGATGCACGTATCCTAGCATCTCTACCAACTATCAAACTTTGCCTAGAAGCTGGCGCAAAAGTTATGGTTACTTCTCACCTTGGTCGTCCTACTGAAGGCGAGTACAACGAAGAGTTCTCTCTAGCTCCTGTAGTTAACTACCTAAACGACGCACTAAACTGTGACGTTAAACTAGCGAAAGATTACGTAAATGGTCTTGAGCTAAACGCTGGTGAACTAACTGTTCTTGAAAACGTTCGCTTTAACAAAGGCGAGAAGAAGAACGAAGAAGCTCTTTCTAAGCAATACGCTGCACTATGTGACATCTTCGTAATGGATGCATTCGGTACAGCTCACCGTGCTCAAGCGTCTACACACGGCGTTGGTACTTACGCTCCTGTAGCATGTGCTGGTCCTCTTCTAGCTGCTGAGCTTGAAGCGCTTGGTAAAGCAATGGACAACCCAGCTCGCCCACTAGTGGCTATCGTTGGTGGTTCTAAAGTTTCTACTAAACTAACCGTTCTAGAATCTCTTTCTAAAATCGCTGACCAACTTGTTGTTGGTGGTGGTATCGCGAACACGTTCATCGCTGCTGAAGGCCACAACGTAGGTAAGTCTCTATACGAAGCTGACCTAGTTGAAACAGCTCAGAAGCTAATGAAAGAGTGTGCTATCCCAGTAGCGACTGACGTTGCATGTGCTAAAGCATTCGACGAAAACGCAGAAGCTGAAATCAAGCACGTTTCTGAAGTTCAAGACGACGACATGATCTTCGACCTTGGCCCTGATTCAACTGCAGCTCTAGCTGAAATCATCGGCAACGCGAAAACTATTCTTTGGAACGGCCCTGTAGGTGTATTCGAATTCAAGAACTTCGAAGCGGGTACAGCTGGTATTTCTAAAGCAATCGCTGATTCTGAAGGTTTCTCAGTAGCGGGCGGTGGTGACACGCTAGCAGCTATCGACAAGTTCGGTATCAAAGCAGATGTTTCTTACATCTCTACTGGTGGCGGTGCTTTCCTTGAGTTTGTTGAAGGCAAAGTACTTCCTGCAGTAGCTATGCTTGAAGAGCGTGCTAAAGCGTAATTGATTTAGAAAGGCGAGATACGAATCTCGCCTTTTAACGTTTGCTGCATATCACACTTATTTGCTAGAATAGCGGAAGTTGTGAGCAAACGATTGCAAATTTTTAAACTTAAGTTTTTTATCTTAAAACGAATAGAATAAATAGGACTATTTCCATGTCTAAGATCTTCGATTTTGTAAAACCTGGTGTAATTTCTGGCGATGACGTACAGAAAGTATTTGAAGTAGCAAAAGAAAACAAATTTGCTCTTCCTGCAGTAAACGTTGTTGGTACTGACTCTATTAACGCAGTACTAGAAGCGGCTGCTAAAGTTAAGTCTCCAGTTGTTGTTCAGTTCTCTAACGGCGGCGCTGCATTCTTCGCAGGTAAAGGCGTTAAACTTGAAGGTCAAGGCGCACAAGTTCTTGGTGCTGTAGCTGGTGCAAAATACGTACACGCTGTCGCTGAGTCTTACGGTGTTCCAGTTATCCTGCATACTGACCACGCTGCTAAGAAACTTCTACCATGGATCGACGGTCTACTAGACGCTGGTGAAGAGTTCTTCGCACAAACTGGTAAGCCTCTATTCTCTTCTCACATGCTAGACCTTTCTGAAGAGTCTCTAGAAGAGAACATCGAAACATGTGCTACTTACCTAGCTCGCATGGCAAAAATGGACATGACAATCGAGATCGAACTTGGTTGTACTGGTGGTGAAGAAGACGGCGTTGATAACTCTGATATGGACGCATCTGAGCTTTACACTTCTCCAGAAGACGTAGCATACGCATACGAGAAGCTAATGGCTGTTAGCCCACGTTTCACTATCGCTGCATCTTTCGGTAACGTACACGGTGTTTACCAAGCTGGTAACGTTGTACTTACTCCAACTATCCTACGTGACTCTCAAGCATACTGTGCAGAGAAGTTCGGTATTGCACCTAACGCTCTAAACTTCGTATTCCACGGTGGTTCTGGTTCTTCTGAAGCAGAAATCCAAGAGTCTATCGGCTACGGTGTTATCAAAATGAACATCGATACTGATACACAGTGGGCAACTTGGGATGGTATCCGTCAGTACTCTGCTGATAACTTCGATTTCCTACAAGGTCAAATCGGTAACCCAACTGGCGAAGCTGCGCCAAACAAGAAGTACTACGATCCACGCGTATGGCTACGTGCTGCTCAGTCTTCAATGGTTACTCGTCTTGAGAAAGCATTCGCTGACCTTAATGCTGTAGACGTACTATAATTCTTTGAATTAAGTACTCTTTAAGTTTTAAAAACCCGCTCATTGAGCGGGTTTTTTTATGTCTGATAAAAACTTGTATTAAATATGTGAAAAACCTAGCCTACGGTGAATAAATTTCGTAGTCTTTTAGTTATCGGTATTTGCGTTTATTGGTAAGTTTTATTAATTCAAAAGCTTACATAAATATGACTTTGCAATCGGTCAAAGATAGGATATCGTGCCGAAAAACTGGACCTGGTTCAGTTTATAAAAAGGACTTGGCTTTAATTTACTTTTAACACAGTGACTTAACAGGAGTTAAACTGTTTATTATTGTAAAAGTAAGTTTGGCTTAAGACAGTTTAGCTCATAGCATATTATATAGAGGATGCACATTATGGCTGATAGTTCGACAGCGCTTGAGACTCCAATTGTGGATGGTTTATCTCAGGCCGAGCAGTGGTTAACAAATAATTCAGATCTATTTATCCAATACGGTGTAAACATTATCTCTGCACTGATAATTCTATTTATTGGTAACTTGATTGTTAAAGCAGTCGCGAATAGCGTATCTAAGGTTCTTGAGAAGAAGAAGATGGACCGAGCTGTTGTGGAGTTTATCCACGGTTTAGTTCGTTACTTATTGTTTGTTATTGTTCTTATCGCTGCACTTGGTCGTTTAGGCGTTCAAACTGCATCTGTAGTTGCTGTTATTGGTGCGGCTGGTTTAGCCGTTGGTCTTGCGCTGCAAGGCTCACTATCTAACTTTGCAGCGGGTGTACTTATCGTTGCATTCCGTCCATTCAAGTCTGGTGACTACGTGGAAATTGGTGGTGTAGCGGGTTCAGTTGATTCAATTCAGATCTTCCAAACGGTTTTAACAACACCAGACAACAAAATGGTTGTAGTACCTAACGGAAGCGTTATCGGTAGCCCAATCACTAACTATTCTCGTCATGCGACGCGCCGTATTGACCTAATGATTGGTGTTTCTTACAACGCTGATCTTCAGAAGACAAAAGCGCTACTGACTAAGATCTGTGAATCTGATGAGCGCGTATTGAAAGATCCAGGTGTTCAAGTAGGTGTTCACACGCTAGCTGATTCTTCAGTTAATTTTGTTGTTCGTCCATGGGTTAGTACTGCTGACTACTGGAATGTTTATTTCGACCTTATGCAAGCTATCAAAGAAGGCTTGGATAACGAAGGTATCGAAATCCCATTCCCGCAAATGGATGTACACATGAATAAAGTTGAAGCTTAATTTCTAGTTAGTTTTTATAGCTATAAGCTTTTATAAGGAAAGGCGGATAACTTAGGTTATTCGCCTTTTTTGTTGGATGTGTCCCGTCCTGAAATGTGTTT
>NZ_AJZM02000174.1 GCF_000272405.2 Vibrio tasmaniensis 1F-187
ATCATTAAAAGCTTAAGGGCTAATCCAATTTCGCTCGCCGCTACTTTCGGAATCTCGGTTGATTTCTCTTCCTCGGGGTACTTAGATGTTTCAGTTCCCCGGTTTGCCTCCTGTTGCTATGTATTCACAACAGGATACTTACTTATGTAAGTGGGTTTCCCCATTCAGGAATCCCAGACTCAAAAGGTTATTACTACCTAATCTGGGCTTATCGCAAGTTATTACGCCTTTCATCGCCTCTGACTGCCAAGGCATCCACCGTGTACGCTTAGTCACTTAACCATACAACCCGAAAGGGT
>NZ_AJZM02000175.1 GCF_000272405.2 Vibrio tasmaniensis 1F-187
ACCGCTCTTCCGATCTTAGGAGCGGTAGGTGCAGCTGCAACGGCAACAGGCTCGGCTTCTTTTAGCTCTTCAATGACCCTGTGTTCCATACTGGTCAGGTGAACATCTAATTGACTAGAAAGAGTGGTAATTTCGTCTTCCAAGCTTTCAATATAATCACTTTGATTACTTAGCTGCAGTTCAAGATTTTGAACCTTGTTTGCGATGTTTGTCTCTGAGCGGGAAATAGCGTCGAGAGTTTCTTGATGGTAGGTAGCACCGCTCGTGAGGGTGCAACCAGAGAGCAAACCAACCGCCACGATAGGCGATAATCGCTTAAACATATAAAAACCTTTGGAAATTAGAGAATAGTTCAGACTATTTAGAAGTTTATCCCACAAAAAAGGATGCGTGAAGCATCCTATTGTAAGAGTCTGGTCATATTGAATCGCAATGTGAGCGCTACGAAAATTATTGTCACTTAAGGGCGCTCACTTATTAAACATGAGCGCAACTTTTGTACAATTAGTTCTCTTTTTTATCAAAATTCCCACATATAAATAACGGTGGCTGTATGACGACAGAGCTTATGGTTTTGTGTAACAGAGCTTAAGGTTTTGTCGCTACTAGAATCGCACGCCTTGGTGCTGGGTGACCTTCTACGGTTTTACTTGGATCATTAGGGTCTAAGTAATCCGGTAGAGAGTTGTGTGTCATCCACTCCGTTGTGCGTTGTTCGCCAATCGTTGTAACATTTTCATCAACGATACGCACGTCTTCAAAGCCTACCTGTTCAAGCCAGCGTTTCAGTGCGCGTGCAGATGGGAAGAAGTAAACGTTTCTCATTTGCGCGTAGCGATCTACAGGCACAAGAACAGCGTTTTCGTCACCTTCAATCACTAACGTTTCAAGTACCAGTTCGCCACCAGATACCAATTGGTCTTTTAGTTGAATCAAATGATCAAGTGGTGAACGGCGGTGGTAAAGCACGCCCATGCTGAATACAGTGTCGTAAGCTTCCAGTTTTGGCAGTTGCTCAATACCTAGAGGTAATAGGTGAGCACGTTGGTCGTCGCCCATCAATTTACGAATGGCTTCAAACTGAACCAAGAATAAGTGAGAAGGGTCGATACCCACCGTTAAGCGAGCACCTTCACCTAGCATGCGCCACATGTGGTAGCCGTTGCCACAACCTACATCGAGAACCGAACGGTTTTTCAATGGAGAGATATGTGGAAGCACACGATCCCATTTCCAGTCACTGCGCCATTCTGTATCGATGTGAATGTCGTGAACTGTGTAAGGGCCTTTTCTCCAAGGGTGGAAAGTCTTCAGTAAGCTTTCTAACTTTTTAAGTTCACCCGTGTGGAACGGTGTAGAGCTGCCAATCGTCACTGAGTTTTTCAGATCAACTTGATCAGGTACACCTTGCGGGATTTTATTCAGTGCACGTAACCAACGGTCGAAGTCGCCGTGTTCTGCATTTTGCCAATCCGTCAGCTGTTGAGGAAGAACATTAAGCCACGGCTGAAGGCGAGTGTCTTGGGCAATGAGTTGATAAAAATTGGCAAAATTAAACATAGTTTTTCACTGAGTTAATAGGGTCAATAAACCCTAAGATAGAAATTAAATTTGTCATTCCCTACAGTGAGGGACGAACATGATAGGGAGTCTCGGTTTATCGTACTTGATAGAGATCCCCAACTCGCTCGTTCCTCGCTCTTGAGGATGACGTTTTAGTACGAGCTGACTGGGTATGTGCGCTATTTAATCGCGAACATTGAACCGAAGTTGAAGCATTGGAACCACACTTCGCTACTTGAGAAGCCAATCTTTTCAAAACGTTGCTTGTGAACTGTAATCGAGTCAGGACGCATCACGTTTTCAATTGCGCTACGTTTCTGGCTGACTTCAAGCTCGCTGTATCCGTTTGCACGCTTGAAGTCATGGTGCAGGTCGATAAGCAGTTCATTTGAACTTTCGTCTTCGAATACGTACTTTTCAGAAAGGATTAAGATTCCGCCCGGGCGTAAGCCTGCATGAATTTTTTCAAGCAGAGCGTATCGGTCGTCAGGAGACAGAAATTGCAGTGTAAAGTTAAGCACCACAACAGAGGCGTCTTTGATTTCCACTTCACGGATGTCGGCTTCAATCACTTCTACCGGTGTGTCACTGCGGTAGGCGTTTACATGCAGCTTACAGCGTTCAACCATGGCTTCTGAATTATCGATAGCGAAAATCGTGCAGCCTTCTTGCTGAATGTGACGACGCATAGAAAGTGTCGCAGCACCAAGCGAGCAGCCAAGATCGAAAATATTTGAATGTGGCTTTACAAAGCGTTCAGCCAGCATGCCGATTGCAGAGATGATATTGCTATAACCAGGCACCGAGCGTTGAATCATATCCGGAAATACTTCAGCAACCCTTGCATCAAAGGTGAAGTCTCCAATTTTATCAATAGGAGCGGAAAAGATATTGTCTGTGTTGCTCATGGCATTTTCTCTCGACAGTCAGCGTAATTGGCACAAAATTCATACCAAATAAAAGGGGACGTATTTTACGTAAAAAAATGGCTTGTGTCACGAAAACTGAGATTGATGAAAGTGAACGTGTGTTAGTAGTTGTTTACTATCAAAACATCGAGATTTGATGGTCGCCTTTTTGAGCAGGAAACTCCGCCAAATTAGGCAAGGTTATCTTTGTGTGTTCAGCAACTTGCGTCTGTAATTGCTTATAGATAGCAATCGCCAACTCAGGGGCGTGATTATTGTCTGGGGTGTGGATCATTAAATAAGGTTGTTTTCCTTCGTTTAACCAAGTCGGTAATTTCGCGAACCAAGGTTTAAAGAAAGCCAGATTGGGTTCCTGATCTGGATGACCAATAAAGCGAACCATCGGATTGTTTGCCGTCGCAATGGCATGAACCGGAACACGTGGTTTCTTTTGATGCGCGTCGATCACCGCTTCTGTGGTTGGTGGTGCGGAGAAAACAGGACGGCTATCCATAATGATGCGATTGATCCCTTCTTCTATCAACCAATGATTGAAACGTTTTTCGGCATCGCCTTTATCAAAGAAACCAAGGTGACGAACTTCAACGCCGAGCTGCATGTCTTTTGGAAACAAGGTACAAAATTTTTGCAGGGCAGGAAGCATGCTGGGTTCGAAGCTATGGGGCAATTGAATCGTCCACTGACCAATGCGCCTATGTAGGGGCGACATGGTGAGCAGAAATTCTTTGAGTTCGGCTTGGCAATGTTTTAAGTGCTGCTGGTGGGTGATGAACTTAGGCAGCTTAAAAGTAAACTTGAAATCATCGTGACTCGCGGCTTTCCAGTTATTGACCGTTGAGACACTGGGTGTCGCATAGAAAGTCGTGTTGCCTTCAACGGTATGAAAAACTTGGGTGTATTTTTCTAAGCGCTCAGCGGGTTTTGTTCCTTTGCCATAAAACTGACTTTGCCACTCAGAATGAGACCACATTGTTAACCCAAGTCTTAGAGGTAAAGTTTCTGTTGTTATTACACGAGCATCCATCTATTACACCGTTATTTATCACGCCATCAGTCATTACAAAAAAGTTTTTGGGTTGAAATTAGGGCGTGTTGATCTTTC
>NZ_AJZM02000176.1 GCF_000272405.2 Vibrio tasmaniensis 1F-187
GATTTTACATAATAGGAATAATGACTACCAAGATTTTGGAATCTGAGTGACTTTTTTGTTCCTGATTGTGCTGTTTGTTTTTGCCTATTCTGCTTTGCAGATATTGTAGTCACAGAACTAAAATGTCTAACGCGTTAGATATTGAAAGTAATGATCATGAATTGTTGTTTCACGTTGTGAAACAGTCTTATAAATGAGATTTTGTCAGACGGTTGCTATTTTCATCGTGATGAATTTATATAGTTAAAATGATTTTTCAGGAGAAATTTAATTGGATATTCAAGTAGATATAAAGCATGTTGTTGACGATCTAAGGTGCGTAAAAGTCTCCCTTTATGAGTTCACTAATCAAAAAGGGAAAAATGTAGATGTGATGATTTGGGTTCCTAATTGCGATTCGATATCAGAGATAGAGCTTGCAGCTAAAAAAACAGCTATAGCTCAATTAAAAGTAGCTCTATCTTCTTTAGATAAGGACTTTGAGTAAAAACAGACAGTGTCGGATTTGGGAGGGATTTTTGGTCTCAGACCAAAAATGGAGTCTAATAATTACAATGTAATTGAACGCTATAGGAATTATGAACTCCGGTTTCTTTCAAGAGCACTACATTATACTTTATTCGATTCCTGTACTTTTGTAGTGCCGCTGTGTATTATTAGGGGGTAAAGAGTCGTGGTGCCGGATGTGCTCCTCGTAGAATGAATAAGTATCCTTTGAATGATTCGTGGTGGCAAGTATCCTCCTCGTAGAATGAACAAGTACTTTTTGAATGAATCTTTACTCGAAAAGCCCACCTAATGGTGGGCTTTTTGTTTTTGGAGGGGAATAACATTGAAGTTTAATAGGTTAAGCGAACAATTCGTTAATAGAACTAAAGGACTACCTGAAGTTCTACTTGATAAAGGTCGGGGATACTGCGTAGCTGAAGTTGAATATAAAGGGTTATATTTTGCGGTGCCCCTTAGAACCAATTTATCTCATAAAGGCGGTAAGGCCATAAAAATTGGCGGAGCTCCGACAGTATTTATTACTGATCAGGTTAACGACCCTGTTCGAGGGGTGTGCTACCGGGGGCTAGATTATCAAAAAGCATTACTTTTAGATGATAAAAGTAATGATTTATCATCTAATTATCCGTTATCTGATAATGCTCAAAAAACTACTCTTAACGATAATGAGTTTAAAATTGGGAAGGAATTTAAAAGGTATGTAGACACCTATGTTCGAGCCCAGAAAAGGAATCTACCATTTAAATCGAGTTTTTTCAGAAGCACACTTCAGAATTACCATGCTGAACTCGGTATTATTTAACGTACACTTAGTACTTACTAAGGCTTAGATGTAAAAAACTCCCGTATGGGAGTTTT
>NZ_AJZM02000177.1:0-57887 GCF_000272405.2 Vibrio tasmaniensis 1F-187
AGCGATAAAAAAAGAAAAACAAAAAAAGATAGAATCATTCGACCGTTTTATGTGAAGTGAAGTGTATAAATTTGGAGAGCACATAGCTCTCCTTTGTCATATCAAGATATGTAACGATCTTCTATTTTTTCAGCTATCCACATTTGAACCTCACTTTCTACCCATGCGACGGCCCTATCTCCAATTGGCACCTGTGATGGAAACTGCTGTTTTTCTATAGAGCGATACATTCCCGACCTTGATAAGCCAGTCATCACTAGTACTTCATTGAGACGAATTAAGCGAGCGGTTACGTTTGACATATTGTTACCTTACAAGTGAGTGGATTTCACTTAAATGACATATGTCTGAAATTATTTAGGTTATATGCATAATAGAAAAACCATGCCCTATGCCAATGCCCTGCCCGACTTCTAAATTCAGTGAAGGACACTAGTTACACCGTAACATGAGTTTGCTGAAATCAAATTACATGTACCACCTATTAACCCACAACCTTCAGGCTCTTTTTACCACTCATCGACAAAGTGCCCGAAGCAGCTTCTTCGATATGATCACTCCACCACGCCATGATAACTTTACGGCGTTCAAGGTAGTCAGTTCGGTTGTATGCGCTTCTTACCTTATCTCTATCCACATGAGAAAGTGCGGCTTCGATAATATCTGGATCGAAGTTTTGCTCATTTAAGGTGGTACTGGCTAATGCGCGCAAACCGTGAGAAGTTTGCCTACCCTTCATGCCCATTCGTACCAATGCTTTATTTGCTGTCTCTTTGTTGATGTGATTTTTGTTACTTTTGTCTGCTGGGAAAAGGTATTCACTATCACCCGTGATGAAATCAATGGTTTCCAATAGATCTAAAGTTTGTTTTGTTAAAGGGACAGTATGCACTCTTCCCTTTTTCATTCGTTCAGCAGGAATGACCCAAAGCATCTTTTCTCTGTCAATTTCATCCCAACGTGCCCCAGCCGTTTCAGCAGGTCTTGTCATGGTGTGAAGTTGCCATTCTAGCAAGCAACGAGTGATGGGTTTTATGGATGCGTAGTTGATTGTTTTGAGGAGCTCTGGAAGCTCATCTGGGGCTAGCGACGCTTGGTTGGTTACCTTAGCGGTCTCAAATGCTTTACCAATGCCAGCAAGCTTGTTGTGTTCAATCACACCCGTGTTTACTGCAAAGGTCATTATCTCATTGAGGTTACGACACAAACGCCCTACTGTTTCTAATTTACCTTGATTAGCAATGGGTTTAATTGTTTTTATCGCTTGTGGTGCCGTAATGTCACCAAGGGGGAGCTTACCAAGATCAGGTAAGAGGTACTTCTCAATTCGTTGCTTTAGCTTCTTAGCCGTTTGCTCTTTGACGCTTGTTTTCTTCACTTCAATCCAGTCATCAAATACCGACTGTAACGTATTCGCCAATTCTAACTGTTTTTCTCTGAGAGTCGTATCACGGTGCTCTTTGGGGTCAATACCATCAGCAAGTAGTTCTCTAGCTTCAATAGCTTTGGTTCGAGCTTTAGCAAGCGATACAGATGGGTATTTACCAATACTGAGGTTTGCTCGTTTACGAGTAATTGGACGGTAATAGTTAAAGAGCCACAATTTGGAACCATTGGGCTTTATTCTCAATGCAAGACCATCACCATCGAGCAGGCTATATTCCTTTTCTTTTGGTTTTGCTTGTAAGATCTGAGTCGCTGTTAATGGGGTTGTTTTCCTAGCCATAGTAACATCACCAATCCATATTTCCTGTAGTGTTACTAACAGTGTTACTTTAAACGGTGGATTTTACAACACATCATGGGATCTCTTGGGACCAAAAAATGGCTAAGAGTCTGATAAAACAAGGAATTGCAGACACAAAAAAGCCCACACTAGGTGGGCTCTTTCGTATAATGTGGTGCCCGCTACTGGACTCGAACCAGTGACACCTTGCATGTCATGCAAGTACTCTAACCAACTGAGCTAAGCGGGCAATGCTGTGAAACTTATCTAACCGCTTTATTAAGTGGCTAACGCTTCAGAACGAGATGGATAATAGCGAGTGATTTGGATACGTGCAAGGATAAATTTGCACAAAACTGTTCGTTTGCTTTTAAAAGCAACAATCAGAATAAATTTTAAACACAAAGCAGATCAATGGCTTGAAGTAGATCACATTTAAGTTCAACTTCGATAATTACGGACATCAGCATGCTTCGTGTCTTTTCTCCCTTTACTGAGCACTTTGGCGCAATGTATTAGTTAGAATCTTCATCCATGTCGAACACGACGTTGTAGTTCTCGGTATAAGTACAGTTAGGTTGACGACTACAAGTAAAGAAACGTCGGCCTTTATAATCGCCATGGCTTGCCAGTTTGATGATCATAGGGCTGCTACATTTCTTACAGAATCGAACTTCTTTTGATGGCTCAATCAAATCGATGTGTGCTGCCAGTAACCTCTTCAAACGGCTCACTTGATAACTGTGCTTAATTGAAGCGCCAATAAGTGGAAGGCCTGCCGATTTACAAACGTGCATCAATAGCTTCTCGCGATCAACCTTTCCTTTATTAAGCTCTTTTCCATTGTCCAATTCGATGATTACGCGTGGCTCTAACGTTCGCGGGTCGCACACTACAAAGTCAAAATAACTACGTGATATTTTGTTGTTCGCGATAAACCAATTCTTTTTATTGTTCGCCTTAGCGGGGACAACTATGTTAGACATGCTCACTTTAGCAAATACTTCCCCATGGTTACCCACTGCGGATTTGAGTGCGTTATAGAAGGTCGCTTGTTGCGCCGACATTAACGAGCCTTTCTTTTGATAAGCATGATCTTTGGTGTCATCATTTTTTACTAGATAGTTTTGAATAAAGTAAAAGAACACAACCAGAACAATTACAACGATAAAAATATTAGTCATTTTCCAACACAATCACATTTGTATAGGGATTAAGAGAGTGGTTAGCGTATGTAGAAAAGCGTCACGTGGCAAGAAAAAGAAGCAGAGCTGCGAATTGGAATCATGACCTTTGAACGCTTTAATCGTCAGAGGCGGTCTCTTTATCGGCTTCGACAGTTCAAGACGCACATCTCCTATTTAATAATCAAATCATCAATTACATATTAAATTGATTCAGATCAAACCGCACCAAGTTGTGACCAATTAGCATAAAAAACGTTAGGCAAATGTTAACAAGGAAATTGCTATGGAACTCAAACAAGACCCAAGATGTTATACCGATGTGTGTGTCGATGGTAAGTGGTTCCATTATGACCACTGTGGCACTCAAGCTTATATGCTAAAAGGTGGCGCTTCAGCAGTCATTGAACTCGCTCGAGAACCAGCAACAGAGAGTGAGCTAGTTGAAATGTTAGAAAGTATCGCTAAGTAATACTCTTAATAGATAATATAAAAACTAAGCGAATAGGAGTTGATAACACCCTTATTCGCTTAGTTGCTTAGTTGCTTAGTTGCTTATTAAAATAGTTGCTTTAGGTTCTTTTACTCGATTAAATTTAAACGCTTCTGCCTAAGGGGAATGATTCAGATGAGGCTGCCAAGTATTTAAATTACAGGTTCATTTAAGCTGTATTTTCGCACTAAGCTGTATTTTTCGCTAAGCAATGACCACCTGGTTGCGCCCTGATTGTTTTGCTTGATATAAAGCGTCATCTGCTGATTTCAAATGCTGTTTGTAGGTACTGCTATTTAATTCTTGATACGTTAAATGAATGGTCGCACCAATTGATGTAGTTAACGCTAACGGACCGGAATACGTTTCTATCGTTTGATCAGCGATTGTTTGCCTTATCATTTCCAACTGTTCGTCTGGGTCTTGAGTGCCAGCAAGCAGTAAAACGAATTCTTCCCCACCCCATCGAGCCAACACATCGTTTGTTGATAGCGCTCGCTCTATACGCTTAGCAACCTCTACCAAAACTTGGTCCCCAATATCATGTCCGTATGTATCATTGACTCGTTTAAATTGATCTAAGTCCAAAATAGCAAGCGTATACCCGAACGGCGACAAACGGTATGGCATTGGCTGAGTTAACAATTGTTCCAGGTAGCGTCTATTGAATAAACCTGTCAACTCACATCTCGTCGATTGCTTAACCAACTCTTTGTTGGTCTTATGCATAGTGCATAACCTTACCAGAAGTACAGCAAAGCTTATGATGACCATAACACCGAGTACGACAACAATGCGGTCTTTTAAGCTCTGTTTATCTAGCGTCATCTCTGCGAGCTCTTTTTCTGCATTAAGCAGTTCATTCTCTTTCGCTAATGAAGCCGTAGCAAAGTCTTGTTCTAATAAAAAGATATCACTCTGACGCTTTTCAAATAACAGCGCTTTGTTGCCCTTGTAATAAAGCTTGAAATACCGAAGTCCAATTTCACTGTTGCCTTTAGATTCATAGTATTCTGCAAGCGCTTTGAAACCAAGCACCTTCCAACTACGGCTGCCAACAATATCAAACATCGTAGACGAACGTTTTAGATCAAAGAAAACAAAGTTATCTTGGTTCAAACCGATATTTGCTAAAGCTCTGTTTAAGTAACACTGACCCAGTTGGAGTGTGTACTTTGCAACACCCGGGTAACCAATACATTGGTTTGTTACTTTCCTTGCTAACTCAAAGTTCTTTTCTGCTAGCAGTACTTCACTCTGAGCTTTTAGAAGAAGGATTTTGTACCTTTCACTTACGCTATCATCATTAAATTTGGTGGCACTTTTATAAGCCTCTCGACCTTTTACTAAGTCGCCACTGCGTAGATAAGCAAATGATTCATTAACATATAACACACCGATGGTTGAACCATCGCGTAGTCCACTTTTGATATAGAGTTTTTTGGCCTGTTCGATAAGTTTGAGTGCTTTCGGCCAATCTTCCAGATAGATATAAAGCAATGCCATATTCGACATCAACTTACTGTTATAGATATGCCGTGGGTATTTCTTGCCAAGATTTAAGCCCTTATGAAAAAAATACTGAGCTTCGGAAAAATCATTTTGGATGTTTTTGATCGACCCCACAGTGTTGTAGGCTTTTATCAACAGTTCTTCATACTGGATTGATTCAGCGATACTTATTGCTGCTTTAACTTGAGATTCAGCCTCTACTAATTCACCTTGACTCATCTGCTCAATCGCTAGTTCAACTAAAGATTGCGCCTTTAACCACCCCATATCTTCACGCTGTGCTAATGCCTTGATCTGTCGTGTGTATTCAGACACAGCCTGTTTATCGAGATCATGCTGTGCGAGATTCGATAAAATCATTAGTTCATAACCACGATAGATGGCTTTATGTTGCGTAGGGCTCGTTGCTTTTAAGGTTTCAAGCTTTTGGGAGGCAAGCTTTGGATCACCGCGAGACACATTAAGGATTTCAATGAGTTCAGCGCCATATTGAGTCGCTGATAACTCTTTTTCGGGACTGTACGCGCCTGGGGGTTCTGGTCGAATAGTCTGTAAATCGTCGTCATAAGTTGGATAGAGTAAATACAATCCTAGTACAACACTGATCAGTACGACGAGAAAAAATGAGCCTAACACTCTGTTGTTATTCATTTATAAGTGCCATTACTGATTGCATACCAATTTAATCGACGGTTACCTTAAGCGGTTTCACATTGTACCCGACACATATGGAGATTTAAATCCTGCACATGGGTCGATCCGCGTAGTATTTTTCTCATAAATTAGAATAATCAGATAATTTTCTTGATTTAACTCAGGCAATGATTCTGTAAAAAGGCGTTATAGTTATTTTCCTGTTCCTGCCTCCGTGACTTCTTTAGAAACAACGGAGCAAAATGAGAATTAACAATGACCCAAATTAATGAACAACGTCTCGTAGAACATTTCTGCGATCTAGTGAAAATTGATAGTGAATCTCGTAACGAAAAAGCGATTGCTGAAGCTTTGGCTGAGCAACTCGGTGAACTGGGTTTTGAAGTTCACAAACTGGCGGTTCCTGAAGAAGTGTCTAACGGTTTCAACATCTACGCTCGTCTAGATGGCACTCTTCCAGGTAGCACAGTATTCAGCTGCCACATGGACACAGTAACGCCAGGTATCGGCATTGAGCCAATCATTGAAGACGGCATCATCCGCTCTAAAGGCAATACGATTCTAGGCGGCGACGACAAGTCTGGTATCGCAGCGATCATGGAAGCGGTTCGCGTAATCCAAGCTGAAGGCCAAGCGCACAAAACCATTGAAATCGCGTTCACCGTATTCGAAGAAGGCGGTCTGTTCGGCTCTTTGAACTTCGATATGTCTTACATTCAGTCTGAGCACGCTATCATACTAGATACAGGCGGCCCAATTGGCACTATCGTCAATGCAGCACCTGGCCAACAGAAAATCGTTGCGAAGATCAAAGGGCGCCCTGCTCACGCGGGTTTAGCGCCAGAAGAAGGCATCAGTGCCATTCAAGTTGCAGCAGACGCGATCACTAAGATGAATCTGCTTCGTATCGATGAAGAAACAACAGCAAACGTCGGTATTGTTGAAGGCGGTCAAGCGACTAACATCGTAATGCCAGAACTTAAAGTCGTGGCTGAAGCTCGCTCTCTAAACGGAGAAAAGCTAACAGCTCAAGTTGAGCACATGATCTCTACATTCCAAGAGAGTGCAAAACAGTTCGGTGCTGAAGTAGAAATCGAATCGACTCGTGCTTACGATGCATTCGTTATCGCAGACGATCACCCGCACATTCTTTCTATCAAATCCGCATTCGAGAAGCTTGGCGTAACAGCGAACACTAAACGCACTGGCGGCGGTAGCGATGCAAACAACTTCAACGCGAAAGGCCTAACAACGGTTAACCTTTCTACAGGTATGGCGAAAGTTCACACCACTGAAGAGTACATTGCAGTGAAAGACATGGTCGCAATCACTGAGTTTGTTGTGGCTTACGTGACTCAATAGTCTTACTGGTTAACTAGCCTGTCTTATTTGTTAACTAGACAATCTTACTCGTTGACGAAATAGAAAATGCCATCTAGTTAACGTCAAAAAGCCGAGTTCACATGTAACGTGTGAGTCGGCTTTTTTGTTGTCTTAATTTAGACAGAAGTTCCAATCTAAAACCCCCTACGCTTCCAAAACTGCCCTTCGTCTTTCGCAACAAGGTCGAATGTCTTATCAGCAATGATGTTGCCTTTTAGCTCGACGGTCATGCGCCATTTACCGAGTTTGTTGGAGACAGGCGCCCAGATAGTATCGCCTAAGTAAAAATCCCAGTCATTGTTGCCGACATGCTCTTCACCATCGAACGGTTCGAGCACTTCACCCGTGTCGGTGGTGATGTTCGGGTGATAGATGCAGTAACGGATTTTTTCACCTTTGGCTTTTTTGATATTCAAGATATAGCCAAATTCCACGTCGATTTCAGCATCAACGGTAGTGGTGAACTCTTGGATTTTTGGAAGATCTTTAGATTTGGAATCCCACGTTGTATAGATGCCGTAAGATGTCATGTCGACCACAACAGAGCGCTTTGCCATTTCAATCGTTACCTTGGAGTTGTTCTATTAATTAATTCTATTTGCCACTCACCCAAGCTGGATAAGCACGAGGCTATTCTTGCCAATCTTTTGCCATGCGCTTAATCACCGACGGTTCAATGTCGTGAATGCTGCCATATTGCTCTCGGCACACTTCTATAACCAAATCCGCTTTATATTTGAGTGCGAGTTGGCGGTAGGCTTTCATTTCCCACTGCTTAATAAAAGTATTCGACACCACAACGTCTAACCCTTGCTTCAAGCCGTCTTCTGCAGTGTTCTGACACCACTCATGCGCTTGCTGCAACTGCCTTGGGTCAAAATTATAGTCGCCTTGCTCATTCACGTAATACATATCCGCTTCGACATGCAATGCATCGTAGGTTTTTGCTTTTGTTGACTTGCCGGAACCGGGCAACCCTCGAATGAGTATTAACTTCATCTGTCACTTTACAGGCTAATTTTAAAACATGAGTTTATCTTAAATAGTGACGAGTTTCTCTGATAACTGCCGTTGCTCAACATCCGAAAACCGAGTCCTTATACTCGACTCAGATAATCACTGAATACAATGAGACTCCCCTCGACGTCGGTGAATGACTTCTGAAAGCAAACACAAATAATTTACAACTATCCATTTTGTATATCGACAAGCGTATCAAACTACTATAGATTTAGATGTATAGACGTCTACATATCTAGCTTAGGGAGAAAGCTTTGCCTATTCGCATTCCAGACCAATTGCCAGCATCTGATGTTCTTCGTGAAGAAAACATCTTTATTATGCCGTTATCAAGAGCATCGACACAGGAAATTCGTCCACTTCGAGTCTTGATCCTCAACCTAATGCCAAAGAAGATTGAAACTGAAACTCAATTCTTGCGCCTACTATCCAACAGCCCATTGCAAGTCGATGTAGAGCTGTTGCGTATTGATGACCGACCAAGTAAAAACACGCCGACAGAACACCTTGATAACTTCTACCGTCAATTTGAAATGGTCAAAGGGAGAAACTTTGATGGATTGATCATCACTGGTGCGCCACTTGGCTTGGTTCAATTTGAAGACGTTATCTACTGGGATCATCTAAAAACCATCATGGAATGGGCAAACAAGCATGTGACCTCAACCTTGTATGTGTGTTGGGCTGCTCAAGCTGGCTTAAAGCTCTTGTATGATTTACCAAAACGAACTCGTAAAGATAAGCTTTCTGGGGTTTACAACCACGAGATACATAACCCGTACCACCCAATTTTACGTGGCTTCGACGATACCTTTTTGGCACCGCACTCTCGCTATGCTGATTTCTCTCAGGAATACTTGGCCGAGCATACCGACCTTGATGTTCTTGCGACTTCTGATGTGGCGGGCGTATACCTTGCGGCAACCAAAGATAAGCGAAACGTGTTTGTAACCGGTCACCCTGAATACGATGCGCATACACTTCACAACGAATACATTCGTGATTTGGGTGAAGGCATGGAGCCTGTGATACCAATCAACTACTACCCGAACAACAATCCAGACAACAAGCCTGTAGCAAGTTGGCGTAGTCATGGACACTTATTGTTTTCAAACTGGCTTAACTACTGCGTTTACCAACAAACGCCTTACGATCTGGATCACTTCAGCGAAGACAACTTCACCAAGGACGACTAAGTTCTTTCTTCCGATTCACAAACACATTAAGCCGTCTTCCATAGGTTGTTGATAAAACACCAAATGGGACACGGCTTTTTTATGGTGTTTGGGTCGCATTCCATAATCGACATAACACTTAAATGTATTCGATTTCATATCATAGGTTTGTGTTCAAAAGGAGCTGCACATGCCTAACAAGTCGCTATTACCAAAATCCACCCTGATATCTCATCTAACGCTATTCGCCTCTCTTTCTTTGGTAGGTTGTGTTTCTGTAACCGAAGGTCCACCAAAAATGGCAAGTGATCCAATTGCGATGTCTCAATCACGTATTGAATTGGGTTTGGGCTACATGGGACAAGGTAATATGGTCAAGGCACGTGAAAACCTAGAGCTCGCTATCAAACACGCTCCTAGCTATTACCGCGCCCAACTTTCGATGGCACATTATTACGAACAAGTTGGCGAAGTAGATGAAGCAAGAACCACTTACCGCAAAGCACTCAGTCTAGATTCAAGAAACGGCAATGTATTGAATAACTACGGTACGTTCTTGTGTAAACAAGGCGAATACGAGCAAGCTGATAAATATTTCAATCGCGCTATTGACCAACCCTACTACTACCTTGTCTCTGCAAGTTATGAGAATGCGGCATTCTGCGCGTTTAAGGCTGGTAATACCGACCAAGCAAAATACTACTTCACACGAGCGATTGACCACGATCCAAATCGCGTAAAATCGATACTACAGCTATCAAAAATTGAAGTGAGTGACGCCGATTACAACGACGCTAGGCTTCGTTTATTCAAATTCCACCAGCGTTATGGCTACCAAATTCCATCGCTTAAAATCTTGGTCGATCTCGAAAACAAAGCAGGTAACAGTGCTCTAGAGAAGAAATATCAGAGTAAGTTAGATGAGTTACTTTCTGCTTAGCGCATATGAAAAACACAAAAAACGGGCTTGTTGCGTTAACAACAAGCCCGTACGTAATTTCAACTTAATGTCTTAACACAGTGCTGCCGCTATTTTAGCGCAATCCACTCTTGTCTTTGCTCGTCGTCCATAAAGGTCCATGCGATAAAGCGACTCACCTTCTGGCCTTGCGACATCTCAACCACTTTTACTTGTTTAGCTCTTAGCTTACCCAGCTCTGAACGAACCATATCGACGTTATCTTTCTTAGAAATCAATGTCGTGAACCACAATACTTGAGTAGCAAAAAGTTGGCTCTCTCTCGCCATTTTCATAATGAAAGTAGCTTCGCCACCCGGACACCAAAGTTCAGATTTTTGGCCACCAAAGTTTAAGGTTGGTTTCTCTTGCTTAATCGATTTGGCTGGCTTCTTATTCATCTCGGGCTTGAATGACTTGCCCGCTTTCTTAGCTCGGTTTGCCGCTAAGTTATCCAATTTACGTTGTGATCCCTTTTCCGCCTCTTCTAGAGAACTATGGAATGGAGGGTTACAAATAGTGACATCGTAACGTTCATTATCTTTAATCACGCCCTTAAAGATAGATTCAGAGTCCGCTTGTAGACGAGCTCGGATCTTACCTTTTAGATTAGGGTTACTTTCAGCAATGAAGTTCGCTGTTTTGATGGAGACTGAATCGACATCCGTACCCGTACAGCGCCACTTATACTCTGTCGCGCCAATGATTGGGTAAATACAGTTTGCACCAACACCGATATCTAATGCTTTCACAGAGGCGTGATTATAAGGCTCACCTTGGCCATCGCTGTTTAGGATGTCTGCCACTCTGTGGATATAATCTGCACGGCCAGGAATTGGTGGGCACAAGTAACCAGCAGGAATATCCCAATGCTTAACGCCATAGTGATGCGCCAGTAAAGCCTTGTTAAGTAGCTTAACAGCCAATGGATCAGAGAAATTAACGGTGTCTTCGCCCACCGGGTTCTTGATCAGATGTTCTTTTAGCTCAGGTAACGCTGCAACCAATAACTCAAAGTCGTAGCGACCTGTGTGTTGGTTTCTTGGGTGTAATCCACCTTGAGGCTTTTCAGTCGAGCGTCTTTTCTGCGCTGCGTTTTTGTTAAAAGCAGTTTTATTAAAAGAACCCTTATTCGATGATCCTTTATTCGCACCCGGTTTACCTTTGCTATCTTTTGCAAAAGGTCGCTTTGCTTTGTTGTTGTCAGCACCTTTGGGAGCACTGTTTTTGCGGTCTGATGTGTTCTTTGTAGAAATACGCTTGTCGCTGCTTGGTTTACCTGTACTTGGCTTAACATCACCTTGCTTGCGGTTACCTTGCGTACTGTTACCTTCGTTAGCTTGGTTATCTTTTGTTTTTGCTGCGGAGGTACTGTTTTTCGACAGGCTTAGCGTTGTTCTATTTTGTGATTGGCTCATTGGGCTACTTCTTTAAATCTAAATACATCATGAATAAACGGGCATCTAACTCAAGTTGATGATATTCCGGTTCCATGTGACAGCATAGTTGGTAAAAGGCTTTGTCGTGCTCTTTCTCTTTGATGTGCGCCAGTTCGTGTACCACCAACATTCTCAGCAAAGGTTCTGGCGCATTTTTAAAAACACTGGCGATACGAATCTCATTCTTCGATTTGATCTTTCCACCATGATTTTTCGCGACGTAAGAGTGCAGACCTAATGCATTATTAATTAGGTGTATCTTGCCGTCATAAATCACTTTACTGATCGGTGGTGTTTTTTTCATATAACGATTTTTAATCTCAATCGCATAGTCAAACAGGGCTTTCTCGCTTTTTATTTCATGATTCTTTGGGTAGCGAGCTTCGAACCACGGCACCAACTTTCCCGATTCAACTAGTTGAGTTACCGGATCGAGAATGTGCTTCGGGTAGCCTTGGATATAGCGTAAAGAAGGATGCATGCTGAAAGACCGTACAAGTTACACCACGACAATACGTTGTGGTCTTGAAAATTGAGCCGCATAGTGTAACTGATCACACTTTTCTAATCACCTAGGATTCGTTACACTTTAGCGAGATTCACCAAGAGCTAGACTCAAAAAGAGATTATAAAAATGAAACGTGTTGTATTGTACGTCGCAGACAAATGCCCGCACTGTAAAGATGCACAGCGCTATTTGGATTCAAAGAAAATTGTTTACCGCCTAACGAATGCAAAGATGCAGCGTGGCCGTAAAGAGTTGCAAGCGATGGGGGCTCGCTCTATCCCCGTACTTAAAATCGGCGATCAAGTGATGGTCGGCTGGAATCAGAAGAACTTCGATAAGATGTATAACTCAAAGAGTACCTAAGTGCTCTAAGCCAGTAATACTTCTATATAATAAAGCCCGAATGTCCAATCTAGGATACTCGGGCTTTGTTGTTCTATATTCATGACAACTTGTATATCGAAAATAAACAGGTCGCATTCTTGCAGTTTCTCTATTTACTAAATCCTTGTCAGACAAGCTTCTCATATAAAAAGTCTTTCGATAAAAAAGTCGATGCACCTAGCCTAGCCTTTGATTTTAAAAGCTGCATTACAATTAGCACATTTGTATTTTTCTTTAATACCAAGGATTCTGTCAAAAATATTACGACGAACTCTAACAATTCTTTGTTCTTTACATTTACACTTCATACTTAATGGCTTCAGTTTTTTTAACGTGGGAGGCGACATATTTAATACCTAATGTAAGTTAACAATCACACGTTCACCAAATAATAATACAACGCACCTCACAGTTTTATATTTAAATAGTGTGATACTGAGCAATTAATCAGTAAAAGAACGTCATTTAAATGCCATAAAAATCACAAAATAACACATTGAAATGTAGTAGATATTTTACGTTAAATTTGTATTGATAGATAACACAACAAGACAATCACACGTAGCGCTTAACGAAATCAATAAAGGTTCGGTCCGCCTTCGACAAGTACCCTTCCTTTCTCCAAGCCAAAGATAGATTCAGTTTTACAGGGTCTTTAAATGGCACGCCTATCACGTCTTTCTCATATTCTGTGACCAAACTCAGCAGCGCAGTAATGGCAAACTCTCGTTTTACTATAGAAAGAATCATTGGCAATAAGTTGGTTTCGAAGGCGATGGTCATATCGAGATTGTATTTTTTACAGGTCGCATCAATGAAATCACGGTGGAAATAACCCGACTTGAACATAATCAGTTCTTGAGCGAAAAACTCTTCAAAGGTAATGAATGGTTGTGACGCTAATGGGTGTTCTTTACCAACAACAGCTAGCATCTCAGAACTCAACAAGTGATCGGTTTCGAGATCATCTGGGACATTTTCATGATTGATAACCCCGATATCCAGTTCGCCGTTTAACAGCATTTCACGAATCGAAGCGGTACCAGCATCTATAAGCGTCAGTTTTAGGTTTGGGTATTGGCTTTTAAAGGCCATCACGACCTGTGGGAAAAAGTAGCTCCCCATCATACTTGGAGCGCCTAATCGAACCTCGCCTTTTTCTAGTCCCTTTAGCTCATTCATTGCGAGTTGAGCATCATCAAACTGCTGGGCGATTCGCTTTGCATGCTCAAACAGTACCTTTCCCTCTTCCGTTAAGGTGACGGATTTATCTCCTCGACGAAATAGAATCAACTCAAGCGTCTGTTCTAGTTTTTTAATGGAGATACTCAATGCAGGCTGTGCGATATGCAGCGCTTTTGCAGCCTGGGTAAAATTACCAAACTGAGCAACGGCCAGAAAATGTCGAAGAGGTTTTGATTCAAGCATGGCGATATATTTAATATATAGAGTTGATATTTTTAATATATTTCTTTAATCACACTTGTACTGATAACTTGTTCACAAATAGCTTACTTACTCGCGCAGGCACAACGTAAATGTTTGATAAAGGCAGTCCTCAATACAAACGCATCACCCAATCATTGGCGATTGGTTCATTTATCATTTTCTGTAACCTTTACCTCTTTCAGCCTATCTTGCCGCACATGGCGGAGCACTTCCAAGTATCTGAAACTCAGATCAACTGGCTGTTTGCCGCGACAACACTTGGGCTTTCCATCAGCTTGGTGCCTTGGGCAATCGCTTCTGAAACCTTTGGTCGAAAACCTATTATCCTATTCAGTCTGTTCGCTATTCCTTTGATTGGATTGAGCATGGTGTTCACAACCACTCTACTGCAACTTGTTATTGCCAGAGCATTAATGGGAATCGCAGTCGCTGCTTTTGCAGGCGTGGCGGTTGCCTATATGGTCGAAGAGTTATCACCCAAAGCATTTGCAGTCGCGATCGGTGGTTATATTGCAGCCAACTCATTGGGTGGAATTTTCGGACGTGTATTGGGTGGCTTGATTACGGATTATTTTGACTGGCACGCAACGGTTTTGTTTTTCGTGGTCGGCTCCTTAATCGGCGCTCTCTATATTGCGTATAGTCTGCCTGACCAACAAAACTTCAAACCTCAACAAGGGTTGTTCTTTCATCATAACCGCTCGGTTGTGATGCACTTAAGAAACCGTACCTTGTGGCTCGCGATGTTGATTGGTGGCGCTAACTTCGCGCTATTCGTTAACCTGTATTCAGTAATGGGCTTTAGGTTGGTATCCGAACCTCACTCAGTGCCTGTGGGCTTAGCTTCACTGATATTCCTATGTTACTTGGCCGGTACGGTAAGCTCTAAGCTCTCCAACAAATGGACACTTCGCTTTGACCCGTTAAACGGTATATTGATGGGCGTGTGTATTAGCTTAATCGGAATGTTGGTTTCTGCCGTCGACAAAGTCCCATTCATGTTAGCTGGGTTGTTATTGATCAGTGGCGGAGCTTTTTTCGCCCATACCCTAGCCTATTCTTGGGTAAGTCAAAAAGCATCGAGCGCGAAAGCGACAGCAACCGCACTTTACTTAGTTCACTATTACATAGGCGGGAGCTTAGGTGGTTTCTTACTCTTATATTGTTGGCAGTTGTTCGGTTGGAATGGTGTTATCGCCGGTGGTTCTATCTTCTATGTTGCGATATTTGCTTGGGTCTACCAGTTAAAACAACTTCAAGGATCAACCTCGAAGCTAGCTGAAGCTTAAGTAACACAAGTTGTCTGATTGAATTAGTGCTTTTGATTAACGTCCGTTCTGATATCCTACGCAAAATTTCATTTCGGAACCTGTTATGTCGAACACTCAAAGCACAGACCTTCAAACCATCCACGACCAAGTAAAACAATGGTTAGACGATGTCGTTATTGGCCTAAACCTGTGTCCATTCGCAGCCAAACCACAACGTAATAAACAGATTAAGATCTTTGTGAGTGAAGCGAATACGGAAGAAGCGTTGTTGGAAGACATCATGACGCATTTCGTAGAGTTAGATAACACACCAGTCGCTGAATTGGAGACGACGTTGGTGGTTGTGCCTAACATGCTGCAAGATTTCTTCGACTACAACATGTTCATTGATTGGATTGAAGCGCTGATTAAGCAGGAAGACTGGGAAGGCGTTTATCAAGTAGCGACGTTCCACCCAGACTATTGCTTTGGTGGTGCGGATCCAGAAGACGATGAAAATCTTACTAACCGCTCTCCGTATCCGGTTTACCATTTGATTCGTGAAGCGAGTATGGAAAAAGTGTTGAAGCACTACCCCAACCCTGAAGCGATTCCTGATACCAACATCGCGAGAGTTGAATCTTTAACACCCGAAGAGCGTCGTAAGTTGTTCCCTTATCTATTCAGTTAAGAACTAACCTTTGAGCTTTAAGAGCTGACAGCTTCAACTTACGAGTCTGAGTGTTCTTGATGATATGGGCGAGATATAAACTGATCTCGTCCATTTTGTTTAGCAATGTACAGGCATTCATCGGCAACTTTGATTAGCGAGTCTAATGCCGACATTCTCTCCCCTTTGCTATCTCCAGTACTCAACTCAAAATGACACGCACCGATTGATATGGTGATAGGCTTACTATCTAGTGTGATTTTCTTCATTTCTTGTAAAAGAGTCATGAACTTATCTTCAACACCACTTGGTGTACTATTTGGATACCAAAGAATGAACTCTTCACCACCAAAACGCGCCACAAACTCTCCATCTTGAATATTATTGCGCAGAACGTTTGCCACTTTCTTTAAAACAACGTCACCCATTTGGTGACCGTAAGTGTCATTAACGACCTTAAAGAAATCGATGTCTACGACGGCTAGTGTCCCTTTACCTAGAGAGCCTTTTAACTGCTCCACTTCTGCATTCAACGTTTTGAACAAGCAACGTCGATTCGGCAAGTGTGTAAGAGGATCGTACAAAGCTTGATATTCAAGTTTTTCATTTAACTCTGTCAGTTTACGTTCTTGCTGTCTTCTCACCAGTTCCACTTCAATCCATGACGCCATTAACCGCATAACGTCGATATCGAACTCTTTAAACTCGCGATGATAGGGAGCTGGGCTTGAAAAGTTTAAGGTGCCATAAAGCTCATCATTGACGAAAATCGGGATACCAATATAAGACTCTAGCCCAAAAGATTGGTAGGCAGGATGTGTCGCATACTTATCATGTTTACCGCAATGCTCAATACAAATAGGGCCAACAGATTTGCACGTAATCTCACAATAGGTCGAACTATAGTCGAAGATATCGCCACTATTGAGCTCAACCCCTTCAGGTGTGACAGAGTGTTCAACTAAGTAAGTATTACCCTCGACTTTCGATAAGATACCAATATCAAGGTTGAAGCGTTCAAGCCCCATGATAAGCAGCTGAGCGATCTGAATATCGAACCCTTTTCGATAATCATTGGTGATTTGATACAAACGACGTATAACAACTTCACTTTCATTAGCTTGGTGCATAACTGTGATCCTACGACGGAGAACTGATTGGCAATATTACGTGTGGCCTACTGTAAATTATATATTAATCAATTAGTTTTTATGCAAGATACCTCATTAAACCAATGAATAAAAGTCGACTTTGCGTTAGCACCCTATTCCCAGCTTTGGTAAAATACCCCATTAACGAAACAGAATGGATAGGAAAATGAACCTTTCTCAACTAAGCCAAGAAATCTACGATCACCTTTACCGCGACATTGAAGAGTTCCGCAGTACTTTTGATCTGCCTGTTGCTGCTCCTGAAACAATGGACGAAAAAGGCGATACGCTACACACATCTCTAGCGATCGAAGAACTAACAGAACTTGCAGAAGCTGACTCTAAAATCGAACAAGCGGACGCTATTGTAGACAGCGTTTATGTTTTGATGGGACGTTTAGTTCACCTTGGCCAAGCTAAGGTAGAAGACAACCTAGCAATCAGCTACCTGATCGACCTACTGCTGAATGTTTCTAAAAACCGCTCAATCGACTTTCTGCCTTGTTGGGACGAAGTACACTCAAGCAACATGAGTAAAGTGTGCCGTAACGAAACAGAATACGCAGAAACTGAAGCTTTCTATGCTGAGCAGAACATCAAACTGATGGCGGTTCAAAAAGGCGAATACATCATCGCTAAGTGTGCGGAAGATTTCGTATCTGAAGGCAAGACAGTTCGCCAAGGTAAAGTACTAAAATCAGTACACTACCGCCCTGCGAACCTTGAGCCTCTAACGGCTTAACACTGGTTATCTAAACCGATCAGCGCACCAAAATAGCAAACGCCACGTTTAAATAACGTGGCGTTTTATTATCTGTCAGTGATTTCAAACTGTGTGCTAATTGCAGCTGAGTGTTAATTGTAGCTGAATACTATACCAGTCGTGCCATGTGATAAGCCGCCACATATTCGCCATTTCTGAAAGCGAACCCAGCCGACTCTCCTTCAATAACAAAACCGAATTTCTTGTAGAGACTGATCGCTCTTTCGTTATCGGTGTACACCGTTAGCTCCAGTCGTTTGATGTTAATCCAGTTATCACACAAGTCGATCGCGGTCGCGAGCAGTTGACTACCGACACCTTTGCCTAATACATCGTCTTTAACACCCATACCGAATGAAGCAACATGACGCCTTCTCGGGTTTACACACACTTCCATTCCCAAATTACCAACAATCTCATCGTCGATCATCGCGACATACGAGTACACGTTGTCGGGCATATTTGAGATTCGTTTCTGCCAGCTTTCCAGAGATGGATTTGGGAGTTGCAGCGTACCGGTATAAGCGTTTGTGCATTCGTAAACTTCTTTGATTCCCTTTGCATCTGACGGTTCAGACCGTCTCACTATAATACTCATCGCAACTCCTACTATTTTCATCGCTAAATATGAAACACATCCTTAATGTGCACCTAGACACACTATCAAATAGTAAATATTTAACAATAGGTTAGATAAAATTGTTTTTATTAAATCTTATATAGAGTTGAGATATAGGTGTACTTAAAAGAATGCAGCTCACTCGATTTAAGTCTTACCATCTTGTACCTCGAAGGAAGAACCAAATCTTACGCTTTAGGAAGGCTCATAAAAAGACCAGAGCATCATGCTTCTGGTCTTTTTATGAATCATAACGTCAATCAGAACTCAGTTTCTGAGTCACTTTTCTCTAAGCTAATGACATTCAAAACTGCAAATGCAGAGGCTAGGAATAAGCCTAGTATCCAAACAAAATACCACATGAGAAACTCCTTAATACAGTGAATGGCCGTTGCGTTCGACATACTCGTTGTCGAGTCGTCCAAACATGGTTCGATAACTGAACGCGGTATAACACAGAATGATGGGCACCATCACAAATGCTACGCCTGTCATGATGTTCAAGGTCAGTTCGCTTGATGTCGAATCCCAAAGGGTTAAGCTATGGCTTGGGTTAACGCTAGACGGAATAATGAATGGGAACATCGCGAAACCAGCGGTTAAAATGATGCAAGCGTTAGTCAGGCTGGAACTAATAAAAGAAATCGCATCCCATTTCAACCTTGCGCCAATCAAAGCCAGCAATGGAATGGTCACGCTGCCGATCGGTGCAAACCACATCCAAGGGTACGTATCGAAGTTGGTTAACCAAGCGCCTGCTTGTGTGACGACTTCTTTGTTCAAGGGATTCGAAGCCGAGCTATGATCCATCGCACTGACTATCAGATACCCGTCAATATGGTTTATCGCCATACAGCCAATCACCATAAGGAAAGCGATAAGTACCGCACTCACCTGCGCAACCAATCTTACCTTGTTGTATAGCGCATCTGTCGTTTTCATCATCAGCCAAGCACTGCCTTGCAACAACGCCATCAATAAACCAACGAAGCCACACAACAGAGCAAACGGATTAAGCAAATCAACAAACGATCCGTGGTACTCAACCATGAGTAAACTATTGAGCGAGAATGGAAGCCCTTGCATCAAGTTGCCAAACGCGACACCAAATAAAATCGGCGGAAAAAAGCCTGAAAACGAAATCGCTAAATCACACACTTTTCGCCATTGGTCGTTATCTATCTTGGCTCGGTACTCAAGTGCAAGAGGACGCAGCCACAATGAGATAAGAGCCAAGTACATCGCAACATATAAGCTTGAAAACGATGTCGCATACACTAACGGCCAAGCCGCAAACAAAGCGCCACCTGCGGTAATTAACCACACCTGGTTGCCGTCCCAATGGGGTGCAATGGAGTTAATCATCACTCGTCTTTCAGAGTTGGTTTTACCGATAAACGGTAACAACGCTCCTACTCCCATATCAAAGCCATCGGTGATCATAAAACCAATCAGCAACACACCGATTAGCACCCACCAAATTAAACGTAATGTGTCATATTCGAACATGAGTCAGTCACCTTATTGTTGAACTTGTTGTGCCAATTTGGCTTCAAGTGATGTTGTTTGTTCATAGTGATAGCGCCCCGTTTTCAAACTGCTTGGGCCTTTTTTAGCGACGGTAATCATCAAGTAACTTTCAACAATGATGAAGACCGTATAGAGGCCAATAATTAGCGCGAGAGACGTAAGTAAGTTTTCAACGGTTTGCGAAGAAGCCGCGACCGCAACAGGGAGGATTTCACCCACCGCCCATGGCTGACGACCATACTCCGCAACAAACCAACCTGCTTCAATTGCCACCCAAGGTAATGGAATTGACCAAAGTGCCGCCTTCAATAACCAAGGCTTTTGAGTGATGTTTTTACGATAGGTTTGTAAGAAAGCCGCGCCAAAGACAAATAACATAATGAAGCCACAACCCACCATGATTCTGAATGACCAGAACAGAGGCCACACAGTTGGGATTGAATCATCGGCTGCTTGTTGGATTTGTTGTTCAGTAGCATCAGTCACGGTGTCTGTGTATCGCTTGAGCAATAAGCCGTAGCCAAGGTCGTGCTTGGTTTGATCGAAAGCTTGCTCTGTCTCATGTGAGGTATCGCCAGATCGCAAACGCTCTAGCAATTCATAAGCAATAATACCGTTTCGAATACGCACTAAATGTTGATCACGCAAGTCATGAAGCCCTGTCACTTGCTCGTCCAAAGATCGCGTTGCAATAATCCCCATCACATAGGGAATTTTCACAGCAAAGTCGGTTTTGCCTTCTTCTTGATTTGGTAATCCAAACAAGGTAAACGCCGCAGGTGCCGGTTCGGTGTGCCATTCAGCTTCAATCGCTGCGAGTTTTACTTTTTGGACGTCACCCAGTTCATAGCCCGACTCATCACCTAATACGATCACCGATATGATAGAAGCAATGCCGAACGAAGCTGCGACAGCAAACGAACGTTTTGCAAAAGCAACGTCACGACCTTTAAGCAAGTAGTATGAACTCACGCCAAGGATAAACATCGCACCGCAGGTATAAGCCGAAGCGACTGTGTGTAAGAACTTAACTTGAGCAACTGGGTTGAGCACCACTTCGGCAAAGCTAGTCATTTCCATACGCATGGTTTGGTAATTAAACTCCGATCCAATCGGGTTTTGCATCCAACCGTTAGCAACCAGAATCCATAATGCAGAAAAGCTTGAGCCCAACGCGACCAGCCAAGTCACCATAAGGTGTTGGCGTTTGGACAGCCTTTCCCAACCGAAAAAGAACAGTCCAACAAAGGTGGATTCTAGGAAGAATGCAACAAGGGCTTCGATAGCAAGAGGAGCACCGAAAATATCGCCGACATAGTGAGAATAATAAGACCAGTTGGTGCCGAACTGGAACTCCATGGTTAATCCGGTCGTGACACCTAATGCGAAGTTAATACCAAAAAGTTTGCCCCAAAAGCGAGTCATGTCCTGATAGATTTGCTTACCGGTAAGCACATAGATCGACTCCATGATCGCCAATAAGCAAGACATACCAATAGTTAACGGGACAAAGAGAAAGTGAAACATAGCGGTTAGCGCAAACTGTAAACGCGACAATTCAACTACATCAAACATTTAAGCTCCAAACATCATAATGATGGATTTCATATTAAGAATTGGAGCGTATTTCAGCACAGTTTGAACAAACCAAACTAGAACAGATTGAATGTTAAAAAACAGAACAGGTTGAATTATCCGACGAGTGACAAGCTAGATTTCAAGTAAACATAGTCGAGGATCGACTAACGACTTAGGCTTGTGATTCCATGGTCTGAATCAAACTACCTAGTGTACGAATGGCTTCTGCTATTTTGTCGTCACAAGCGTACGAACAATTGAGACGAATATGATGAGAGAACTTTTTGTCGCTGCTGAATATAATTCCCGGCGCAACAGAGATGTTGTGTTCAAGTGCTTGCTCATAAAGCTTCTCAACACAAACAGAATGAGGCAACTCTATCCAAAGGAAGTAACCACCTTGGCTTTTATGCACCATCGCACTTGAAGGTAAGCTAGATTCTAACAATGCAATATGCGCCTTCTTCCTTTCATTCAAAAGCTTGCGAAGTTTTTTAAGATGGTTGTCATAACTATAAAACGTCAGGTAATGAGACAGTCCAAGTTGGATAGGAATACTGCTTGAGAGCGTCGAAAGGTGCTGCAATCTCTGAATCTTTAACGCTTGTTTCCTTGCAACTACCCAACCGATTCGAAAGCCGGGCGACAATGATTTGGAAAACGAACCGCACAGCATGATTTGCTCGCCGGTGTCATAGGCTTTAGCAGGCAATGAGCTTTGGTTGCCGACATGAAGTTCTCGATACACATCGTCTTCGATCATCGGGATCTTATGGTCATTCACTAACTCGGCGAGTCGCTGCTTGTTGTTATCACTCATCGAATAGCCAACAGGGTTTTGCGATTCTGTCATGAACCAACATGCTTTGATGTCCATTGAAGCGAACACCGACTCCAATACATCTAAATCGATACCGGTTTCAGGATCGGTCGGGATCTCAACAGCGGTAAGATTAAGCCTTTCAATGGTCTGTAACACACCGTAAAACGCAGGGTACTCTATCGCGACTAAGTCACCCGGTTCGGTACAGGATTGCAGGCATAAGTTAAGTGCTTCCATTGCCCCAGATGTGATCACAATATCGTCGGGCAATACATCTAGCCCACCAGTTTGATAACGTTGAGCGATTTGCCTGCGAAGTGTTTCACTGCCCGGAGGAAGATTAGTAAGCATGCTGTTATCGGGCATTTGGCGACTGGCATTGGCTAAACTGCGCGACAATGCTTGATGCGGAAACAAGGCAGGGTCTGGAAATGCCGAGCTGAGTGGAATGATGCTAGGGTCTTTGGCTCGTTGAAGCACATCGTAAAGCAGGTCACTGATTTTAACGGGATACGGCTTGATGGCTTTTTGTTGCGTGTGTTCTGAGGTGAATACATTTCTACGCGGTAACACGAAATAACCAGACTTAGGCTTTGAGCGCACATAGCCTTGGTCTTCAAGCTGTTGATAGGCCTGAAGTACCGTCTCGATACTGAGTTTGTAGCGCTTACACGCGTCTCTTATTGATGGGATCTTCTCACCACTAAGCCAGATGTTTTGTTCTATCTGATTCTTGATTGTATTGGCGAGTATCTGAGATTTTTTCATCAAAAAGTCTTTTCTATCTAATGTGTAAAATATTACTAAACCGTGAATATTCGAAGTACTCAGACATTCAGGTATAACAAAGCCCTACCCTAAACCCAATTACCTTCACGGTCGACTTGTTTATCTCTCCCATAAGAAAAGACACCACACTCATCAATCGAGTGTGGTGCCTTAATTACTGAGCTGCTTAGCTACTTAGTTTAGATTAACTAGCCGACTAGTTAGCTGGACGCCACACGCCCCATTGATCATTTTCGTAGGTCGCTTTAGGGTTTGTACCACCTTGAACCCACCATTGCGCTTTCCATGACTGGTTCGAGTAAGTCACGACTTCGCCACCAAGGTAAGTCGCTGATGAGTCCCACGTGCCATTGTCTGGGTCTGGAGTCGGATCAGGATCAGGCGTTGGATCTGGGTCTGGTGTTACACCACCGTCATCGGCAATTACTTCAAAAGTGAAGGTTTCAACACTGTCACTTTCAATAGAACTAGCCATGAATGACAAGGTTTCATTAGCTACTATACCAGTCGTATCTACGACAACTGACGCAGTGCCGTTATTTTGGATGCTTACAGCAGAACCTTGAGTTTGAGTTAATGTCGCCGCTTCACTTGTTGCAATCACAACTTTGTCGCCAGCATTCACTACGTTGTCACTCTTCACTAGCTCGTAGATGTCGCCTTTCAATGGTTCAACACCACCGTCGCCACCATCAATCAGCGTTAACTGACCAGAAGCACGGCTATCTTTTGAGTTGAAGAAGTTACGTGAAGGATCGTTTTGGAAATACATGTAGTGCTGCATTTCAGCGTGCCAGTCACCAATGAAGATCGCGCCATCTTTAAACTCTTCATGCCAGCCGTTAATCTCTGAAGCCAACAAACGAGCCCAATCGTTAACGTTTGAAGCGTCGATAACGATGTCGAAGCTACGCGCGACTTCACCGTACTTGTTGATGATGTCATATTTAACCGTATCACCAATTTCTGGCGTACCAAACCGGTCAGAAACAAACAGGTCGCCACGGACTAGATCAGGTTGAGGACCCGGCTCTGGTGGAGGAGTTGTTCCCCCCGCGATAGTGATGTCTGAACAGTTGTAGAAACCTTCACCCGCGGCATCGTCACGTTGCCAACGTACGTATAAGATTGCGTCGCCAGATCGGTCTGAAGGAATCGTTACGTTGATACGGTATTTGCCACCACTTACAGGAACATTCCCAACTTCTTGGATAAGATCTAAATCACCCCACGCTAGGCCTTTGCTCAGGTCGGCGTTTGGTTTTGTTAGATAGAACTCCCAGAATGACGGGTTGTGTGGTACATTTGAATACATATTCAAATGTACCAGTGCTTAGCTCGGTGCGAGTCCAACCAGTATGAGGAGCACCCATGCCACGTTTTTGCGAATCATTGGCATAACACAAAGTGCCGTCTGGAATCGCAGCTTTCACAGCATTGATATTGTTGAAATCTTGGATATTTTTCGCATACTCGTTGCGTTGAACGAAAGGATATGACCCTGAAATCTCTTTTGCTTGAGCACACGCCGCATTTGGTGGCGTACCAGACCAAACTCCGCCTTGTTCATAACACGTATTCTGACGTGCACTTGGAAATTCAGACCAACCATGAGCGTTTGCTACTGATGGTACGCTGGATAGCATAGCCATCCCCACTGCTATTTTTAGAATATTATTATTTGCTGTTTTCACTTTCCCACTCTCTATTATTTTACCCCCGTATGCAATATTGATTGGACATTTACTAATCAAGATTGCAGTTCGAGGGTTTATAGTTTCTGACTTAAAGAACACGGAAAATATATACGTCATAACTATCAATAAAAGTGGGATTTATTTTGAAAGGAATCAGAGTCACACAACTCAAAGAAATGTGTTAGAGATAGATGATATTGCTTCGAATTATCGATTTTTACCGACACGAATTACGCATTCCCTAAGAAAATAGTTCATTAGGAAGGTATTTTTTTATTGAATCAATTGGAGTGAAACGCTCGCATAAATAATGATATTGAGTGCTTTTGATCATCATCAAAACGTTGTTGAGACTGTTGCAAAGTCGCTAAGTTACTAAGCGATTAAGCGTATACGTTTATAAATCGCTAAACCACTAAACGTTAGTTTGAAAGAGCTAAACTAATAGCGGCTATGCATACCAAAGCGATTCGACATATCATCGTCCATACGACCGCCCTTCCAACCGCCACCGCCCAACAAATTAAGTACATCACGCGCGTTATATTCCTCACCACCGAAGAAGTCATTAGACACATCATTACGCAGCAATTGAATGGCTGGAGCAATTTCAGCAGCAAGGTCTTGTGGATCAGCAAACAATGCTAAGGCAACCAGTTGTTGGCGCTTACTCAATTCACATGAACTCGTTTCTACTTGCCCAATAGAGAAAAAATCACTGCTTCCGTACGCTTTCACCAACTTTGCAGAAAGTGATTTGATTACTTTCTTGATTCGTCGTCGTTGAATATATCTAAACATAGAGATTGCCTTGTTTTGATGAGCCTAAATTAACCAAACAATAGGTAAGTTTGATTGTCGACCGAGATGCTTTTTACTTGCGTGTTAAATACGGATTCTAGCTGTTCAGGCACAAGCACTTGCTCTGCACTGCCTGATGCTTGTAGTACGCCCTTTTCGAGCAGCAGTACTTGGTCGGCATGCCTCAAGGTTCGGTTCAGGTCGTGGTTAGCCATAATAACCGCAATGCCCTTCTCAGCCACTCGTTCGATAAGCTTATACAGCAGCGCTTCTTGAGCAATATCCAACGGAGCTGCGGGTTCATCGAGGATCAGGAGCTTTGCGTAAGGATTAAGCGTCGGCCAAATTTGCAGACACATTCCCGCCAAGCGAACGCGTTGCCATTCACCACCAGACAAGGTTTGAATGGAGCGATGAAGTTTGTCTGTGATGTCCAGCATCTGGCTTATCTCTTCCAAAGCCGTGTTGATTTCAGTATCAAGGCCGTGCGATGAACTTGGCAGTGATAACGCAAGGTATTGGAACACTTCCAAGTTGAAGGCGGGTCTTGCACTTTGACACAGATAAGCACGGTGTAATGATAAGTCTTGTAACGACAACACAGATAAGTCTTGCCCATCGAGCTTGATATCACCTTTGTAGCCATCACCAACGCCAGATATCGCTTCTAGTAAGGTACTTTTGCCACTGCCATTAGGACCGATGACATGAGTCACCTGCCCTTGCTTGAGCTCAAATGATAATGGTAATAAACGAGCGCCGACGCTCAGGCTCTTAATTTGAATCATGATTTTTAATTAACATCCAAATGAAGATAGGCGCACCGATACTGGTGGTCATCACACCCAAAGGTAATTCTGCAGAATCGAGTAATGTACGCGCGCAAATATCAGCAAACACCAACAACGCAGCGCCAGCAACGGCAGACAAAGGAAGAAGGTATTTGTTATCAGTACCAATCGCTAAACGCAATAAGTGTGGCACAACCAAGCCAACAAAGCTGATCACGCCACCTAAAGCTACCGCGCAGCCGACTAAAATAGACACAGCGAAAATTAGACGCCAACGTAATCTCGGAACGTTCACGCCTAACTGCGCAGCATGGGTCTCGCCAATCATGAGTTTGTCTAGCTTGCTACCTTGCAGGCACAGCCAGATAATCACGGGGATCATTACTAAGGTGAGCGAGTGTTGGTACCAAGTGACGCCACCTAAGCTGCCCATCAGCCAATACATCAATAAGCGTAGGCTGAGGTCATCACTAAAATAGAACGCCCACGTCACCATCGCGCCAGAAAGAATGCCTAACGCAACACCCACCAGCAATAACTTGGCCGTAGTCAGTCGCATCGTTTTAACCATGCTCACTAGAATCACGGTAAAACAGAGTGACCCTAAAACGGCGGCAATCATGAACAGTTCTGGTGTAGGAGCAAACGGTAAGAAGAACAGCACGATCACCATCGCTAAGCTTGCACCACCAGAAATGCCGAGCACACCGGGCTCTGCTAATACGTTACCCAATAAGACTTGTAAGCTTGCGCCAGATACGGCTAACCCTGCCCCGATAGCAATAGCCGCCAATAGTCGAGGTAAGCGTAAATCAATCAGTAGTTTTTGTTCTAACGTGGACAAGGTGCCCAGAGGGGAAATGAAAAGATCGCCAACCATTAGGTAAATCGCACTCAGCGCGACAAGCAGTGCTGCCATCAGATAAATGGCTCGGGTCCATTTGCGCTGTTTTTGGTGAAGAAGTTGTTGGAAATCCATATCAAGCTACTTTGAAATTGTTCGCGTAACCTTACCTGTATCCCCAAATAAACTCAAGGCTCACACCGTAATGTGAACCTTGATATTTCAACCAGTTGAGCGGTTGTTTTCGTCGTTTAAACCCGAGTCGGTATTAATCGTACACAAGCTGACCGTGGTCGAATCGTGTTTCAACTTCGCACACCATTAAGGCCGCTCGTTGACCGATAGCAACGTTGCGATTTGGGAACACTACTGCTTCGTTTTCATTCTTCGCCATCAATGGCTTATCACCATCATGACCAAACACTTCACCGTGCTTGAACGCCGTAAAGTTTTCAACGGCATCAGAGAACATGAAATCAAAATCATCATGCAAACGAACAATGGTTCGGCTTACGCGATAAGTAATGGTTTTCTTTGGCAAATGCTCTGGTTCTATTTCAGCAATCAAATTGCGCATTGCCAAATCGAAAGCAGTTAACTTATCAAGCTGGTTCTCACCAATTCTTGCTACCTGCCCTAGCTCCATTGTCAGTGCTTGGGCTTCAAAGTTTTCAGCGCTGTACCAACTGAAAGTACTCGTTGGCGCATTGGATAACAACACCGCTTCAACGTGAGCACTGTTAATGAAATCGAACAAGGCTTTACTGCGAACTTCGTGTCGAACCTTAGGGCTTACGGCGAAAGAGTAATACTTAGACAAACGGATCGCACAGTGCAGATCTAAGTGCCAACGAGTGGCAGGCACCGTTTCCTTGTAAAACTCAGTAACCAAGTACTTAAGGTTCTTCGCGATGTCCACTTCTCGATTACTCTCGTACTGTTTTTCATCAAACAGACGGTTCATATTCACATCAAGAAAACGCGTATGCGCATTGGTCGCTTCTGGGTGAGCAATGATGAACAAACATCTTGCTGTCACGACTTGGAAGCCGGTTTCAATATCCTCAATGAGCTTATCAATCAGCTCCATTGGTGAAGTTTCGTCGCCATGAACACCTGTTGAAAAGATGATGTTCTTGGTCTCAGAATTATACTCTGCGGGAATCACTTCCAATACACCGCGTTGATGAAGCTTAATTTGAACACCGTTACTCAGTACGGTCTGTCCTGCAACCACTTCTTGCTCAAGATCTAGGCTGTCAAAAAGAAATGATTGGCGAAAGAGGGTTTTCGTCATGCGCTACTCCTTAATTGCACGGCCGTATGTTAATAAATTGTACATAGAAATTGTGTTGCTAGGATCGCACTTATCAATAGAAACTCCGTTATCACTCACAAATACTACCCATATATTTTTGTATTACCTGCTGACTTTACTAACCGACATCTGTTCCAAATAATTTCACCTATTTAGAACAACTTTTGGTTATCTCTGTTTATATCAGCAAGATAAGAGCCACGTAAGCTAACACAGCTCTTACCTACCATGAACAGATTGAGATCAATTAATCTTCCTGATCGAGCAATCTTTCAAATTCATCGATTTGAACTTTGACCATGTCGATGCTTTGTTGCCAAAAGTCAGCTTGAGTCAGGTCCATTCCCAAGTGTTTTTGAACGACTTCTTCCGCCATCATGCTGCCCGTATCACGAAGCAAGGAAACGTAATCACCGTAGAATTGTTCGCCCTTAGCATCGCGCTGAGCGTAAACACCTTTACTGAACAGGTAACCGAACAGGTATGGGTAGTTGTAGAAGCTCACTTGAGAGATGCTGAAGTGCAGTTTGCTTGCCCAGAAGTAAGGGTCGGCTTCTGTCATTGCATCGCCATACCACTCCTTCCAAGTGGTTTCCATCAAGTCACACAGCTGCTGAGCCGTTAGCTCACCTTTTTCACGCTGCTCATAGAAGGCTTTCTCAAACTCGAAACGTACTGGAATGTTTACCATCAAAGCGAGTGAAGAAGAAAGCTCTTCCCACAGCATTTCAAGTTTCTCATTGCGTGTTTGTGCTTGTTTTAACAAGTGGTCACGAACGATGTTTTCAGCAAAGATTGAAGCGGTTTCTGCTAGAGTCATTGGGTAGCGTGTTTGACACAACGGCATGTCCTTCATCACCCAGTTATGGAACGCATGGCCTAGCTCGTGCGCCAATGTCATTAAGTCTGAGCGGCTACCGCTCCATGTCATGAACACAAGAGGTGTACGTGTCGCAGCAAACTTGGTGCAGTACGCACCTAGACGTTTGTTGGCAGCTGGTGCGGCATCAATCCAGCCATTCTCAACCATCAAAGCGACGAAATCAGCCATCTCTGGATTTACTTCAGCGAACGCAGTTTTGATCACGTCGATCGCCTCATCAAATGGGTAAACCTGAGATTCAGCGTCACCAAGTGGTGGCATTGCTGCTAAATGATTCCAAGGCTTCATTTCATCGAGCCCGTGAACTCTTGCCATTAACAGACCTGCTTTCTGGCCTACTTCGCGATTTGCCTTTGCTACCGACATCATGGTGTCTAGCGTTTCAGGTACGATGCGGCTGGCGTGTAGGCTTGGATCAAGGAAATGTACGTCGCTTATTTTCGAGCGCTTTTTGTTTTCAGTCAGTCGCCAACCCGCCAATGCATTTAGAATCGAAGCAAAAGACTCTTGGTGCGTTTTCATAGCACCTTGAACCGCGCGCCATGCTGGTTCTTGTTTGTCGAATTCGCTGCCGTACAACAGGCTCGCGGCTTGTGAAAAGCCTAGGGCTTCCTCTTCACCGTCCAGCTTTAGCGACAGTTTTAAAGATCCGGTTAGGTTATCGTATAAACGACCCCACCCATCACGGCCATCGACTTTCATTGCTGCTAAAAGCTGCTCTTCAGCAACACTGAGTCGGCTGCTTGATAACTTACGCGAGCTTTCAATCGCAAAGCGTTGTCCTGCTACATCTGCGCTGTCATGCTCTAAAACTGCATCAATAAACTCTGGTTCTGCGTGGATTAGCGTGTCTTCATAGGGGCTGAACGCTTGAGACATTTCAGAGTTCAGCTTCGCAACTCGACCAAGCAGTGCTTTGGCTTCTGTGTGTGTCGCGTCTACCGATGCGTGGCAGTTAGCGAAGGTGTTGATCGTGCTCAGTAACGTGCCTGCCGCTTCAGAAGTTTGAATGGCGTTTTGCATCGCTAGGATAATATGACGCTTTTCAACGTGTAGGTACAACAGCTCAATGCACTGCTGGATGAGTTCAATGTCCTGTTCGATTTTTGCATCATTAAGATCGCGATAAGCAATGCTTAGATCCCAACTCGGTGTTGTCATGACTAAATTCCTTTCACGTAGGTAGTAATACCAATCTGGTATAGCGGCTGTAAACGCCGCTTTATATTTCGATTCTTATTTCTGTTTCTATTTACAGATCTAATAGATTGTTAATTCTTAAACTGTGTATTTTTAACACTCAGAGAACAGGTAGCCCTATCGATTTAACGCTGATAAAACTCTGCGCAAACTGAGTGATTTGAATATGAGTTATCGACGCGTTTTCTATCGATAGCTTCGAGTACAAACTCGGATTTTTCCAATCAATATCAAGACAATGTGCTAACAGAATGCGAATCACACCACCATGGGTAACCAACAATATATTGTCACTTGGATCATTCAAAAGTTGCGACCAAGCTTGAGTTACTCTGTTATGGAAGCTCTGTAAACTTTCCGCGCCAGTCAGTTGATGGTTTGCGGGATCTTGCCAGAAGGTGTCTAACATCGCCCACTTGTCTTCAAGTTCATCAAATGCGACCCCGTCAACCTCACCAAAATTCATTTCTTGGAAATCTGGTGCAACAGACAGAGGCACCGACATGCGTTGTGCAAACAAGCTCGCGAGATCACCACATCGTCTGAGTGGCGAGGAAACCAAGCAATCAAAGGCAATATCTTGTTTTATCAGCGCCCCACATATCCGTTCTTGAAGATCAGGATTAACCAACACATCAGATGAACCATTAAGTGCCGCTTCGCCTTCGACTTTGCCATGTCTTAGTAGATAGATGTTTTTGGTTGTTCCATTTTCCATTTGTTCAACTAACCTTTGATACCAATCTAATTATGAGTCGAGCTTTGAGTCAAATAGCTCGACGGCTTTAAGCTCAATGGTAATCCTGCAGCAACCAGCGTAACGCGTTCAACGACGCGAGCTAGCGCTTGGTTCATGCGACCCGCATTGTCGACAAATAGGCGCGACACTTTACCTAACGGCACCACACCTAAACCGACTTCGTTAGACACCATGATAATTTGCGCCGGGCTTTGCTCTACGCTTTTCACTAAAACTTCGACCACGGCCTCAACCTGTTCATTGGTCGCATCATCACCCAACTCAAAAATAATGTTGTTCAACCACAAAGTTAAGCAGTCAATCATCACCACATCGTTTTGATCAAAAGACTGCAGTTTTTCGGCTAATTCAACAGGGGCTTCATGCTCAATCCACAGCTCACCACGACGTTGTTGATGATGCGCAATTCTCTCACGCATTTCGTCGTCCAAATAAGTGGCCGTCGCAATATAGTTGAGGCGTCCATTTGAACATGCTTCAAGCGCACATAATGCCTGTTGTTCTGCAAAACTAGACTTACCAGAACGAGCCCCACCCAATACCAGATGGCTATTTCGCTGACTTACTTGATTAATTTGATTAGCTTGATTCGTGTTTGTCATAGGAACCTGTTATAAAAAACCATTGTAAAAAGCAGTAATGAACACAAGGTAAATCAGTAACTCCATCAACTGTTGAGCCGCACCCAAACAGTCGCCAGTAAAGCCACCAATTCGAGCCGTTAACCATTTTTTGAAACCTACTCTGAACAGATAGGCGAAGAAAGATAAAACCAAAGCGAGCTCAAGACCAAACCACAGGCTAGGCAACACACCTACAAACAATAAAAAGACAAGTTCACCTTTAGTTTGCTTGTTCGCCAATGGCTTACTTTTACTGGTATCTAAATCACTGACATAAGGCATATCAAAAATAAGTGATGCGGCAATCGCGCGGCTAAACGTATAACTGGTCACGATAGCCATAAACAAATTTGTCATATTCGCTAGTTCGTTTAATAGAACCCACTTGCCAAGCAGAGCCATAACCAGTGCAGACGCGCCATAAGTACCAATTCGACTGTCTTTCATGATGGTCAAACGGCGTTCTAAGGTCATACCGCCGCCAATACCATCCGCCATATCGGTTAAGCCGTCTTCATGGAAAGCACCGGTTAGCATCAAGCTAAAGCTCATCATCAAAAAGATGGCCACTGCACTCGGCAGTATTGCATCGAGTAGCAAGAACACACCGCCACACAGAACACCAAGTAACAAACCAACCGTTGAAAAGTAGCGACCCGAACGATTCATGCGCTCTTCTGAATAAGGCGTATTCTTCGGCATCGGCAAACGAGAAAAGAAACCCATCGCCAACGAAAAAAGTTCCCATTGGTATGTGATGCTATCTTTCAACGATCTTTTTGGTGCATCACTCATTAAACCGTGACTCCAGCACTCGCAAAACTCGCCATGTTGTTATAGAACTCTGCCGCCGCACGAATTATTGGCATAGCTAGCGCAGCACCTGTGCCCTCGCCCAATCTCAATCCAAGATCGAGCAGTGGCTCAGCGTCTAGCAGCTCTAATAGAATCTTGTGCCCCGACTCTTCAGAGCGATGAGCAAAGATCATGTAATCACGGCAACTCGGTTCAATTAGAGTCGCGACATACGCCGCAACCGACACGATAAAACCATCGACCAACACAGGGGTTCTGTTTTCGTAAGCGCCAAGGAAGCCCCCCACCATTTGAACTATTTCATAACCGCCGACTTGGCTTAACACCTCTTTTGCGTCAGGATTTATGCAACGAGCAACACCTTGCTTAATCACCGCCACTTTACGTGCAAGCTGTTCATTGTTGATACCAGTGCCTAAACCAACACACTCATCTGCAGTTCGGTTTGCTAGCGCACTTAAGATGGCAGACGCGCTGCTGGTATTGCCGATGCCCATTTCACCAAACATGATGATATTCGTGCCATTCGAAATGGTTCTAGATACAAGCTCAGTTCCCAGTTCAATCCCACGTTCAACAGTTTCTAAACTCATTGCCGCTTCATTGGCAAAGTTATTGGTTCGCGTACCTAAGCGCTGAGAAATCAACATGTCGCTGTCAGATTCAACAGGCAACAAAATCCCAGTGTCCACGACTGTAATTTCGACGTTGTTTACCGCACAAAAGCAATTAATCGCTGCGCCACCGCTTAAGAAGTTCAACACCATCTGTTGCGTGACGGCACTTGGAGCAATACTCACACCTTCATCTGCTATGCCATGGTCGCCAGCAAAAATGATGATACGTGGCTTATTCAATTCGATGTGCTCAACCGCAGTTTCTTTGCCTTGGCTCTGAATCAATGCCAGTTGATGTGCGACTTTTTCTAGTAAGCCAAGCGCACCGAGTGGCTTGGTTTTTTGGTCAATTCGGTGTTGGATGTACTGCGAGTATTGGGTATCTAACATAAGTTTAGGAACACTTAAATTTAAGGTAATGGATTTCTAGGGCTGCGATTCTGCTTAAGCTAAATCGTTACACTATTTAGGGCGTGCAACAGAGAACACATTGGAAAGCGTCGCGTATTCACCGCCACCAAGTCGAGATAAAGGGTCCAATGCCAACGCATCAATCTTAAGACGTTCACTCTCTTTATCAATCACATCTTCGGAAATGTACACTGTTTCAACTTGAGCAAAGATAAGGCTTTGAGGCACCTCTCCCACTTCTTTTACTTCGTACAAGGTGCAGCCAAAAGCGACCGCACACTCTTTCACTCTCGGTAAAGAAAACCCTTCAAATTCAACTAGCTCAATATTATTCGCGGTAACTTCAGAGTCACCATGATCGAGTGTAGCTGCTGTTGCTGTCATTGTTTCGGCAGAACTTGAAGAAGCAATGTGAATCACTAGCTTACCCGTTTCTAAGGCGTTACGAGTGGTATCTTTGATTTCGCCCGACGGCTTTTTCCCAACTGATAACATCAGTAGCGGCGGATTGCTGGAAATAGGCGTGAAATAAGAGAAAGGTGCTAGGTTGTACTCTTGGTCGGAAGATTCCGTCAATGCCCACGCAATAGGGCGAGGAACAACGGTTTGTGTCATCAAGTGATAAATCTGAGTGGGAGCAAGAGTATCAAGCTTGAGGTTCATAGCACGTCCTTGGTCTATGTGAATTACGACTCAGTTTACGTGTTAAGCAATGCTGTATCTATGCCTAATCAACAGAAACGGTAGAGAGTGTTCTTAATTTGAACAGATCACACCGGTATTTTCTCAAATTGACAGTCAAATTGACGAACCCGAAACACCTACAATACTGATAATAGATTTATCAATAACTTACATTTTGGCATCGTTTATGCTTTATCTAAAGTACTTGTTAATCTCTCCATTGATGAGTGCCCATACTGTGAATACCCACATCGCAGTTGCTTTAAAAGAAAACAATCGATTGAAAGACAAAACCAAACAATGATTTAGGAGGTGAAATGATTCCAAACACAAGTAAAAGAAAACCAAATAAATCGAGTAAGAAAACCAGCAAAAAGGTAAGGAAAATCCCACTCTCCTTCACCTAATAGTTGTCGAAGCAATAAGACAACAAAGTAGCAAAGTAGCAAAGTAGCAAACTAGCAAAGTAAGTAACAAAGCCCGTCGCCCAGCGGGCTTTGTTATCTTTAACACTTTAATAGAGGTTTACGTAGCCAAGCACATACCTTCCGTATAAAAGCCCATCATCAAACCCCATCTTCCTAACGCTCATTAATGAAACTTTTGTTCGCTTAAAATTCAAACACTGTTTATATTAAACAAGCACTTGTAGAGCGAGTAAGGAATAGAATGAGTATTAATGGAGATAAAACATCGGTTGTTATAGCTGGTGCGACAGGGCTAATTGGTCATCATGTCCTGAGACTACTCATTAACGAGCCCGCTGTAGAACACATCTATGCTTTGTCACGAAGAGCATTAGGTGAAGAATTTCACTCCAACAAACTCGATACACTCATCCACAACGATCTACAAGTAACGAGTTGGGACGACACCAAAGCGACGCCCAACTTAGGCATTATCTGCTTAGGCACAACCAAGAAAAAAGCAGGTTCAAAAGAAGCGCTGCGAAAGATCGATGTAGAACTGGTTAGCCAAGTGGCACAGTCGATGAAATTCCTTGGAGTTCAACGTGTCGCAGTCGTTTCTAGCTATGGCGCTTCGCCAGACTCCTATTCACACTATCTGCGCTGTAAGGGACAAATGGAGCAAAACCTAAAACGTATTGGCTTCAAGCAGCTCTTCATCGCTCGTCCAGGCCCGCTGGTGGGTGAACGTGCCGAACCCAGAACTGATGAAAAGCTCCTACAAAGAGTCTTCCCTTTAATATCTCCGTTAATGTTTGGAAAATTCAAAAACCTACGCCCTATCCAATCGGAAGATGTAGCGAAAGCAATATTATTCCGATTGTTCGAAAATAATTTCCAAAGTATCGAAATCTACACCTCGACTGACATGCTTAATTTATTAGCGAAATATCGTTAAAACGTCTACCTATTCACCACAATGTTGAATACCCATCCAACTCATTGGGTGGATATTACTAATCGTTCTAATCAATTACTTTTCCTTATTTTACGTTTTGTTACAGATCGCTATTTTAGCTAACAGTATTTGCGCCCATATATCTAAGCGCCCTATCGATTCATGGTTATTCATAAGGAAAAACAATGTCATTTTCAGCTATCGCTGCCTTAGCGGTATTCACTGGTATCCTCTTTTTTCTCTACGGACAGCAGAAAAAAGAAAACACACTTTCTCGCCTCGTTTTACTCGGTTTAGTTTTCGGTAGTGCTTTTGGCCTTGGTCTTCAACTGCTATTTGGTGAAGGCAATCCTATTATCAAAGAGACGCTCGACTGGGTAAACATTGTGGGTCGTGGTTACGTTGGCCTACTAAAAATGGTCATCATGCCATTAGTGTTAGTTTCAATGATTGCGGCAGTAGTGAAGCTTGAGAAAGGCGGCTCACTAGGTAAGATTTCCGGCATCACCATTTCTGTGTTGCTAGCAACAACGGCAATTTCTGCGATTGTTGGTATTGTTGTAACACAAGCATTCGGCTTGTCGGCTGAAGGTTTAACTGAAGGCGCTCGTGAAACAGCACGTATCGCAACACTAGAAAGCCGCATCGGCAGCGTTTCAGATCTAACTATTCCACAAATGCTGGTTAGCTTTATTCCGACTAACCCATTTGCAGACCTAACAGGGGCTCGCTCTACTTCTATCATCGCGGTAGTTATCTTTGGCGTGCTAACGGGTATTGCTGCTCGTAAGGTGATGGCAGAGAAAGAAGAATTAGAATCTCCAATCCGTACGTTCGTTGAAGCGGCTCAATCTATCGTTATGCGCTTAGTTAAGATGATCATGGCACTAACGCCATACGGCATCGCAGCATTAATGGCGAAGGTAGTCGCAACGTCAAGTGCTTCTGACATCCTAAGCCTATTGGGCTTCATCGTTGCTTCTTATGTCGCTATTATCCTGATGTTCGTCGTTCACGGTGTGTTGGTTTCTTTTGTTGGTGTCAACCCGAAAGAGTACTTCCAAAAGATCTGGCCAGTACTGACGTTCGCTTTCACGTCTCGTAGCTCTGCAGCAACTATTCCCCTGAACGTTGAAGCTCAAATCACTAAGTTAAACGTGCCACCAGCGATTGCTAACCTGTCTGCGTCTTTCGGTGCAACAATTGGTCAAAATGGTTGTGCGGGTATTTACCCTGCAATGCTTGCAGTTATGGTTGCGCCTACGGTTGGTATCGACCCAATGGACATTAACTTCATTCTGTCTCTGATTGCTATTATCACAGTGAGCTCATTTGGTATTGCCGGCGTTGGTGGCGGTGCAACTTTCGCTGCACTTATCGTACTACCCGCGATGGGTCTTCCTGTGACTATCGCAGCACTGCTTATCTCTATCGAGCCACTTATCGATATGGCACGTACTGCGCTTAACGTATCTGGTGCAATGACAGCTGGTACAATTACAAGCCGCCTATTGGCTAAAAAGGACAAGCAGCAAGATTTGGAACAAGCGAACGCTTAATGGGTTCGATTGATCCAATAACTTGAGTCTCGTCAAACAAAAACCGATGCACATGCGTCGGTTTTTTATTGCTTATTAGTTTTGTTTATTACTTTACGATCATCCACATTCTATAACGCAAAACTCTATATTTGTTCAATAGTACAATAAGTTAGCCATGAAACATCAGCCAAACTGATATATGATGCACCGCTTCAATATGTCACATCATTCTGGCACCCGTTCGATAACAGGATCCTCATGAGCTTTATTATATTATTACTTCTTCTAGTATTCATTGGCGTTACACGTTTATTTCAGTGGCGAAAAACCTCTAGTTTTATCAAACTTCTTCTTATCTCTTTATTTATATTGATTGGTTCGGGTTTAATCCCTCGCTATCTACTAAACGACCTGCAAGCCAATTATGAGCGCAAACCTGACATTCAGTGGACCTCTCACAATGCCATTGTCTTGCTTGGTGCTGGTACTCAACTCATCGCAAGTACACAAGAATTTGAGCCGACCTTTTTCTCGTTCGGTCGCATCAATGAAACGGCAAGCCAATATAAAAACTGTGCGGAGGCTCAAACCATATGCAAAGTGATTGTTAGTGGTGGAGATGCACAAAATAATGGTGTAACCGAAGCGGAAGTTTATCAACAGCAGTTGCTTAGACTCGGCGTTCCACTAGCCGATATCATTCAAGAATCGAATAGCGTCAACACTTGGAAAAACGCGCAGCTCACCAGTGACCTAATGAAGCATCACCAGTTCGACAACATTGTTCTTGTTTCATCAGGCCTACATATTCGTCGTAGTGAACTCTACTTTAATCATTTTGGATTAAACGTCGTCCCAGTACGAGCCGACTACATGGCTGCTCAAATTTCATGGTTACCATTATGGTACAACTTCGCAGTTACAGACTTTGCATTGCATGAACAATTGGGTTTTGCTCGTTACAACCTTTACAACTTTATGGGTTGGAACAGCAAACGTGAGAAGCCCGGTGACGCCTGATCGCTTCAACCATGATCTAACTAGTTAGTTATTTAGTTATTTAGCTATTTAGCTATTTAGCTATTTGGCTAGTGGTCATTTAGTATCTAGAAGATTCACAGCTCATAAACAAAAAAATGCAGCCACAATCGAAGGATTGTCAGCTGCATTTTTAATTCGTGCTTCTACTCAGTACTAACGGGCAATTACCACATTAGATCATCTGGGATCACGAAGTCTTTGTACGGGTCATCTTCGTCTACTTCATCTGAGCTTGAAGCTTGCGTATCAACGATAGATTCTTCGTCACGCATTGCGATCTTGTTTGCTACTGCTGTTGGGATAACAACATAGCTTTCGCCTTGGCGCGCAATACTTAGAATGCCTTTACTTAGTTGCTTTTGAGTCAGCTCTTCTACGTAAAGGTATTTAACTAGCGTACCGTCGGTGAAGTTGTATTTGATCTCACCGTTCTTCTGTTCGATCTTGTTCATCTCAATCAGTTGCTTCACTTGAGCTTTAATTTCTTTGCTCAACTGCTGTTCTTTCAACTGTTGGTTTAACTCTTTGTCTTTCGCTTGCTGCGCCAGTTTAGTTTCTTCTGCTGCCGCTTTTGCTTCACGAGACTGAACGCGAGACTTTTTAGAGCCTTTCTTCGCCTTCTTTAATTTTTTCTCATTTACCAAGCCAGCTTTAAGCATCTGCTCTTGGAGTGTTAACTTTGCCATGACTTTCCCAGTTCAGGATTAAAAACGGCACTATCATACCTGTTTTTAAGGTTTCTGTTTACTGAACAAGAGTAAATTACAGAACAATCGCAAAATTTGTGCTGATAGCTCAAAGCTGTCGCCATAATCCCTTCTTTTTGCTCACAATCTCTACTTTTCCACGAAATACCGTTTATACGCACATCGAGCCAATTACCCAGAAGCACTCAATCTGCCACGAAACTGAGCGGGCGTTTTATTGAGCCAACCTTTAAACGCCCTTCTGAAATTTGCCGGGTCGCTATAACCGAGCCTTTCACCGATGTCATCGATACTCATGGTTGTGCCGAGTAACAGCTCTTTGGCCAGTTCCACTCTAACTTCGGTAAGCAATATTTGATAGCTGGAATCATGGGTCACTAGCTCTCGCCTGAGTGTACGAGAGCTACAACCAAACTCATCCGCGAGTTGTTCTATATTCGGGAAACTGCCTGCGGTTTGATAAAAGATCGTTTTGATCTGGTTAGTCAGCAGGTGCTCAGAGTCCAGCGTTTCCACTATCGACTGGCAAGACGCGAGATAGCGCTTCAGGGTCGCGGCATCATGAGTCAATAAAGTTTGTGATAAAACGGAGATATCAAAACGCAGTTCACAATAGTTTTGTTCAAAAATCACCGGGCACTGGAAACGCTCGTCATAAAGCTTGGTGTAATTAGGGCGAGCATAAGGCAAAGCCAAAGTATGAATATCCAACTCATGACCAGTCAGTTCTTCGAACAAAGAGACGATTGAACTCAAGAAATACTCACTGCAGAAAGGTAGGAGATCGCCCACTTCCAAGGTGTTCTCAATCTGAATCACTGCTTGCTCGGAATCTAGAAATAATTTAACCGAGAAAATAGGACCGTTCAGGCGCAGATATTTAAAGCCCGACTTGATGGCCTCCCCGACATTTTGACTTGTCGATAGCGCATAACCCAACACACCAAAGTGGCTCAAGCTAGCGTGTTCCCCCAGCCAAAGCCCTAAGCCATCGTGAGGAAAGCTCTGATTCGCCGCGCTAAATAACGAAAGTTTGTCAGCGTAAGTCAGCTTTCCATTCGGGTCTCGCCAATCCATGTTCGGCAAACCCACATCATTGAGTAGCCTTTCAATATCGAGACCTCGTTGCTCTAACGTATTCAACAGCAGCGCGATATCTAATGTACCCAATTGATGCCGATGTCCGGTCGGCTTATACTCCGCGATAATCTCCAATCGTCTCTCCTTATATCGAGCCCATTCCCATCAACATGACTACTCAGCTTCAACAACACTACTGACAAAATCGTGATTGGTAACGCGCTCTTGTCCGAATATGACCTCCCAATTCTACGCTACTCATCGCACAATGGCTTTAGTTGTTAAATTTATGTGAACTATCGCAATGATAAAAACGAATCCTGCTCCACACAGTTTGATTGATTCTAATGGTCAGCCGATCATTGGACATTTCGATGGCATCCCAAAGCACCTGAACATCGAGAACTTTGACTACCGAAACTCGATGGATGCAAAAGCAAACCTTTGGCAGAAGCACTTCCACTACAAGCAATTTCAATTTGTCAGCATCGTCACCGACACGCACATTATTGGTGTCGCTATCGCGGATATTCGCTACTTAGGCTCGGCATTTTGTTATCTGTACGATATTGAAAACAACCATCTAGAAGAGTCATCTTGGTTGAGGCCATTAGGGTTTGATAAGCAAGTAACGCCTTCACCATTTGAAGGAAAGACAAGTATTGCTGGCCAAAGCATTACTTTCGATATCGAAGCCGGACAATGGCGAGTTCGCTTGAATACCAAACTCATCAAGGCCGACATCGCTTTAGAGCCTAAAGCCGACAGCTTGCCCTTGGCGATGTGCAGCCCAACGGGTTATTCAGGTTGGACTTACACCCAAAAGCACAATGCTTTGCGCATCAGCGGTGACATCCAAATCAAGGGAGAATCACTCGTTCTCGAACAAGCTCGTGCTGGTTATGACTTTTCAGCGGGTTACATGAGACGTGAAACCAGTTGGCGCTGGGCAAGCATCAACACGCAATCCAATGGCACAGATATTGGCCTAAACCTCGCGGCGGGCGTGAATGAAACCGGAGGCTGCGAAAACGTGTTATGGGTCAATGGAACCAGACACTTGCTTAACCCGGTACAGTTTACGTTCAGTCGCCAAGACACGAACTTGCCTTGGCAGATAACATCACAAGATGGACGTATAAACCTGACCTTTACGCCCTTAAATAACCGCAGTGAAAAGCTCAATTTATGGCTGTTAAAGAGTAACTTTCGCCAGTTCATTGGTCACTTTTCTGGCTCGATTGAAGACAACAATGGAGTGACACATCAACTCGATGGTGTTCTTGGCCTAACAGAAGATCACTTTGCTTGCTGGTAACGTAATTCTGCTGGTTGAATCTCAGGCGAGTAAGTCTAAGTAAACTTGATACTAAGAACGCGTATGGCGTCTCAACAAGGATAAAACATGAATATCGACGCATTAATCAATCACCCAGAATGGCTACTGCTGGTATTAGCGCCCTTATTCGTGGTGTGCATGTTGGCTGAGTATTTTATCGGTCAGAAGCAAGGTCGATTGCCAGATAATTCCAGCTATAAACTTTCAGAAGTGATGTGTAACTTCACGCTTGCGGGAATGCATCAACTCTCCGATTTGATCACCGGGTTATTGGTCGTGCAGTTGTATCTCTTGATGTTTGGTTGGCGTTTAATGGACATTGAAATGGGCGTGCTGAGTTTCATTGTGTTGATGGTGTTGCAAGACTTTTGCTATTACTGGTTCCATAGAGCAAGCCATCGTGTTCGCTGGATGTGGGCAGCACACGTCGCGCACCACAGCTCAGAACAGATGAACTTCAGTACGGCTTTCCGTCAAAGCCTAATGTACCCACTTGCTGGGATGTGGTTGTTTTGGGTACCGTTAGTCATCATAGGTTTTGACCCTAAATGGGTCATCTTCGTGGTGCTTCTGAATCTGGGTCTACAGTTCTTTGTACATACTCAGTGGGTACGAAGCCTAGGGCCTCTGGAATATCTCTTCAACACCCCCTCTCACCATCGTGTGCATCACGGTAGAAACCCGCAATACATAGATAAGAACTACGCCGGTGTTTTGATCATTTGGGATAAGTTGTTTGGTACGTTCGAGCCTGAAATGGAAACCGTGCGTTACGGCGTCACCAAACCCGTAAACAGTTTTAATCCGATAGTGGTCACCTTTCAAGAATGGAAGGCCATATTCAAAGATTTGAAGAACCGAGAGCTAACCATGAAACAGAAAGTACGATTGATTCTCTCACCTCCATCGGATTAAACGGACGATAGACAGATTGTATTAACTAAGATACCGCCTCAACTGGATTCAAAGACATCCCCACCGACTCGATTGAATAGTAAAGCACCGTTTTCCGACAATTTATTTGTGATCTGGGTTGCACGCGTACCGCATACTATCAGATACTGAACAAAACTAACCTTCAGCCACAGTAAACGTTCTGCGCTTGCTGTTCAGGAATTTCAATGAGTTCAGATAATCAGCCGACCTACTTCTTTTTCGATTACGAAACGTGGGGCGTTAGCCCAGCAAAAGACCGTCCGAGTCAGTTTGCGGGTGTTCGTACCGACCAAGATTTCAATGTTATTGGAGAGCCTCTGGTTATCTATTGCCAACCTCCGGCTGATTACCTCCCTACGCCTGAAGCTGCGTTGATCACCCGTATCACGCCACAGAAAGCGGCTTCACAAGGTCTCCCTGAGCCAGAGTTTATCGCTAAGATCCATGCTGAGTTGGCCAAACCAAACACCACAAGCCTTGGTTACAACAGTATTCGATTTGATGACGAGGTAACGCGTTACACCTGTTACCGAAACTTCATCGACCCATATGCGTGGAGCTGGCAGAACGGCAACTCTCGTTGGGATCTACTCGATGTAATGCGCGCTGTTCACGCACTGCGCCCTGAAGGCATTGTTTGGCCAGAGAACGAAGAAGGTTATCCAAGTTTCAAACTGGAACACTTATCTGTGGCAAACGGCATTGAACATGAGAACGCGCACGATGCAATGGCCGATGTTATTGCGACTATCGAGTTGGCGAAGAAGCTAAAAGCTGCACAACCTAAGATGTTCGATTACCTTTACAACATGCGTCATAAGCGTAAGCTGAATGACCTGGTTGATATTGTAAACATGACACCATTGATGCACGTTTCGGGCATGTTTGGCCGTGACTGCAACTACACAAGCTGGATTGTGCCTATGGCTTGGCACCCAACCAATCAAAATGCCGTTATCGTGGTTGATTTAGCCAAAGATCCAAGCCCACTGTTAGAACTGGACGCTGATGAACTCAGAGACAGACTCTACACCAAACGCAGTGAACTGGGTGAAGACGAGCTACCCGTACCAATCAAATTGGTTCAACTGAACAAGTGCCCTATTCTTGCTCCAGCCAAAACGCTGACGGCTGAAAATGCCGAAACCATCGGTATCGATCGCCAACAATGCTTGAAGAACTTGGCACTGCTGCGCGAACATCCAGAGATCCGCGAAAAACTGATCGGCCTGTACTCACAAGAACGCGAGTACGAAAAGAGTGATGATGTTGATACACACCTTTACGACGGTTTCTTTTCACCTGCTGATAAAACAGCGATGAACATCATTCGTGAAACTGACCCGAACAACTTGGCAGCTTTGGATATCACCTTCAGTGACGAACGAATTAAACCGTTACTGTTCCGTTACCGTGCGCGTAACTTCCCATGGACGCTCGACGAAGCTGAGCAATTGAAATGGGCGAACCATTGTCGTGAGTTTTATGAGTGCCGTTTAGAAGAGTACATGCTCAACCTTGAAAACCTCGCGCACGAACATGAAAGTGACGAGAAGAAAATGGCTATCTTGAAGGCGGTTTATCAATACGTAGAAAAGTTAGCTAGTTAATTCCATTATCAAGAGACGTAACACTTTGAAAGAAAGATTGATCCAGCTGGTTTACTGCTTAATCTCCTTCACCTTAATCATAGGTGCACTTACAGCAGGTAACGCGTTACAGCATTTTTTGGATACCTCAATCCCAGGCAGTATTTTTGGCATGTTGATTCTGTTTGCCGCCATGGTGATTGGTATTGTTCCTTCGCACTGGGTACAGCCCGGTGCAAGCTTGATTATCCGCCTAATGATCTTACTGTTTGTTCCGATCAGTGTAGGGTTGATGGATCACTTCGACATGCTTATCGCAAACGCATTGCCAATTATGGCGAGCGCCGTTGGCGGCACGTTGTTGGTGTTGGTGTCTTTATCATGGTTCTTAGACCGCTTGCTTTCGAGAGGTAACTGATCATGTGGATTCTACTCACCATCGTGGTATTCCTGTTTGCTCGCTGGGTAAGTCAAAAAGTAAACTCACCGCTGTGTAATCCCCTGCTGATCAGCATTGGTATCATCATTCCGATACTCACGTTCTTCAAAGTACCGTTTGAGACTTACTATGGGGACAACACCTGGATTACCTACATGCTGCAGCCCGCGGTAGTTGCCCTTGCTTATCCGCTTTATGAACAGCTACCTCAAATCAGAGCCAACTGGCGCATCATCACCTTTGCTTGCACACTAGGCAGTGTGATGTCGATGACAACGACAGCATTGATCGCTGTGGCTTTTAAAGCAGACTTAAGTTTGATTGCGAGTTTATTAGGTAAGTCAGTCACCACACCAATTGCGATGGAAGTATCGAGCCATTTAGGTGGTGAAGCAGCGATTGCGGCAATACTGGTATTGATTGTTGGTCTATTTGGGGCAATTTTTGCTTATCCAATCTACAATCTCATTGGTATTAAGAGCCCTATTGCCCGAGGTTTAACCATGGGTACCGTGTCTCATGCTTTAGGTACTGCGACCTGTGCTGAAAAGAATCAGGAAGATGCTGCATTCAGTTCGTTGGCTCTTGTGCTTTGCGGCGTCATTACCTCAATCATCGCACCGAGTATATTTTCGCTCGTGGTTTGGTTCTATTCTTAACCTAAACGATCACTACGCGATTCAGCCCAACCAGAATGCTGTTTATTACAGTGTCTGTTTGGGCTTTTTATTCGCATTTATTTAGCAATAGCAGCCAAATCGCGCCCTGTTTAGGCCAATAAATGGGATATCAATGGTAGTTTTTACTCTTGCAATCGATTTCATCTGTGACCTCACTCTAATTATGCAAACCAATGTAACAACAACAACTCAGTAGTGATCAATATCACAGAAAATTCCTGAGCATTACATAGAATTAAAGCCTAAGGTCAATTAAGGATTCAACATGAACAGTCGTATTACCCTGGCGCTGGAAAGTGCTCCAACAGCAATCAAAGCACTTTTGAGTGACATCGTATTAGCAGACAACTTTGACGCGACATTGTCTCCAGAACAATTTGCTAGCCTACTGCAAGCAAGTGGTTTAGCGGATGACGAGCTACGTATTGCGCTACTTCCTTTTGCCGCAGCCTATTCTTACGCTCCGTTATCTGACTTTTATGTTGGTGCAATCGTGCGTGGTTTGTCTGGCACTCTGTATTTTGGTGCAAACCTTGAAATCGCTGGTGCTCAACTTGGCCAAACAGTACACGCTGAGCAATCTGCAATCAGCCACGCTTGGATGAAAGGCGAACAAGGTATTTCTGATATCACCATCAACTTCAGCCCTTGTGGTCACTGTCGTCAATTCATGAACGAACTGACCACAGCAAAAGAACTTAAAGTTCAGCTTCCACAACGTGATGAAATGTCTCTGCAAGAGTACCTACCAGACTCGTTCGGCCCTGCTGATTTAGGTGTGACGACTGGCCTAATGACTAAGCTTGATCATAAACACACGACTGAAGAAACAACGCCTATTGTTGTAGAAGCGCTAGCAGCACTAAACCGCAGCCATGCTCCTTACACCAAAAACCTAAGTGGTGTTTCACTGCAATTGACGTCGGGTGAGGTTTTCACTGGTGCTTACGCTGAAAACGCAGCGTTCAACCCGAGCTTACCTCCTCTGCAAGTGGCGTTGATTCAACTTAAACTGGCTGGCTTCGATTTTGAACAGATTGAAAACGCAGCCTTGGTTGAAATTGCCGAAGGTAGCATCAGTCACCTAGCGGATACGCAATCTACATTAGAAGCGATTAATCCCGACATTCCAGTGACTTACTTAGCAATCTAAGTACATCTGATTAACAAAATTTTAAATAAGCAGCCCTATTTTACAGGGCTGCTTTTTTTATGCTTCTAATTCACACCCCAACCTGCGCAAACGTTTGCTTTTATTCTTCAAATAAGTATGATCACCCCGTTTTCAATCAATCGTTCAAAAGATCGGAAGGAATTTCTATGTTTGGTACTGCTACTCGTGAAAATGCTACTCGTGTACTTCTATTAGGTTCAGGTGAACTGGGCAAAGAAGTTGCTATCGAGTGCCAACGTTTAGGCTTGGAAGTTATTGCATGTGACCGTTACGCAGACGCACCCGCAATGCAAGTTGCACATCGTAGTCATGTATTAGACATGTTAGACGGCGATGCACTGCAAGCAGTCATTGAACTTGAAAAACCAGATTATGTGGTTCCTGAAATTGAAGCTATTGCCACCAGCAAGTTGGTAGAGCTGGAAGCGCAAGGCTTAAATGTCGTTCCCACTGCAAATGCGACTAAGCTAACGATGAACCGCGAAGGTATCCGTCGCCTAGCTGCAGAAGAGCTAAAACTGAGCACTTCTCCTTACCGCTTTGCAGACACCTTTGAAGACTTCGCTGCCGCTGTTGAATTCGTGGGCATGCCTTGCGTTGTTAAGCCAGTAATGAGCTCTTCAGGTAAAGGCCAAAGCGTAATCAAAACAGAAGAAGACATTCAAAAGTCTTGGGACTACGCACAAGAAGGCGGCCGTACTGGCGCAGGTCGTGTGATCGTTGAAGGCTTCATCGACTTTGATTACGAAATTACGCTACTTACCGTTCGCGCAGTCGACGGTGTTCACTTCTGTGCGCCTATCGGTCACCGCCAAGAAGATGGTGATTACCGTGAATCATGGCAGCCACAAGTCATGTCAGACAACGCACTCAAAACAGCGCAATACACCGCTGAACAAGTGGTTAACGCATTAGGTGGTCACGGTATCTTCGGCGTAGAGCTGTTTGTCAAAGGCGATCACGTTATCTTCAACGAAGTATCCCCTCGCCCACACGATACTGGCTTAGTGACTCTTATGTCTCAAGACTCATCGGAATTCGCACTGCACGTACGCGCGTTTACCGGTTTGCCGATCAAATCCATCACGCAATACGGTCCGTGTGCATCAGCGGTTATCCTTGGTCAAGGCACTTCAACCAACATTCGTTTTGAAGGTCTTACAGAGGCGCTAGACGCACCACAGACGCAAGTTCGCTTGTTTGGTAAACCTGATATCGATGGTCGCCGTCGTCTAGGTGTGGCGCTTACTCGTCGCAACAGCACTGAGACTGCGATTGAAGATGCAATTGAGAGTGCTTCTAAAATAAAAGTGATTTACTAGCCAGCTATTCAATTCTGAACAATCACGAGTTCACATCTGAACAATAAAAAAAGACGGGCTATCGAGCCCGTCTTTTTGTTCGTTTTAGCTGTTGGCGTTAGCTATTGGCTTAAAAGCAAACTCAGCTTAAGCTTAAGCGTCAGACTCAATCAAATACACTTCTTCACTGAATCGAGACAAACCTTTCTTCGCAATCTTTGGGTGTTCATCATCTGCGATATCTTGATTCAACAAAGTGATCTTATAACCTGCAAATAACTGATCGATCTCTAGCTTAGGTACGCTAAACGGAGGCCCTGCCATCTCACTTTGATCGTAATCCAATGTCACCAATAAGATTTTGCCGCCTGGCTTTAACAGTTGCTTCAAACGCTCTACATATTGCACGCGCATCTCTTCAGGCAATGCGACTAAAGACGCGCGATCGTAAATGGTATCGACAGGCTGGATTGGCGCTGAGAAGTAATCGCCCGTGTAGATGTTCAGTTCATCGAATTGATACAGCTCGTGCTGACCACTGATTTGAGTCACAGTCGGGGTGTAAAGGTGCTCTGCAAAAAATGCGCGAACCGCAATCTGACTTAACTCGACACCTTGAACATCTTCATGCTTTGAAGCTAGCCAAATCAGATCTTCACTTTTGCCACAAAGTGGAACAAACACACTCTTCTCGTAGCTAGGCTCAGTCTTTTCCCAAAATTTAATCAGAAGTGGGTTTACATCTTCGAGGTGGAAACCAATTTGGTTGGCTGCCCATTTATTGTGCCAAAATTCAGGATTATTCATCTTTCGTTCATGTTAAACAGTCATAATGCAAGGGTACAGTATAGAGAGGTAAGAGCAACCTTAGCTTGGTTTAAAGTACCAAATTGGTTTCGATGAAATCAGAAACTGGCTAAGTTCAAAGTTCTAATAATTGCGGAACTAACGGTTGGATTATTTGTCTATATCTTCACATTTTAAAGCAATATTAAACGTTAGAGTTGGTTTCTGTCTTAGCTAGCCCCATTTAATATGTAGTGAGTTTAGTTAAGCTGTTTTTACTCTTGTGCGTTACTGGTTACCCCTTTTAACTACCCGTTTTTGTAACCTTGTATTTTGGAGTTTGAATGAGTGTATTTCTCCGTACGACGGCCCTAATGCTATTGGTATTGAGCCGAGCGCCTGCATTCGCAGCAGCACCTGTTTCAACAAGTTCGACTGATCAAACGCGCACTCCTGCGCAAAACCAAGTTTCATCAAACGTATTCCGTCATAGTTTGAGCGGCCTTTACGGCATCAAAGCCTTCGACTCACGCCCGACTCAGCCTTACACCGACTTCGATATTCTGTACAGCAAAGCACATCAAGGCCAAGCTGAACTAGAAACTATCTGTAAAAGTACTGCCCTACTCACCAATTCTGAAGCGCTATTTGCTGGCGTTAAATCTCAAGCTCGTGCAGAAGAAAAAATCGCCCTTGAGCTTGATGGTGATGTAACAAAAATTACCGACTTAGCCCGTGCAACTATCATCGCGAACGATGTAGAAAGCTTGGTTGAAGTTTACGAAGCGCTAAGCCGTGAAGCAGACGTTGTTAAGCTGAAAAACAAGTTTAAGTCACCAGCCGATTCTGGCTACCGTGACCTTAACTTGTTGGTTCGTTTACCTAAAACCAACATCATTGCAGAGGTTCAACTTCACTTGAAAGCGATTGCTGATGTGAAAAGTGGCCCTGAGCACGAACTCTACGAAATCATCCAAGGCATTGAGCGTCACGCAATTGCAGAACATCGCCCAATCAACGATATCGAAGCGGCACAAATCAATAGCCTAAGACGCCAATCTTTAGAGCTTTACCAACAAGCATGGCAACCGTACATTACCACGCACATTAAAGCGGCATAACCACTGGCATAAACGCTTACCATAAACAAGAACGACAAAGGGCTGCATAATCGCAGCCCTTTCTTTTTATTAGTGCTCTCGCGTTGCTTTCATTAGTTCATTAGTTCATTAGTATCAGAAAGCAAAATATAGGGGATGTCACTATTAGTGGTTAACGAAAAGGGTGGTTAACGAGAAGGGTAGCTAAGAAAAGGGAGTAAGGTGATACCACTAAGAGAAACTAGTGACAAGACAGTCAGCAAATGATGCATAAGACGTAGATACAAAAAGACCACGCTAGGCGTGGTCTATTGCTTGGCTACTTCTCGATTTTAATATTTTCGACTCGGGCCTTCAGTTTTTGTCCCGGTCTAAAAGTAACAACACGTCGAGCAGAAATTGGAATGTCTTCACCAGTTTTCGGGTTACGACCAGGTCGCTCGTTTTTCTCACGAAGATCAAAGTTACCAAAACCAGACAGTTTTACCTGTTCGCCATTTTCAAGTGCCTTACGAACTTCTTCGAAAAACACTTCAACCGTTTCCTTGGCATCCCGCTTGCTGTATCCGAGTGTTTCAAACAGGTTCTCAGCCAAATCGGCTTTAGTGAGTGCCATAAAACTTTCCTCAAAGCTATGTTATACATTGCTACCATCTTCAGTAGCGCCAAAGCATTTACCCTATTCAATCAATGAGATAAGGTCATTTACAAGGAAAGTGTATGCCAAGCTTCTGATTTTCGCCAACTTTTTTATCTCATCAATTTAATTATTCTTTCAAATCAGGAAGATAACTCCCTTGTAAAGTCACATATATAGCTAAAAAACACCTAACCAACAGGTACGATGTGATATTATATCCCGCAAAACCCAACATAATAAGAATTTAAAACTTTAGTGTTCTGAAAGATAATTTTTGAGACCTCTATCCTATACCCAATAAAATCAGCCACTTGATTTGATATCAAACTCAACAGAGGTTACTAAGTAACCATTATTAAATATGATATTTGTATCATTTCAGAATTTAATTCGAATTAGTCAATCCTTTCGACAATGCTATTCTGCTGTGTTTTTAGAAAACGCTCAATCAATCGTCTTTATTTCCCTAAGAGGTCTTACGGTTGTCTTAGCAGGCTTCACTATCAAACCTATACCGACTAGAAACAGTACAGATGCCACAACTTGAGCGACTGATAGCACTTCGTCATACATAAAGTAACCACTGATCAATGCGAATATAGGTACTAGCAAGGTTAACGGCGCTGTCGTGCTTAACGGATATTGAATTAACAGTTTATTCCACACCCAGTAACCGAATAGCGTGGTTGGGTAAGCCTGAAACAACACAGCAATCGTTGCGTTCCAATCCCATTGTTCTATCGCCTGCCAAATAATTTGGTCACCGTGCAGCATCACCGCAAACAACACTAATGGAACTGGCGCAAATAGCATGCCCCACACGTTAAACGCAAAAGCCTGAGTGGTTTTAGACGCTTTAACAATCACGCCCATTAACGTCCAACTACACGCTGCGATCATAATAAGAATCACGCCATTAACAGTGACATTGCCCGTTGCTGCGGAAACCAGCACCGCCAACGCGCACATGGCTAACATCGCACCCATTAACTTGCGAACCGACGCACTTTCTTTGAAAACCCACACGCCAACCGCCATACCAATTAGCACATTGGTTGAAAGCAACACCGACGAAAGCCCCGATGAGAGCCCAGCGGTGATTGACCATGAAGCCATGCCCCAGATGCCCACACCAAACACAAAGCCATAACTCACTAAATAACGCCACGCGACATTCGGTCTTGCTACAAAAAATATCACCGGAATCACCGCTAGCGAGAAACGCGCGGCGGTTGCCAACAACGGATGAACATTGGTTACACCCATTTTGATCATCGAGAAATTGAATCCCCAAATTGCCATCACGAACACCGCTAACAACAAATCATTTCTTTTCATACTGACCCCTCCTTTGTTTTGAATGAGTATCCCTTGATCAACAAAACCAGTACAGATACAATTTTTACAATAAAAACCAGTACAGTTAACAACGGTCGTGACCATGAGCATCTACAGAAAGCTAGCCAATCAGTTTATTGATGAGATTGAAACGGGGAAAAGACCCGAAGGTGGACGCATGCCTTCGCTGCGTCAATTAGCTAAACAACAAGCCATCAGCATGTCGACCGTGGTGAGCTGCTACCAAGAACTCGAATCACAAGGCTGGATACACTCTCGACCGCAAGCAGGGTATTTTGTTTCTCCTCATAAACCTGCTCGTTCAACCCCAGAGTGGGCACAGTTTGAAAGTAAAGTGTCGAGCGTCAAGCTAACCTCATCGACTCACAACTCAATCAATGGATCTTTAGGGGTGTCTAGCACCGCCAATGATGAACAGTCGATTGTTGAACTGGAACGCAGTTTTCGCCGCGCTATTCGGCGTATGAGCAGCAGGCTAAACCATTACCCAGATACACAAGGTGAGCCAATGTTACGTCAGGCATTATCCACTCACTTTGCCAAGCTCGATGTACACTTTTCACCTGAAGAGATGGTGATTACTGCAGGCTGTATGTCTGCGATTAAGGCAGCACTTGAATCGTGCACCAAAGAAGGCGACACCATCGCGATTAGTTCACCTTGTTTCAACGGCATTCTGGAGTTGCTCGGAAAGATGTCGCGACAAATCATCGAGATCCCATCTCTGGATGACGGTATCGACTTGCAACAATTGGAAGCGCATTTGAAGAATAGACAAGTCGATGCCGCGATTTTTTGTACCTCTCATATGAACCCTCAAGGGATCAACATGTCGGCTAGTCAAAAACAAAAGCTTGCTGAATTAGCGAATCACTATCAAGTACCGATCATTGAAGATGATGTGTATCTGGAACTTTCTTATTCCTCACACACTCCACTCCCCGCGAAATACTACGACAAAGGCGGCTATGTACTATGGTGTGGTTCAATATCGAAAAGCTTGTCACCGAGTTACCGATTAGGATGGTGCTTACCAGGGAGGTTCATTAACGAATACAAGGCTCAGTTTTCTGCTGCAAGCTATGGCGTCGCCCTACCCACTCAGCTTGCAGTTGCTGACTTTATCGAATCTGGTCAATACGCAAAACACGTTAGAAGAAGGTGTACTCAGCTTCTCTCTTTGCGCCAGCAATACCTAAGTTATTTGGCTCAGCACCTTCCTCAAGGAGTAAAGATAAGTAACCCGCAAGGTGGCATGGTACTTTGGCTACAAATACCAAATTTGAACCAATCAAGCTTTGCTCAGGCAGTTGCCGACCACAACATTGATATCAGGCTTGGGCACCTGTTTAGCACTCATGACCTTTACAGCAATTGCTTACGCATCAATATTGGTTACTCGTTAGAGGGAAAAGCCAAGCAGGAATTGAACGACTTAATCGAACTGATTCACGTTCATAGCTAATACGTTCCAGTTCTTAATACGTGCCAGTTCATAATACGCAGCTAGGACATCAAAGCTTTTCAGAATCGACTTTTTCATGGTCATTAGAACACCGAATTTTAATAGCCTTTTATCATAAAAAAGAAGGCTATCATTCCTATCTGATCTAGGTTAAAGCCCCGCACCGTAAGGAAAATGACTCGCTTCGATACCTTTAAATACTGAGTTTGCTAGCACATACAAAATTATGCAAACTGACTAATGACACATCACTTTTTAACTTCAATATACAACCGCCGGCGCTGGCGTTTTCCCGTATTTGAAGAGAATAATTATGAGTGATACAACAAAAAACAAACCACTACCTTCCTTTATCGAAGAACGCTTGAATTTCTATATTCAAGACCTCATTACCCAGAACCAAAGCCAAAAGCACTTGGTATTGGGTAAACGACCTCAGCGCAATGCCGTCGTGATGCAGAGCAATGATTACTTAGCACTGTCACACAACAAACCGATCCAAGACGCCCATCAAGCAGCGATTATTGAACACGATGACAACGTAGTGATGTCTGCAATTTTTTTACAAGATGAAGAGTCTAAACCTGCGTTTGAAACCGAGCTCGCGAACTATGTCGGAATGGAGAGCTGTTTGCTTTCTCAGTCAGGTTGGGCGGCCAATATTGGACTATTACAAACCATCTGCCCGCCGGACACATCGGTGTATATCGACTTTTTTGCCCATATGTCGCTATGGGAAGGCATTCGTGCCGCTGGCGGCATCGCCCACCCGTTTATGCATAACAATATGAATCACCTGCGTAAACAGTTAGAGCGCCACGGCTCAGGCGTTATTGTGGTCGATTCGGTTTACAGTACCATTGGGACCATCGCCCCACTACGCGACATCTACGAAATGGCGCAAGAGTTTGATTGTGCCGTCGTCGTTGATGAATCGCATTCATTGGGCACGCATGGGGAAAATGGTGCCGGCATAGTTCACGCATTGGGCCTTACAAAGCAAGTCGACTTCATCACCGTAAGTTTGGCTAAAACCTTTGCTTATCGTGCAGGCGCGATCCTTGGACCAAAACTACTTTCAGAAACCTTACCGTTTGTTGCTTATCCCGCGATTTTCAGCTCGACCGTGTTACCACAAGAGGTGGTCCGTTTAGAGAAAACATTAGAGGTAATCAAAAGTGCAGATGATAAACGACAGGCTCTGTTCCAGCGTGCTAAATCGTTGACTACGGGTCTAAAACGAATTGGCTTTAATATTCGCAGCGAGTCTCAAATTGTGGCATTAGAATGTGGTAGTGAAAGAAACACTGAACGTGTTCGCGATTTCCTCGAAGAACGGAATGTGTTCGGTGCGGTGTTCTGCCGCCCCGCTACGGGCAAGAACAAGAACATCATCCGATTTTCAGTGAATGCCGATATGACACCACGAGACATTGACCATGTGCTCACCGTTTGTCACGAAGCGTACCATCACCCAGAGTTAGAGTTCGTATAACACTGTACACACCAATTCTATAACTAACACAAACGGCAGGACTGAATAGACGCTATCATGTCGCGATACAAAAAGAGCCCAGCGAATTGCTGAGCTCTTTCTTGTGTTCATCTATTCATCTAGTTCAGCTGGATAACCGGACGGTACAACAAATCAAATCCAGTGTGCAATTTTATCGAACAGTCGGGTTTTATCTGCTGGCTTCACAATAAAATCTGACATGCCTGACGATTCCATTTTTTCCAATGTCACTGGGGAACTGTCGCCTGTGTGAGCAATAATCGGCACTGTAGAGTATTCTTTGGCAGCACTACGGATTCGACGAGAAGCTTCAATACCATCCATAATTGGCATCTCGATATCCATCAGAATCAAATCAACATCCTCGGTATCCAAAGCATCTAACGCTTGTTGGCCATCTTCTTTCTGTACAACGTCAAAGCCCTGTTTTTCCAATAACATTGCGGTAAAACGGCGCAAAGATTCGTTGTCATCCACCACCATTATCGTACGTTTATTAGTCGCATCTAGTGGTTTCACAGCAACCGATGGCAACACGTAATTAGAATCGAAAAGTAAGCGCTCGATGGTGGCTTTGGTATTCAGTAGCCAAACTTGTGTTTCCACCCAAATCGGTTCAAAAGCAACGTTACGAACACGCTTAATGGGATGATGCTCATACAAATAGATGATTCTCGCTTCAGTGAACGATAGCAAAGATTCAATTCTATCGAGGTAATTGGCTCTTAAATCTAAGCTCTCCATATCAACGAAAATCAAGTCGAACTCAAATTGATATTCCTTATTTTTAAGTGCTGATACAACGTCTAATACGGTGAGGTCAAACCCCATAGAACGTGATGTCTCAGTAATTTTATCAGAGAGTACTTTCTGGTCACTCACCATCAACACTGTCTTTAGCTTAGTGAGCTCACTCTTAATTTCGTTCACAGAGTGAGAAGTCAAAGATGGAAAAGTCATCGTGAACTGCGTCCACTGTTCCACCTCAGACTTACACTTAATCTCTCCACCAAACGACCGCATTACTTTCTGACAAAATGGCAAACCTAAGCCGTAGTTACCTGATTGGCCGGTGGTGTAAAAATCCTGGAAAATACGTCGAATGACATCGTTTGAAATACCAGCTCCGTTATCGGTAACCATAATTTGATTGGTCACGTCATCACTGCACATGGTGACATGAATATGAAAATCTTCAGGGCTGCGATGATGGAATGCGTTCTTGAACAAGTTATACATCACGTACTTCAACAAGGTATCACTGCCCAAGAAATCAAAGTTGCTTTGTACATCTAAAGAGATCGCTGATTTATCAGCTGAGCGCTTATAGTTAAAGCTATCTATAGCCCCTTCAACCACCGCTTGAGCTGAATGTTTCTTGAACGTAGAACGAGATACTCGGTTTTCATCAATTGAAGTCAATAGAAGATCAATCGTCTCGTTACCTGAGTGAATAATCTCCATCGCTTCATCACCCACTTCACGTAACTGTATAACTTCTTCATTGCTCAAAGCGTATTGCCCTTGGTGGCCACCACTTTTCGGATTCGGCAATATGGACTGCATAACATCAATAGAAGTCAGTAAACCACTTAGTGGGTTTCTCATCTCATGCGCGATACCGGCCCCAAAAGATTTCGCCAATGACACCTTATTCTCATGTTCCACCTGATTACGGAAGTAAAATAAGTTACCGAACAAATAGATAAATAAGAAGATTGGCACATGCGTCCAATCCATAGTGAGCTCTAAGTAGAAGCCTTGTGCCACCCATGCACACAAGGTAGCAATCCCTATCCCGGCGAAGGTTTGTGCAAACATCACTCGGGTGACGTGAACTAATAGAATATGGAGGAAAATAGCCGACATGAAAGACATAACCCATACGTTGGACCAGTTATTCATCAGCAGCATGTAAAAGAAAAAACACGGTAAGCAGAGGGTAATAGCGACTTGATAATAAGCCGGAAGGTACTTTCGCCAATCAAATGGAATACGATTACGAACAACAATCCCAAGGAACAATACCGAGCAAAACAGACGCACGGCTAAATTTTCATAGGGTTGCGGAAACAAGAATTCCCATACAATGTAGTAAGCAGGGAAACCGACAAAGCCCATCCAACCCACAAGGGTTAGGTTAGGTTCTGCGTACTGATAAACTTTACGAATCGCGTTCATACAAATACTTTATTTACTAAGCCCTAACGTTTACAAAGTCTAAAATTTGATGTTGGTTCTTATGTTTTCCGCTGAGTATATTACACATCACCTCAGAGCAGTGAGCTTTCAATCAAATATGTATCAACGCTTTTGATTTTATTATGACTTAGATGAATAAAGTCTCGGTTTCATACTTTAACTCAGACAACATCCCTAAGTGATTCAGATTTATACGCTCACGCCTACACCAATAACGCGCCTTAGCAAGTGCTGCGCCTCTTCGTTTGCATTATGTCACTGTAACGCGATGCATCTTTCTTGGAGTATCGCCGTAATCAATCACCGCGTAATGTTGCGTTACCCTATTGTCCCAAATAGCCATTGATTCCCTGTCCCATTTGAAACGGACTTGAAACTCAGGGCGTCGTGCAATTTCAAACAGTTGGTTAAGTAAAATATCACTCTCTTGTCGGTCAAGTTCGTTGATATAACGGGTAAACTGCTCATTGATATAAAGTGTTTCTTTACCGGTTTCCGGATGGCTCTGAACAACAGGATGAATTACAGGTGGATTTTGCTGCGCGGTTTTAAGTAGTGATTTGTGCCAATCAAGCTCTATCTGATCTGGCTCAACTCCCTCGAAAGCCACCAGCGAATGAGTCGCAGACAACCCTCTCAATTTTGCTTTCATGTCTTCATCTAATGACTCGAAAACCGCAGTCATCGAACACCAAATCGTATCCCCACCGGTGCTTGGAATATGTTGAGCATGCAACAAAGAAGCTTTCGATGGCACGTTGCGCCAGGTTAGATCCGTATGCCAATAGCTTTCCATGGGTGCATTACCACGGGTTGTTTCGATGACACTCACCTGAGGTGCGCTTTCGACGCGAGGAAAGAAGGGATGCGCAAGCTCGAGCTGTCCAAATCGCTCTGCAATCATCAAGTGTTGTTCTGGTGAGAGTACTTGATCACCTAGGAAGATGACTTGATGGGTAATCAGCGCCTGATAAACCTCATCGAGCTCAGTCACACTGCATGTGGCGAGATCGACTCCATGGATTCGCGCACCGATATGAGGGGTAACTTGTTCTATTTTCAACATACTTTTTCTTTTTGGTTTTCTCTAAGTTGAGTTGGAGACTGAGACTGAGACTGAGACT